>CAZLYF010000060.1:0-9240 GCA_964563725.1 uncultured Oscillospiraceae bacterium
ATGCCGATAAAAAACCCAACAACAGGAAGCAGCCAGGTATAGCGGCCTGCAATGCTGCGCCCGATGAGCTGGCCCATGTCCAAAAAGCCGGAATAGACGCCGGTGAGGAACAGCGTCAGCCCCACCAGGGTGTAGACCAGGCCCTTGACGATGCGGGACAGCTCGCGTCGCGGGGCTTTGAAATGGATAAAATTCAGGAAGAAAAAGAAAGCGGTCAGCGGCAGCAGGGCAATCAGGGATCCGAGGAACTCCTTGGGCAGGTAGTTGAGCAGGGGCGCGAGCGTGCTGCCCTGCTGGACGGCAAATTCCTCCGCTTCGCCCTGGATGTTCTTCTGGCCGGTGATGATGCTCATGAGCATCAGGGCATACATCGGCCCGGCGCTCATGACGCCGACCATGCCAAAGGCGTCGTCCTCGCTGCTCTTGCCGCCCTTGATGCGGGAAAGGCCGGCAGACAGCGCCAGGATGAAGGGGGTGGTGAGCGCGCCGGTGGTGGCGCCGGAGGAGTCGAAGGAGATGGCCAGGAACTCCTCCGAGACAAAAAGCCCAAGGACAAAGATCCCCAGATAGGCAAGGCCCATAAACCCGGGGTAGGAGCGGCCGCGCAGCAGGCGGAAGGTTCCGAACATGATCAGCATGCCCACGCCGGCGGAGACCAGGTAGACCATGGTCATGGCGTCGATGGCGCCGCCGGAAGCATTCTGCACCTGCTTGCCCAGGATCAGCAGGTCAGGCTCCGCGACGGTGACCAGGAAGCCCAGCAGGAACGCCATGGCAGCAACCTTGAGCTTCGACCTGGAGGTGGCCACTTCCACGGCCATGTGGTCCCCGATGGGATTCATGCCCAGGTCCACGCCCAGCAGGAAGATGGCCAGCCCCGCCAGCAGCAGGACGGAGCCGATCAGAAAGCGCCAGACAACAAACGCGTCCGGCCTGACCATGACGAAGGCCAGCAGCAGCACAAGGACCATGACGGGCAGCAGGGAACGGCTGACCTCGCTGAATTTCTGCCGAAGCAGGCTCATGGACTCACCGTCCTTTCCTGCTGGCGTTCCTCATACAGCCCCAGGGTCCTGGTGACAGGCAGGGCAAAGACGATGCCCGCGCCCTTGCGCTCCAGGCGCAGGCCCGCATAAATGGTTTCGCGGATCCGCGGCGCGGTTGTGCTCTGGGTAACGATCATGACGATGTCTTTTTGCGGCTCAATGACCAGGGGGAAATAAAAATCCTGCGGGACGCCCGTGCCATGGGCGGAGATGATGGTGCCCCCGCGCGCGCCGGCCGACCGGGCCACCTTCATGCACTCCGTTCCCAGGCCCTTATCCACCACCGTCATCAGGCAGACGTAGGGGGTTCCCTGTGGCCAGGCGTGGGGCTCCGCGGACGGGCCGCCCGGGCTGTACTGCCGGTAGGGCACAGAAAAGGCGATGCCCTTATACCGCTTGTGCAGCTGGTATTCCTCGCGCAGCATATCGTAGAGACGTTCGTGGGCTTCTTCCGGCACCGCGATGAGGAGCACTTCCTTCTGCGTCCGGTTGATGCCCAGGAGGTCCATCAAGCGCGAAGGCATGGTGCCCTCGCCCAAAAAAATGGTGCCGCGACGGGCGCCGACCTGCTGTGCGCGGCGGAGCAGAACGTTGGCTTTGCCGCGGTCCACAACGGCAAAAATGGCGGAGCCGGAATCCATGGCAAATCCTTTCGCGTGAACGGCCGCCTGTTGCCCCTTTTCGAAAAACGGGCCGCAGGGCGGTCCTGACGCAGATGCTGATGCCTGATTTTACCATGGAATGCCGCCGCGTTCAATGACGGCGGACATGAATCGGCTGCTGGTCGAACCTCAAAAAACAGGAAATCACGCGAAAAGATGAGCAGATGGAAAGAGCCTGCGCCTGTATCGGGCAGCTGAAGGCCCGGCTGGATCAAGACTCCGGGAATTCGCCAAAGCCGCCCGGGAGTATACGCAGAAGCGGCCATACAAGGGAGATATGGCATGTGCCTGCATCTGTACTGCAACAGCGCCAAGGGAACCGAAGATGAAAGGAGGTCCAACCTTCTGCTTGCCGGGCTTCAGGAGAAACTCCTGTAATCAGGTCATTCAGCGTGACCGGTTTTGTGCGGACCGTGCCAATGCGGCCGGCGCCACTGTGCAGAACGCCCTTGACCCACGGTGTTAACGAACCGGTCAGGATTTACAGGCCTTTCGCGTTTTCCTGATCAACAGAAAAGCGTACGACGTCTCAAATGGAAGGCACTTCCTGCCATTCATCGATCAGATGGGGTCGTACGCCCATCAGCACGGAACTCACGTCGATGCGAGCCAATTCCCTGTTGTTGAAGTTGTTTCACACCGCTTCACCTCATCGTACATGCAACGCAAACGTGCATTATTCAGTGATATTTGGCAATCCTATTCAGTTAAATTTGCCGATCCCATTCAGTGGTTTTCATGCGCCGCCGACCAGATCCTTCCAGCCCTCGCAGGTGTTTGAAGGGCCTTTCCTCTTCAGGATCTCCGTGATGAATTCTGCTCTTTGGTCCACAACACCGCTCTCCTTCCATGGCCTTGTGGTCGCCTCCCTTTCGACCACTTCTTACCACCTCGGGCTGAACGATGTCTTGAACCCGGACCGCCCAATGAGCAAAGGAGCGATCGAGCACGGTCGGCGCGAAGATTGCGAAGTGAGGGGCGAGAGCGCACTGGAGGCGTGCTGAGGGCTGTGCAGACTGCCGTCTGCAGTGCTAAGTGCTGAGGGCTGAGGGCTGAGTGAAGCGGGAGCGCGCTGGAGGCGTGCTGAGGGCTGAGGGCTACGTGCTGAGGCCGAATGTGTACAGTGGAAATGAAACACTAAATAGAATTGAATAATGGTCAAGCGGTTTTGATGCGTATTTCAAGAATCACATTGCTATATTATCCTTTTATGGTCTGAACCAAATCGTTGACTCTGGCGTAATCAAAGTTTTCTGTTCCCGGTATCAATAAGCTCGTAGCCACCAGGTAGCAATTTGCAACATCTTCATAGTTTATTATATTTTCGGGAGAGATGCCGCTTGCTATGGCAATCGGAAAATTGCCGACACTTGCCTTCATCGCGGCAACTTTTTCATAATCGGGGGCCGAACCTGTTCCTTCTCCGCTTGTGGTAATTACATCCACATACTGTGTGGCGATCTGTGCGGCTAGAGCCAGATTGTCTACATGCCGTTGGTATTTAAATGCAACTCCACCAAAATACAGACCTTTCCATCCACTTTTTTCTTTTGCTGATTTAATGGAATCTGCGTCAAACTGTTTCTTTGACCTTTCATCTATTTGAGCATTGTCCGCCCAAAGACCTGATATATCGTTGTTTAATTTATTAAAAACTCCAGCTGTCGGTTCACCCAAAAGATTGACACCGATCCACCATGTCGAAAATTCCTTTTTGACCTCTCGATGTATTTCCAAAAGACCGTCACTATCCATCCCTCTCATGCTAATCAAGAAAACACCGTCGGCACCTGCTTTTTTTGCTGTTTCAGCATTCCAAAGCGCTTGCTTCTTATCTTCTACATGGATCACTGGCAAAACAACGTGACTCGTTTTAAATGTTTCGTAAAAATCTGCCATTGGTCCGCCCCCCCAGTCTTTGTGTCAATTGGTGAGTCAGTAAAGACCGTTCATCGGCAGAGGCACTGCTTCTTAGGCTTGGCTGCATCCTAACACAGGACGGCGAAGCGCTCAAGGGCGCGCGCAGCGGGTTCATGGTGAACCATAGGATCGCCACCCTTCATGATTTACGTCCGCTGAGGCTGGCCGGTTTTGCCGCGGAGGATGCCCGCGCCGCTTGCCAGCAGATACGCTGCAACTGCGATAGACCCAGCGACATCCATATAGAAGGCAACAGACGAAGCCGGTGAAAGTACAACGGACAGCAGCGCCGCGGTGACACACAGATCAACCAGTGATTTGGCCCGGTACAGCCTGGACTGTACAGCGAGGATCCTGTTGGGGTCTTTCCTGTCAAGCCTCCTGTACCGCAGCCAGAACCAGCTGTTCGTCAGCACCCCAAGGACGGCAATCACCAGTCCCGGCACAACATTGCCCTTCTCTCCCTTTTCTGACAGGAAGGCAAGCAGCGCCATGGCAGCCCCGCCCAGGCACATCGCCAAACCGATCCCCATGGCGGCAGCGTGTTCCAGCCTGGCTTTTTTGACGCCGTCCCCTGCGCCTTCCCTGTTGGCATAGCGGAATACCGCCCAGGATACGATGATGGCGGCAAGTTCCGCCGTGCGGCGAACGAAATCCGCCAGCTGCGTGGATGACCTGCCCAGAAACAGGCCGGCGCCCACCACAACAGGGCCGGGCGAACTGAGCAGCACAGAGGCGAGGAGTGTGCGCTCACCCGGTGTTTTTTTCACAGGAGCGTCCTTTCCCAAAGCATTGTTAGCGGGATGATCACAGACGCCGCCGCCATTGGGCAGGTGAGGGTGTCAAACCCTCCCAGCGTGTAAAGCTCAACAGCTGCGCTGACCGCTGCTGTCATGGCTGCAATGGCCAGACAGCTCTGCCAGGGCATGTTGCCGCGAAACATCAAAATGAGGAAGACCGAAATCAATGACACGGCAAACATCGCCAGTGTGCCTTCAATGCTCTTTCGTCCCTCGATCAACCTGCCCTTCAGGAAGTGGCGCCCGAAGCGTTTGCCGACCAGCGCCGCAGCCCCGTCGCCAAAGCCCCAGGCATAAATGCACGCGGCTGCCAGTATCCTGTCGCCCAGCCAACCCCAGCAGATGCTGATGATCACCGCGAACATCACGAATACAAGCATCAGGCTTCTCTTGATCTCACCGTCGCTTCGCTGCGTCAGCAGCTCGGAATAGCCTTCAAAGCGCTCGCCGAACGCAAGGATCGGGTACACCATCACGGCAAAGGCCAGCGCTGCCAAGGCGGATATATACCAGTCGCCAAAGGCATTCAGAAATACCGGCAGAGAAAAAAGCAGGATAAGGTGCAGCGTCTTTCTAAACAGCTCCCTGGGTACGCTGAACAAGCTGCGCAAAAACAACGCGAGTGAGGCAGCGACGGCAAAATAGGCCAGCAGGATGGAGAATCCTTTGAAAAACGCGCCGATCATTCCTTCGCGCGCTCCTCGTTCAGATTGCTCTGGATACGGTCCAGCAGCAGGGCAACCCGGAGGAAATCCTCTCCCGGTATATCGCGCTTGATGACGTCAAACACACCGCAGTACGCGTCTGACACCTGCTGGCTGATATCCAGGCCTTTTTGTGTCAGGACGACGCGGTAGGCGCGCGCGTCCAAGGGATGCCTGTTTTTCTGTACATATCCTTTGAGAACAAGCGAATCCACTGTCCGGGAGACGGCCGCCTTTCCCACGTTCAGCCTTTCCCGCAGTTCTTCCTGTGACAGCCCGTCTTTCTGCTGCATCAGGTTGAAAATGATATCGCCGGCCGCGCTTGTCAGGTCCAGCGCGTTTAACCTCACGTTGATGGCGTGCCTTGCTGAAACCAGCAGGCTTTTCATTTTCAGCCAAAACTCCTGCATTGTCGGCAATGCCCAATGTCCTCCCTGCTGAGTGATCGGTTAAGGATAGCGCCGTTTGGTTGACATGTCAACTATATGCCCAAAGCTGTTTATGCATGTCAGCTGTACACGAGGACCTTCTATTCCGGCACCTCCCGGAAACCCTTTCCGATTTTCTGCAGAATCACGCTTGACAGGAGCGGAGAAGCATGTATAATTAAGCAGTATTCTGTGTATTTATGGAGGGCCTTATGGGAAAGATCAGGAAAATCGCGCTGGCCTATTCGGGCGGCCTGGATACATCGGTCATCATCCCCTGGCTGAAGGAAAACTACCCGGACTGCGAGGTCATCGCGGTCTGCGGCAATGTAGGCCAGGGCGATGAGACCGACGGCCTTGAGGAAAAAGCGCTGAAGACCGGCGCGTCCAAGCTGTATATCGAGGACCTGACGGATATTTATGCCAATGACTTCATCCTGCCCACGCTCAAGGCAGGGGCAGACTATGAGGAATATCTCCTGGGCACAAGCACCGCGCGGCCCTGCATCGCGCAGCGATTGGTGGAGATCGCGCTCAGGGAGGGAGCCGACGCCGTCTGCCACGGCTGCACCGGCAAAGGCAATGACCAGGTGCGCTTTGAACTGGCCGTCAAGCATTTTGCCCCCGAGATGAAGGTGATCGCGCCCTGGCGCGAGTGGGACATCACAAGCCGCGAGGAAGAGATCGACTACGCCGAGCAGCATGGGATCCCGCTCAAGATCAGCCGGGAAACAAACTACTCCAAGGACAAAAACCTCTGGCACTTAAGCCACGAGGGGATGGATCTGGAAAACCCGGCCAACGAACCCGCTTACGAAAAGAAGGGCTTCCTGGAGATGTGCGTTTCCCCGATGGACGCGCCCGACAAGCCTACGTACATCAGCATCGCCTTTGAACAGGGCGCGCCGGTGGCGGTCGACGGCGCCGCGATGAGCCTCAAAGACATCATTTATCATTTGAACGCGGTCGGCGGAAGCAACGGCATCGGCATCCAGGACATCGTGGAAAACCGCCTGGTGGGCATGAAGAGCCGCGGCGTATATGAGACGCCCGGCGGCGCCATCCTGTACAAAGCCCACAGCCTGCTGGAGTCCGTCTGCCTGGACAAGATGACCGCCCACAAAAAAGCGGAGCTGGCCCTGACCTTTGCGGAATTGGTCTATAACGGCCAGTGGTTCACGCCGCTGCGCGAGGCCATCTCCGCCTTTGTGGACAAGACCCAGGAAAACGTGACCGGCACCGTGCGCCTGAAACTCTACAAGGGCAACATCATTCCGGCTGGGATCGAGAGCCCCAGTTCCCTCTACTCGGAGGCCCTTGCCACCTTCGGCGAAAGCGACTACAAGCAGGCGGACGCCGCCGGCTTCATCAACCTCTACGGCCTGCCGATCAAGGTGCAGGCGCAGCTGAAAAAGCGGCGTGACAATGCCTAGACAGGGGAGCTCCTGGATAGCCCCTGTCAGGGAGAAAGACAAATCATGACGAAAGTCTATATCGACGGCAGCGCCGGCACGACCGGGTTGCGGATATACGAGCGTCTGGCAGCCAGAGGGGATGTCGAACTGCTCTGCCTGCCGGAGCAGCTGCGCAAAAACGAGGCGGCGCGAAAGGAGATGCTCAACCGCGCCGATATCGTCTTTATCTGCCTGCCCGACGAGGCGGCGGCCAAGGCGGCCGCCTTGGTTGAAGACGAGCGGACCGTCGTCATCGACGCCTCTTCCGCGCACAGGACGGCGGAAGGCTGGACCTATGGTTTCCCGGAGCTTGCCGGCCAGAGGGAAAAAATCCGGGCGTCACGGCGGATCGCGAATCCGGGCTGTCACGCCAGCGGGTTCATCGCGCTGATCGCCCCTCTCGCGCAAGCGGGGATCGTCAAATCCGGCGCGGCCTTGTCCTGCTTCTCCCTGACCGGATATTCCGGCGGCGGAAAAAAGATGATCGCCGAATACGAGTTGGAAAACCGCGATGCCCTGCTCCGCGCGCCCAGAATGTACGGCCTTTCGCAGAACCACAGGCACCTGCCTGAAATGGTGAAACTCTGCGGCCTTGCGGCGCCGCCCGCGTTTTGCCCGGCCGTAGCCCCGTTCTATGCCGGCATGGAGGTCATCGTCCCGCTGTTTTCAGGTGAAATCGGCGCCGACGCCGAAACGGTTTCGGAAACCTACCGGGAGTATTACCGCGAAGGCCTGGTCGCCTTCGCGGAAAGCGCCGGCGAAGACGGTTTTCTGTCGGCGGCGGCTTTCGCGGGACGCGACGACATGCAGCTCACGGTCTGCGGAAATGACGAAAGGATCCTGCTTGTTTCACGGTTTGACAACCTGGGGAAAGGCGCGTCCGGCGCGGCGATACAGAACATGAACCTTGTCCTGGGTCTCCCGGAGGAGACCGGGCTCATTGTATGACGGAGGTGGATCCATGCATCTGATACCGGGCGGCGTCTGCGCGGCAAAAGGCTTTTCTGCAAACGGGGTCCACTGCGGCATCCGCAAAAACAGAACGCGAAAGGATCTGTCCCTGATATTCAGCTCCGTTGCCGCAAGCGCGGCGGCGGTGTATACCACCAACCTCGTCAAGGGCGCGCCCCTGCTTGTGACGAAAAAACACCTTGAAAGCGGTACGGCGCAGGCGATCCTCTGCAACAGCGGAAACGCGAACACCTGCAACGCGGACGGCCTGGAGATCGCGGAGAAGATGAGCGGCCTGATCGCCGCGGAACTCGGCATCTCGCCTGACGACGTCGTCGTGGCGTCAACGGGCGTGATCGGTCAGCCGCTGGGCCTTGAACCGATCGCAAACGGCATCCCGCCGCTTGTCAAAGGCCTTTCGACCGCCGGCGGCGCGGCGGCCGCCGAGGCCATCATGACGACGGATACGGTCATAAAGGAAGTCGCCGTCGAATTCGAGGCCGGAGGAAAAGTCTGCCGCATCGGCGGGATCGCCAAGGGCAGCGGGATGATCCATCCGAATATGGCGACGATGCTCGTCTTCATCACCAGCGACGTTGCGATCTCGCCCGCCATGCTGCGGAAGGCCCTGTCGCAGGACACCGCCGATACCTTCAATATGGTCAGCGTCGACGGCGATACCTCAACAAACGATATGGTCGCCGTGCTTGCCAACGGCCTGGCGGGCAATCCCCTGATCATCTCGGACGGCGAGGGCTTTGCGGCCTTCATGAAAGCCCTCAACACCGTCACCGTCCATCTCTGCCGCTTGATTGCGGGAGACGGCGAAGGCGCCACCAAGCTGCTGGAATGCAGGGTCAGCGGCGCGGATGACGAAAAAACTGCCAAGACGGTCGCCAGGAGCGTGATCTGCTCGAGCCTCCTCAAGGCGGCGATGTTCGGCGCCGACGCCAATTGGGGGCGCGTGCTCTGCGCCATCGGCTATTCCGGGGCCGACGTGGACGTGAACCGGGTCAGCGTCGCGTTCAAGAGCGAAAAAGGCGAGATCCCTGTCTGCAGGGACGGCTTCGGCGTGGCATTTTCGGAGAAAGAAGCAAAAGAAGTGCTGCTTGGAAAAGAAATCGAGATCCTGGTGTCGCTCGGCAGCGGCATCTGTGGCGCGACCGCGTGGGGCTGCGACCTGACGTATGACTACGTGAAGATCAACGGCGATTATCGCAGCTGAACGGAGGCTGTCAGATATGCTGAGTCAATTTACAAACGCCCAGCGCGCCG
>CAZLYF010000060.1:9250-13586 GCA_964563725.1 uncultured Oscillospiraceae bacterium
CATCTTCCGCTTCCTCACCAAGCCCTGCCGCAGCGAGGTGCTGACGCAGGCGCTTCCGTACATCAGGCGGTACAGCGGAAAGGTCATCGTCGTCAAATACGGCGGGAACGCCATGACCCATTGCCAGCTCAAGCAGCAGGTCATGGAGGACATCGTCCTGCTCTGGCTCATCGGCGTGAAGGTCGTGCTCGTTCACGGCGGCGGGCCCGAAATCAGCGAATTGATGGATAAACTCGGCAAGAAGCCCGAGTTCGTGGACGGCCTGCGCGTGACAGACAAGGAAACAGTCGATATCGTGCAGATGGTCCTTGCGGGAAAGGTGAACAAAACGCTCGTCAATCTGCTTGAGATGAAAGGCGGCAGGGCGATCGGGATCTCCGGCATCGACGGCAGGCTGATCGAAGCGGCCGTCAAGGATGAAAGCCTCGGCTATGTCGGCGAGATCACAAAAATTCACATCAAACCGGTCACGGACCTGCTGGAAAAGGGGTATATCCCGGTCGTATCCACGGTCGGCTGCGACAGAAACGGCAACACATACAACATCAACGGCGACACGGCGGCGGCCCATATCGCCGGGGCGCTCCGCGCAAAAAGGCTCATCATGATGACTGATATCGCCGGGATCCTTAAGGACAAGGATGACCCTGCCACGCTCATGACCGAGATCACGATATCGGAGGCGTCAAAATTGCAGGAAGAGGGCGTCATCTCCGGCGGCATGATCCCCAAGGTGAGCTGCTGCGTCGAGGCGATCCGCAGGGGCGTGAAAAACGTGACCATCATGGACGGCCGCGTGCCGCACTCGATACTGATGGAGCTGCTCACGGACGAAGGCGTCGGAACGATGGTAAAGGGAGAATCGGCATGAGCGCGATACAGGAAAGAGACAACAAATACGTCGCAAACACATATAAACGGTTTCCGGTCGAGATCGTGTCGGGCAAAGGCTCGGTCGCCTTCGGACAGGACGGGAAGCGCTATATCGATATGGGTTCAGGCATCGGCGTGACAAGCTTTGGCATCGCGGACGAGGCGTGGATCGCCGCCGTTACCGAGCAGCTCGGGAAAGTGCAGCACATGTCCAACCTCTATTACACCGAACCCTCCGGGAGGCTTGCCGAGCTGCTCTGCCAAAGGACGGGGCTGAAAAAGGTGTTCTTCTGCAATTCAGGCGCCGAGGCGAACGAATGCGCCGTCAAAGTCGCCCGGAAATACGCGTCGGACAAATACGGCGCTGGACGCCACACGATCATCACGCTGGAGAACAGCTTCCACGGACGCACGCTGACAACGCTTGCCGCCACCGGCCAGGAGCATTATCACGAGCTGTACCAGCCGTTGACCCCCGGATTCGCCCATGCCCCGGCCAACGATTTTGAAGCGCTCGGGCGTCTCGCGAAGCAGACAAATCCCGCCGCCGTCATGGTCGAATGCGTTCAGGGCGAGGGCGGCGTCGTGGCGATGGAACAAGCTTTCCTGCGGCAGACTGCCGCGTATTGCGAGGCAAACGATATCCTTTTGATCGTTGACGAGGTGCAGACCGGGAACGGGCGGACCGGAAAGCTGTATTCCTATATGAATTACGGCATCCAGCCCGACGTCGTCACAACGGCCAAGGGGCTTGGCGGAGGGCTTCCGCTGGGGGCCGCCCTGCTGGGGGAAAAGGTTGAAAACGTACTTGGATACGGCGACCACGCCTCCACATTCGGAGGGAACCCGGCCGCGTGCGCCGGCGCTGTCAGCGTCATCGAGCGCATCGATGACGGCCTGCTCGACGAAGTGCGCGCCAAAGGCAAATTGATTTTTGACGAATTCGCAAATGCCGCCGGGGTTGAGGCCGTCAGCGGCATGGGACTGATGATCGGGCTGAAGACCGTCAGACCCGCCCCGGAGGTCGTCAGGAAGTGCATGGAGCAGGGCGTGCTCTGTCTGTCCGCCAAGGACAAAGTCCGTCTGCTTCCTGCGCTCACGATCCCGATACCGCTTCTCAGGGAAGCCATCGCCGTCATCAAATCGGTCTGCGCGGAGGGATGATATGAACCTGAAGGGAAGAAGCTTTCTCACACTGCTCGATTACACACCCGGGGAGATATCCGGGCTGATCGACCTGGCGTCAGAACTGAAGGGCAAAAAGAAAAAAGGCATCCCGCACAGGATCCATGAAGGCAAAAACGTCGCGCTTGTCTTTGAGAAGAGCAGCACGCGCACCCGCTGCGCGTTTGAGGTGGCGGCGGCCGACCTTGGGATCCATCCGGTCTATCTGGATCCGAAGGGCTCGCAGATGGGAAACAAGGAAAGCATCGCCGACACCGCGCGCGTCCTCGGGCGGATGTTTGACGGCATCGAGTACCGGGGCTACGGACAGGAAATCGTTGAAGCGCTGGCAAAACACTCCGGCGTGCCGGTGTGGAACGGCCTGACCAACGAATTTCACCCGACGCAGGTGCTGGGCGATTTCCTTACGATCCGGGAACACTTCGGCGCACTGGCCGGACGCAAGCTCGTCTACATGGGAGACGCCCGATACAATATGGGCAATTCCCTGATGGTCGGCTGCGCAAAGATGGGGATGCGCTTTGCTGCCTGCGCGCCCGAAAAGTATTTTCCCAACGCCGGGCTTGTGGAGACCTGCAAAAAAATCTCCGAAGATACCGGCGCGGCGCTGGAATTCATCACCGATCCACTGGCGGCGACAAAGCGCGCCGACGTGATCTACACCGACGTCTGGGTATCCATGGGCGAGCCGGACAAGGCGTGGGCGGAGCGCATCGGAGACCTGATGCCCTACCGCGTCACCAAGGCGCTGATGGACAATGCCGGTCCGCAATGCCGGTTCATGCACTGCCTGCCCGCGTTCCACGACCTGGGCACGCAGGTCGGGCGAGAGATATTTGAAAAGTTCGGCGTCGACTGCATGGAAGTCACCGACGAGGTATTCGAAGGCGACCGGTCGATCGTTTTCGACGAAGCCGAAAACCGGATGCATACCATCAAAGCCGTGATGGCGGCGACCCTGTGACGAAGGGAGGCAGTCCATACGCCAAAGGATCAAAGCATCCATAAAGTCCTTGTGATCGGATCCGGCCCCATCGTCATCGGACAAGGGGCTGAATTTGATTACGCGGGCGCGCAGGCTTGCCGCGTCCTGCGTGACGAGGGGATCAACACGGTCCTGGTCAATTCCAATCCCGCCACCATCATGACGGACAAGAACCTGGCGGACGAAATCTATCTGGAGCCGCTCAACGCCGCGACGGTCCGCCGCATCATGGAAAAGGAGCGTCCGGACGGGCTCCTTGCAGGTCTGGGCGGTCAGATGGGCCTGACGATCGCGATGCAGCTCACCCGTGACGGCTCGCTTGAAAAATTCGGCGTGCGTCTCCTTGGCACGGGCATCGATGCCATTGACAAGGCGGAGGACCGGGAGCTTTTTCGCGGCGCGATGAAGGCGATCGGCCAGCCCTGCGTTCCCTCAGAAACCGCGGGAGACGTCGCGGCTGCGCTGAAGGTCGCGGAGGAGATCGGCTATCCGGTCATTGTGCGTCCGGCGTTCACGCTGGGCGGCACCGGGAGCGGCATCGCCGAAACGCCAAAGGAGCTTGCCGCGATCGCAAAGAGCGGGCTTGACGTGTCGCCGATCACGCAGATCCTCGTGGAAAAATGCATTTCCGGCTGGAAGGAAATCGAATTTGAAACGATGCGCGACGCAGCGGGATGCGCCGTGTCGGTCTGCTCCATGGAGAATGTGGACCCCGTGGGCATCCATACCGGCGACTCCATCGTGGCCGCTCCGGCGCTGACGCTCAGCGGCCGGGAATTTCGCATGCTGCGGCAGGCAGCGCTGGATATCGTCGCCGCCATCGGCATCATCGGCGGCTGCAACTGTCAGTTTGCGCTCAAGCCCGACGGCTCCGAGTACGCCGTGATCGAGGTCAATCCGCGCGTGTCGCGGTCCTCGGCGCTGGCCTCCAAGGCAACGGGTTATCCCATTGCCAAGGTCACCGCAAAGCTCGCTCTGGGCTATACGCTTGCCGAGATCAGGAACGGGAGGACCGGCGCGTCGCTCGAAGGCTTTGAGCCCGCCGTCGACTACATCGTCGTCAAGTTCCCAAAATTCCCGTTTGACAAATTCGCCGGCTCTTCCCGGCGCCTCGGCACGCAAATGAAGGCGACAGGGGAGGTCATGGCGATCGCCCCGACCTTTGAAGCGGCGCTCATGAAAGCTGTGCGGGGCGCCGAGATCGGGCTTGATACGCTGAGCGCCGCGCCGCTTGACGGCCGTCCGGTGCTTGCCCGCCTGGCCGATCAGGACGATAAGCGCATTTTCACGGTG
>CAZLYF010000060.1:13596-17148 GCA_964563725.1 uncultured Oscillospiraceae bacterium
AAAGCGGCGTGACGACCGATGAGATCAATCAAATCACGAGCATTGACCCCTATTTTCTGGACAGGATCAAACTGCTTGCCGATTTTGAGGCGGCGCTTTCCCGCGGCCTGACGGACGCGCAGTACGTCAGGGCGAAGGAACTGGGCTATACAGACGCCGCCGTCAGGCGCATCAGCGGCGCCGCGGCCGTGCCCGGACATGCCTTCAGCTATCGGATCGTCAAAACCTGCGCCGCCGTTTTCGGCGCTGACCGCCCGTATTTCTATTCGCAGACCGGCGGGGGATGCGAAGCGCGCGCCTTCGCAAGGAGCGGCAGGCCGGTCATCCTGGTCCTCGGTTCCGGCCCCATCCGCATCGGCCAGGGCATCGAATTTGATTACAGCTCGGTCCACTGCGTCTGGACGCTCCGTCAGATGGGCTACGACGTCGTCATCATCAACAACAACCCGGAAACGGTGTCCACAGATTACGATACCGCCGATCGGCTCTATTTCGAGCCGCTGATGCCCGAAGACGTCATGAACGTCATCCGGGTGGAGAAGCCTGTCGGCGTGGTCGTCGCGTTCGGCGGCCAGACGGCGATCAAGCTGACGCGGTTCCTGGATCAAAGCGGCGTAAAGATCCTGGGCACGTCCGCCGACGGCATCGATATCGCCGAGGACAGGGGCCGCTTTGACGCGCTGCTGGAGAATTTCGGCATCCGCCGTCCCAGCGGCAGGGGCGTCAACACCGTCGATGAAGCCGTCGCCGCCGCGGAAGCGCTGGGATATCCCGTGCTGCTGCGCCCGTCCTACGTCATCGGCGGGCAGAACATGACCATCTCGCGCACCCGCGAAGACACTGTCGGCTATATGGGGAAGATCCTCTCCGGAGGCATCGAGAATCCGGTGCTCATCGACAAATACATGCCCGGCACCGAGCTTGAGGTGGACGTTATCTCCGATGGCAAAGATGTCCTGATCCCCGGCATCATGGAGCATATCGAGCGCGCCGGCGTCCACAGCGGCGACTCCATCGCGGTCTATCCGCCAAACAGGCTCAGCGACAAGTTTCTCAAAAAGATCTGCGACTGCTCCGAAAAGCTGGCGCTGGCGCTGGGTACGAAGGGGCTTGTCAACATCCAGTATCTGATCTATGAAAACGAGCTTTATGTCATCGAGGTCAATCCCCGCGCGTCGCGCACCGTGCCCTATATCAGCAAGGTCACGAACGTGCCGATGGTGGATATCGCCTCAAGGGTGATGCTCGGCGCAAAGCTTGAAGACCTCGGCTATGGCACCGGGCTTTACCGCGCGCTGCCATACTGCGCCGTCAAGGTGCCCGTCTTCTCCTTTGAAAAGCTCAGCGATGCCGATTCCATCCTCGGCCCGGAGATGAAGTCCACCGGCGAGGTGCTGGGCATCGGAAAGACCATGGCGGAGGCCTTGTTCAAGGGCCTTGCCGCCGCCGGGTTCTCCGTTCCTTCGGTATACAGGAAAGAAAGCACGGGCGTGCTCATCAGCGTTGAGGAAAACGACTACCAGGAGGTCGTCCCCCTTGCCAAACGCCTCCATGATCTGGGCATGGCGATCTACGCCACCACAGGCACCGCCGCCACGATCGCGCAGCTCGGGATCGAAGTGATCCCCGTCGCGAACAACGCGGAGGACCTCGTCGCGCTTGCGGAAAGCGGAAAGCTGAACTATATCGTCTACACCGGGGCCGTGAAGGATTCGAAGGTAGGCGACTACATCATCCTGCACCGCCGGGCCATGCAGCTCGCGATCCCCTGCCTGACATCGCTGGATACCGCGAGCGCGCTGGCTCAGATCATCGAAAGCAGGTTCAACCTGAACAACACCGAGCTTGTCGACATCAACGCCATGCGGATGTGGCGAAGGAAGATCCCCTTCGCCAAGATGCACTCCTGCGGCAACGACTATGTTTTCGTTGAAAACTTTGACCTGAAGATCACCTGCCCGGAATCCCTGTGCGTCAGCCTCTGCGCGCCGCACTACGGCATCGGCGCCGACGGCATCGTCCTGATCGAAAAATCGCGCGTCGCCGACGCAAGGATGCGATCCTTCAACCGCGACGGCAGCGAGGGCAGAATGGCGGGCAACAATATCCGCTGCGTTGGGAAATACCTGTACGACAGGGGCTATGTCCGTTCGGAAAATATCTCTGTCGAGACCGCTAGCGGCGTCTACCGGCTCAAACTCCATCTGCGGGACGGCAAAGTCCATTCCGTATCGGTCGATATGGGATATGCCGATCTGTCCGCGCGATCGCTTCCCGCCGCGGTCAGCGCCGAAAAAATGATCGATCACCCTCTGACGATCGGCGGAAAAGAGTATCGCGTCACCTGCGTCTCAGTCGGAAATCCGCATTGCGTGGTATTTCGCGACAGCATCGACGGGCTTGACCTGACCGGGATCGGACCGGAATTTGAATACGCGAAGGTTTTCCCGGAACGGATCAATACGGAATTTGTCAGGGTCATCAACAGAACCAGTCTGCACATGCGCGTCTGGGAGCGCGGGAACGGCGAGACCCTTGCCTGCGGCACGGGCGCATGCGCCGCTGTCGTAGCGGCGTGCGAGAACGGGCTTTGCGACCAGGGCAAGGACATCACCGTAAGGCTGCTCGGCGGGGAAATGACGGTCAGCTACACCGGCGGCCGCGTGACGCTGACGGGAAGCGCGGTGATGGCCTTTGAAGGCGAATTTGAGTATTGACCCTTCCGGCCAGGCGGCCGCCAGAGAATTGACCGGGCCGCTATCCCCGGCGCGGGATGATCGCGAGTAACGCATTAGTCCGGTCCAAAGTCCAGGTCATACCGGGCGCCATGAGAAAAAAGCACGCCATCCGTCAGGCGGATACGGAGGATGCAGGTGTTTGTGTCATCCTCATCCACATGCCCGTTTCCATACCATGCGGCAAAAACAGATCTCAGTGTTTCCGCGATGTCTTTGTTTTTCGGATCGCGGACCCAACCCCGGTTTTCACCCAAGCCGTGCGCAGAAAACCACTCGCCGCAGACCGCGGCAGCCGGGTTCAATGCGATCTGTTTCATCTTGTTTGACAGGGCGTGGGTAACAACATAAAACGCGCCGCCCTCATAATAGCCGTTGACAGTCCTGACGTTTGGCAGCCCGTTTTCGACAGTGGCAAGGGCGATGAGCGCGTCGTGCCCGAATCGCGCCTTCATCACTTCTTCTTCCGCAGCTGTAATTTTCTTCATTCAGTACCGGCCTCCTGCATCCCTGGCTGCCTGCTTATTTTGTTGTTCATTGGGCCTTCGCCTTGCTTCATCCCGCACAGCGGGCGCTCGGCTCCGGTCCCCAGCACGCCTCCGCAGCCAAAGGCTCCAACGGCTTTGCAACCGCTTCTCGTCAGCTATGCTGACACTTCTCGCGAAGCGCGCAGCGCGAGCATAAGGGCCTGAAGGGCCTCTTCACAACATCTTCACGGCCGCAATGCGGCCTCTTCACGCGCCGAAGGCGCTTGAGCCCTCACGTTCGCGATAATCGCAAGCGATCGCGTTGCACGCTCGGCCTGCTCATTCGCTCA
>CAZLYF010000061.1:0-17093 GCA_964563725.1 uncultured Oscillospiraceae bacterium
GATCTTCAAAGGGCACGAATCATCTTGGCGCAGAGCCGCAACATGGTCTTTTTCGGCGGCGCGGGGGTATCCACCGAAAGCGGCATCCCGGATTTCCGCTCGGCCGGCGGCGTCTATGCCCGGGCCTTCGCCTATCCGCCGGAAACAGTGCTCAGCCTGAGTTTTTTCAACAGGCTCCCCGATGTGTTCTATGAGTTCTACCGTGACAGATGCCTTCGCCCCATGCTGGGCGCCAGTCCCAACCCCGCCCATCTCACGCTTGCCCGGTGGGAAGGGGAAGGAAGGCTGCGCGTGGTGATCACCCAGAACATCGACGGTCTTCACCAGAAAGCCGGCAGCCGGAACGTGCTTGAACTGCACGGCACGGCGCGCAGCAACCACTGCCTTGCCTGCGGACAGGCCTTCAGCCTGGAAGAAATGCTTCAGGGAGACGGACCCGCCCGCTGCGGCTGCGGCGGCCTCATCCGCCCGGATGTCGTGCTGTTTGAGGAAGCACTGGACAGGCAGGTGCTGGACCAGGCGGAGCGGCAGATCCGCCGGGCCGACGTCCTGATCGTCGCCGGCTCCTCCATGAGTGTCTTTCCCGCCGCCGGGCTCGCGCGCTGCTTCGCGTGCAGCCACCTGATCCTGATCAACAGGGACGCGTCGTCCTTCGACCGTTACGCCGACATCATCCTCAGAGGAAAGGTGGGCGAGATACTGGGAACGATGTGACAGGCTTCCGGAAAGAGTGCCTTCCGGCATGAAGGGCGAGGCAAGGACAGATGTCACAATTTCGACGGACCGCTTGCGGTGGATCACGTGAAACCTCAAATCCTGTTTATCCTCTGTATTTTTCATTGAGCCGCAACTCTATCGTGATATCTTTGCCAGGCTGTGCCCATCCCGAGCGCAGCGGGCAGCCATATCCCTTGACATCCATGTATCCAAGGCTTATAACAA
The DNA here is from genome assembly GCA_964563725.1 of uncultured Oscillospiraceae bacterium. Taxonomy (GTDB): domain Bacteria; phylum Bacillota; class Clostridia; order Christensenellales; family Aristaeellaceae; genus CAZLYF01. The sequence goes on from CAZLYF010000061.1 coordinate 943, forward strand.
TGCCGAAAACCACAAGCGAATAAACGCTCTCCGAACCAGCCTCCCACCACACAATGATCCGACGCCTCTGGTCCGCACCGTCCCAACGTCCAATCGCATAACAACCGCATACGGAAAAGGAGATGATCGCTGTGGTCCGACGCAAACGGGCGACTGCGCTGTGCGCCGCCCTCCTGGCTGCGGCTTTCCTCGCCGCGGTTCCCCTAGCTGTTACAGCGGAACAGACCGACCGCTTCGCGATGCAGCCCTGGTTCAACCCCGCTGCGGAAGCGTTCACCAATCCGGCCGTCCTGCAGGATCCTTCGCTCTTCAGCCCTGGCGCCCTCCAGACGCTCTGGAAGGCCGTACACGGCCAGCCCATCGGTCCTGAATGCCCTCTGCTCCTGTGCGCCACGCACCCGCTGGGGCTTGCTCTGATCGCCGGCGGGCTCGCGAAAGGCACGGATGCCCGGGAGAACATGTACCTCGCCGAAGATCTGATGCGGATGGGCGCTTCAGTGGGCAACCTCTACCATAAGCAGCTCCCGCCGGATAAGCTGGAAGCTGTATACGGCTATGTGGAAGGTCCCTGCGGGCTGCTCAACCTGCGCGTCTCCTGGTCGGAAAGCCAGGGATCCCGCAGGATCGTGATCCTCTGCGAGTCCATCGATCCGGGCATTCCGCTCTACTCTGACGTTCCCGGGGCGGATTCATGGATCCGGCGCTGCCTCAAGCAATGCCCCTGCGCATCCGAGTCTCTGAAGGGTCTCAATGGAGACGCCGGGGATGAACCGCCCCTCCTTCAGCCCCCGCAGGATCAGCTGCCTCAATTGCCCCCCGGCCAGCCGCCGGGGCAACTGCCGCACGGCGAGCCTCAGGAGCAGCCGCCCCAGCCCAATCCGCCGGATGTCTCTGCAGGCGTCACGCCCGGCCCCACGGAATGGGCCGGACAAGGGCCTCCTCCCGTCTATGCGGGCGAGCCCCCGACCCCTCCTGTGCAGGTGGTCCCGGGTTTCGTGGTGACCGCAGCCCCCGTCTTCCAGATCATCCCAGGCATCGTCCCTGTCACCCCGACGCCAAACATCGAGCCGAACTGGTAATCTGTCAGGCAAAGACCTGCGCCCCTCCCTCCCCGTTTTGCGGGCAGGAGGGGCGCTTGTTTTGCCGGCGCGTTGCGTCTCCTCTCCGTCAGCAGCGGAAGCGCTCCCCTCTTTGCGAGTGAAAATTTTCTTTGTCGGTTTCGCTACACCCCTCGCGGCCGGTGTCGGACAACCGCCATAAATTGCGCAACTGTCTGTTGATATGGCGACGGTCTGATATTATTATAGTATCGCGTTGCCAAAACAACATTCTGTCGGAATACGCAGCCGGCAGACGGAGGTCGCAGTCTTGTTCAGGAAACATCCCGGTGACGGCCCCACATGCGCGTTGAGCCATACGGAATCCCCCGTGAAACGATTTGCCAGAACCTTGATCCGCAGAAGGCGCCTCGTCCTGATCACCGCGGCGCTGCTTTGCCTGGCCAGTCTTCTGATGCTTTCCGGCGTCAGGGTCAATTATGACCTGTCCAGCTATCTCCCGGACGACGCGCCTTCTGCGCAGGCACTGTGGAACCTTGGCGCCCAGGTGCCGAACCTGCAGGCCTATGTGCCCGGCCTCTCCATCCCAGATGCCCTGGCGGCGAAGACGCGTTTGAAAGGGATCGCGCATGTGCGCGAAGTGCTGTGGCTCGACGACGTGACCGACCCGCGCGGCATTCCTCCGGAGATGATCCCGTCCGAGTCTCTTGATCGGTTCTACGCTAATGGAGGCGCGCTGTTTGAGGTGACTGTCGACATCACGCGCAGCGCCGAGGTGCTCAAGGCGGCGAAGGAGGCCTTTCCGGAGGCGATTTTCAGGGGAGAGGCGGCAAACCAGGCGCGCACGCAGACGGTGTCCATGAGTGAGATCTCCTCCATCATGGTGTACGTTCTGCCCCTGGTCCTCCTGGTTCTGCTTCTGTCCACGAAGCACTGGTTCGAACCCCTGCTGTTCTTGATGGTGATTGGGCTGGCCATCCTGCTCAACGAAGGTACCAACCTTTTTCTGGGCAGCGTATCGTTCATCACGCGGGCCTGCTCCGCCGCGCTGCAGCTGGCTGTCTCCATCGACTACGCGGTCTTCCTCCTGCACCGCTTCGGGGAGTGCCGCGCAGAGGGCATGGAAGCGGTGGAGGCCATGACGGAGGCAATGAAAAGGGCCGCGCCCTCCGTCGCAGCCAGCGCGATGACGACCGTCGCCGGCTTCCTCGCGCTGATCCTGACCGATTTCCGCCTGGGCGCCGATATGGGGATCGTGCTGGCTAAGGGCGTGCTGCTCAGCTGGCTGAGCGTGATGGTGGTCCTCCCCGCCGCGGCTGTTTCCTGCATGAAGCTGATCGACCGAACAGCCCACAGGAGCCTGCTGCCAAGCTTCAACCGCTTCGGTGCAGGGGTCATCCGCCGCGGCGTCCCGCTGACGGTGGTTCTGCTGGTCCTTTTGCTGCCCGCTTGGCTCGGGCAGGCGCGAAACGACTTCGTCTACGGCTCCGCCGGCATGCACGACCCGGCTTCCGCCGCGAGGCAGGAAGCCGACGCCATCGGCGCGATGTTTTCCGATGACCAGCTTGTCCTGATCATGGTACCGCAGGGCGACGCGGCCCGGTCGGCCGAACTGGCGCGTGAACTGGGCGGGCTTCCTTTCGCCTCGCAGGTCCTCTCCTACGCGGGATCGGTCGGCGCCGAGATCCCGCCGCAAATGCTGCCCGAGCAGGCGCGCTCCCAGTTCCTGAGCGGCGGCTGGGAAAGGATCATCCTGTATGCCGATACCCCCAGCGAGGGTCAACAAGCCTTTGCGGCGGTCGAAGCCGTGCGCGCCGTCACGGAAAAACACTTCGGCAAGGGCTGCCACATCGTAGGCGAAAGCGTTGTCAACTATGACCTGATGAAAACCATCACGGGGGACAACGCGAAGATCCTGCTGGGCGGGGCTGCTGCGATCTCCCTGATCCTGATGATCACGTTCAGGAACCTTGCCGTTCCGGTGATCCTCCTGCTGGTCATCGAGGGTTCGATTTGGCTCAACATGTCCGTGCCCTACTTCACAGGGGCGCAAATGAACTATATCGGCTACCAGATCATCAGTTCCGTACAGCTGGGCGCTACGGTGGACTACGGCATCCTGCTGGTGCAGCGTTATATCGAAAGCAGGAAAATCCTTGACAGAAAAAACGCCGCGGCCCGGGCACTGGCACTGTCCGCAGGGTCCATCCTGCCGCCTGCTTTGATCCTGACGGCCGCGGGCTACACGCTCGGCGCGGCGGTGAAGTCCAACGCGGTCATCAGCCAGATGGGGGTGATCATCGGGCGCGGCGCGGCGATCTCCGCGGTGATGGTGCTGCTGGCGCTGCCGCATATCCTTTTGTGGTGCGACCCGCTGATCGTTCGCTGGAAGAAAAGGGAGGGAAGAAAACTGAAGACGGCAAAAAAGGCCGCGGCAACGCTTGTCGCGCTGGCGCTTCTATGCGGCCCGACCTTGTCAAAGGCGGAGGTCCTCAAGGAGGAAGTCGTCTACGCGCGGCTTTCAGCTGACGGCGAAGCCGCGCAGGTCTTCGTTGTCAATGCGTTTGAGTCCGACGGAGCGGCGGAGGTCCTCGACTACGGCCCCTATGCGGCCGTTTCCAATCTGAGCGACACCAGGCCGCTTGATTTCGAGGGGAACTGTGTTCGTTTTTCCATGGAAGCCGGGCGGTTCTATTACCAGGGGGTCCCGGCGCAACCGAAACTGCCCTGGACAATCTCCATCGTCTACCTGCTGGATGGGCGGGAAACGGATCCCGCAGAGCTGCCGGGCGCTTCCGGAGAACTGACCCTGCGCATCGGGATCGCCGCGGAGCCTGAGTTGGCGGAGCATGCCTCAGGCGTCACGCTTCAGCTGACGGTCACCCTGGACGGGGACAGATGCGCCGGGATCCGGGCGGACAAGGCGACCATCGCGGCCGCGGGCGGCAATCGGATGGTCAGTTTTACGCTGCTCCCCGGTATGGACGCCGCCTTTGAGGTCACGGCTGCCGTGCGGGACTTCTCTATGGCGGACATCCAGATCGCCGGCGTGCGAATGACGGCGGACGCGGACATGTACCGGCGCATGGCCTCCAAATCGCTGGAGGGCTCCCCTCTTGCGGGTGTAGCCGGCAACATGATGGAAAGCTTTCTGGCGGGCATGGAAGCTTCCCCACCCCTGTCGTTTGCCGATCCACGCAACGGGGTCATCCAATCGGTCCAATACGTGTTCCTGGCCGACGGTATCCCCGAAAAAGCCCGCGACGCCGCTTCCGCGCCGCAGGAAACGCAGGAGGAAAGCGTCTGGACGAGGTTTCTTCAGCTTTTCGGAGGCTGACGGCGCCCCTGTAAGGCGGGCTCCGCAGGAAGCACATGATGGAGCCGCTGACGGGGAGGGGCCCAGCTCCCCCTTGCCGGTTGCCGCTTCTGTTTTATGGTTTCCTGCGCGCCCCTTTCGAAAAGAGCAGCGCCTGCGTTTCAGGCGTTGCCACGCCGTCCGCCGTCAGGCCGCTGACCGTCTGGAAGGCCTTGACCGCCAGCGCGGTCGCGGCTGTGTAGTGGTTGCCCTGCTGCCGGATGCGCGTGTAGCCCAGATCGAAGAGCCGGTTCTTCAGCCTCTGCACGGCCGGGTCCGTGCTGCCGACGGTCAGCGTGGGGTAGTCCCCCGTTTCAGCCTCACCCGGTTCGGGCGGCGCGGTCGTGGGGCGCGGCGTTGGGCCGGCCGCTCCAGAAGGAACCAGCGGCCTGTCCAGGTCATTTCCGTGCGAGTAGTCCCTGATGCCGGAGGCATCGGTGTCATAGTCGACCAGGAGCGCCAGGTACATCAGCACGCTCGTGTCCCCGAGCAAACCCTTCTGGATGCTGAAAGGCGTCCCCAGCGGGAAGCCCCAGGCGGTCAGTTCGGAGGGTTCGATGGTCACCACGCTCTCAAGGTCCGAGAAGAAGGTAAGGAACTCGCTGCGCACATTGACGCCAGCGATATCCGTCTCATAGCTCACCGTGACCTTCCCGCCCCGCGATTCCAGCAGCACAGTGCCGATCACGTACTGGTTTGAGGCGACCAGCGGGACCGTGAGCGTGCCTTCCCTGGAAAGGTCCAGCGGCGTATACATGTTCCACTTGTCCGTCAGTTTCGGGCGCACGTCGCGGAAGCGCGGCCCCTGGGAGCAGGCGGTGCCTCGGTATTTCATGGAGCTGAGTCTGGGAATGGTTTCCGTGTCCATGATGCAGCCGCAGCGGATGCAGCGCTTTTCCCGCAAGCCTTCCTGATCCCGGGTTGCCTCCCGGATCACATGCCAGTCCCCGGCAGTGTGCTTTGAATTGGGCGTCGTGGTGTGCTCCAGCAGCTGACCGCAGCGCGTGCAGAAACGGCTGACCGTGACGTCATGGACGCAGTCCCCGCCTTCCGTGATCCAGTCGCCGGGCTCGTGCCCGAGCGCGGGGATCGAATAGGGCAGACCGATCTGCTCGCCGCAAGCCCTGCAGCGCTTGATCTGCGCACCGTCTTGCGTGCAGGTCGGCTCCTGCACGACGTCCCAGAAAGTTTCTGTGTGCGGACAGAAGTCCGCGAAGGCCCCGTAGGCGCAGGCATAAGCCAGCGCCCAGGCGAGCAGCAGGGCAACGCGTTTCCTTGTCATATGCATCTCTCCTTTGAGCGAAGCAGAGGGGGTCAGCTTTCGTACGGCAAAGGGAGAAGGGGAGGCGGCCGCCTGCCGCAGCCAGCTTCCTGCCGGCCCTTGGCGGGTCCGTTCGAATCAGCTGTATGATACGCTTGAATATGCCGGCTGTCCATCGGTTCAACTGAAACAGCTCAATGCGAAGGGGTCTCTGAACGACTCGGCGTGTACCCCGCCCGTTCAGTGCAGGCGCCGCCGCAGCAGGATCTCCCTGAGGCCGAAAGCGGCCGCCGTGTACAGCCAGCATCCCAGGACGGCGCATCCGAGCGGAGCGGAAGCGAAAACCAGGGTTTCGTTGAAATCGGCGATGAGCGGATATACGGGAGGGAAGACCCACGCGATGAAACGGAACACGGGGAGGCGGGCGGCGATCACGCCGGAAAACACGGCGGGCAGGCAGCCCGCGACTGCTCCGAGCGCCGCGGCGCGTGGGTCACGGACGACGCGCGGGCTGAACAGGAGGCCGTAGGCCGCGCCAAGAACAGCGTACGAGGCTTCCAGCGCGAACATGGCGGCCGTCTCGCCTGCGCCGAGTCCCGGGGTAAAGAAAGCGCCGCCGCTGACGAAGTACTTCGCCAGAGGCCAGATGAAGGCGAGGACCGCAGGCGCAAGGCCCAGGCCAAGGAGCGTCAGCGCGTGGTCTGCCGCGACCCGGACGGGGCTGTCGATCTTGATCTCGATCAGCTGGACGGCGACCGGGTCTTCGGAACGGACAAAGCCGAAGGCGCCCCACGCAGCCGCCAGGAACAGCGCCAGGGCAGCCATGGCGCCTGAGGCGACGGCATTGACGGGGCCCACGGAATAAAAAGCCAGCAGGTACACGATCAGCCCAAGCAGGGGCAGCGCGGCGCGGCCCGTCTTCAGGTACAGCGCGGCATCAAGCCGCGCTGCCTCAAAGGCTCTCTTCATGGCGCATCTCCGTCAGGCGGCAGCCTAGCGAAAGCAGAGCCTTGAGCAGCTCGTTCCCCTCGCCCGCGCGGACAGCCACGGTGAGCGCCCCGTCCTCCCGACGGATAAGCAGCGCCGATTCGCCAAGCGGGTCCGGGAGGCTGAACGCGCCGGACGGGGCCAAAAAACGATAGACGTCGCGCCCCGAAGGCGCGCCTGTTTCCGCCTCGCGCGGGGTCAGGCCCTCCGGCCCGACCTCATAAGCCTGCTGCGCCAGGGCAGCCATCAGGAAGGGCTCGTGGCAGGCAAGCAGCACAGCCGAACCCCCGTTCAGAAGCCCGCGGACGCGGCGGATGAAGACGCGCTGGGAGCGGGCATCCTGGCCGGACAGCGGCTCGTCAAGGAGAAGAAGGTCGGGCTTTCGCAGCATCGCCTGGATCACGGAGACCTTCTGCAGCATCCCTTTCGAAAAGTCCATGAGCGGCGCGTCGGCTTCGCCGGCAAGGCTGAAATCCTCCAGCAGCTCCCCGACCCGGCGGCGGAGTTCCCCGCCGCCCAGGCCCTCGAGCCGCCCAAAACCATACAGCAGCCTTCGCGCGCTGACGTTCGGGCGGGGAAAGTTTTCAGGGACTAACTGAACCGATGCCCCGCGCCTGCGACGGACTCTGCCTGAGGACGCGCGCGTGAGTCCCCCGGCGATCTTCAGCAGCGTGCTCTTGCCGCTGCCGTTGCGTCCGGTCAGGGCCACGCAGAGACCTCGTGGGACCGACAGGGAGACATTCCTGAACACCGTCAGGGAACCGTAGCGCCTGGACACCCCGTCCAGCGCGAGGACCTCGTCGTGTACCATATCCTGTCGCCCGCATAGCCGGTTCGCGGCCGGCTGCGGGGCTCCCTTCAGCATGCGTCAGCCCGGCAGGCGTCAGCGACCGGCTGGTATGCCATTATTCCTCCTGCATATGAATGCGCCGTACCGGGCCACCCTGAGTTCTTTGGACCATCGCGGGTTTCGGGGAAGCCCTGCCCTCGCCGCGCCGGACGGCTGTGCCCAGGAGGCCGCCGGCCAGCCGCAGCACCTTCTGGCGCGTAGGATTGTCCAGATGCCTCAAGGCCAGGATGAGGGCCCCGGCGCTGCGCAGCAGGGACTTTCCAAGCTGTTCCACGGTCTCGATGCGATTTTCGTCCAGGACGCTGAACACGGTTTCAACCAGTTCCATGCGCTCTTCAGCGCTGACGCCCGAGAGCCATTCGTCCAGCAACTCGTCGATACGGACGCTGGCTGCGCACAGCGCGTCCGCCGTGACGAAGCCCGGCCCCGCCACTTCCCAGGTAAAGGGGTCGTGCTGAAGGATCGCGGAGGCGTCGCTGCGGACCACCAGGCGCTCCTCATGTTCGTTCAGAAGCATTCCGACGATGGAAAACACCGGCACGATGGCGCGCAGCTTCGGCAGGATACGCAGGTAGCCGGCGTTCGCCGCTGCGGCGTCGGTCATGCCCGGCCCGTCGTTGCTGTAGACCCGCAGCATCCTGTCCTGCAGTGCCTCCGGCGCGAAGGAGGCGGCGAACACCGCCAGGTTCCCACCCTTTGAATGGCCGCCTGCCCGCAGCGGACAGGAGAAGCGCTCCGCCGCTTCTTTCAGGTACCCGAGCGCGTCTTCCTGCGCGGGTACCGGGAAGGCCACTGCCATGTTGAAATCTTCCTTCCATCCTACCAGGGTGTTGTCCGTGCCCCGGTAAGCGACGAAGACGGTGCCGTCGGGCAAGAGAAAGGTCATCGCCGCGAACTGCTTCTGCCGCGCAGCGTCGGTCTCCTGGCGGTACAGGCAGACGCCCATGTCCGCGAAGCGGCAGCTCTCCCCCATCAGGCGGAGCAGTTCGCGGTTGTCATCCTGCCCGATGAGGCCGGCCACGCCGGGGTCGCCTCCCAGCGCTTCAGCGATCTCCCGCACGGTCATGCAGCCGTCCGGCGGCATCACACCCTCCAGCCGGAAATAGGAAAACACCGAAAGGATCAGGTTGTCCACGTCGTTGAAAGGGTCGCGGGCGAAAGGCAGGTCACCGCGCCAGCGCAGATAATCAAGAAGGTTCGCCATAAGCCGCTCTCCCTTTTCCGGGCAAACACAGCAAACGCGCGTCGTAAAGGAAGACAGAGGGACAGGCATCCGCAGCAGGATGAAATATACAAAAAAGCGGGCGTCCGCGCAAGAGGTCCGCATGAATACAGGAAACGATGGCCTATGCGGACAACGCGCCGCAGCGCGCCTGGCTTGAAGCCCAAGCGGCCGCGTGCTACTCTGGACGAGCAAAACCCTCCGGGGCGCTCCGCTGATCTTGGGCTCAGGCAAAGGTGCCGTATGCCTGGCCGGAACGCCACATGGGACAGAGGTGACATGGAACAGCTCCGCTGCGTCGTCGAGCGCGTGACCTACTCGAGCGAGGAATCGGGCTTCTGCGTGCTGCAGACGAAAGTCGACAGCCACAAGGACCTGGTGACTCTGGTGGGCAGCATGGCAGGCATCCGTCCAGGTTCCGTGCTGACCGTCAGCGGCCAGTGGAAGCTTAACAGCCAGTACGGGCGGCAGTTCGCGGTGGATCGCTGGGAAGAGACGCTGCCCGCGGACGAGCGAGGGCTCGAAAAATACCTGGGCAGCGGGGTCATCAAGGGCATCGGCCCGCACTGCGCCGGCCTGATCGTACACCGGTTCGGGCAGGACGCGCTCCGGATCATCGAAGAGGAGCCAAAGCGCCTGACCGAGATCTCCGGCATCGGGGCCAAACGGGCGGAAATGATCCGGCAATCCTGGGACTCGCAAAGGGAGATCCGGAACATCATGATCTTCCTGCAGTCCAATGATGTCGGCGCCTCGCACGCGGCGAAGATCTTCAAGCGCTACGGCGCCCAGAGCGTCAAGGTGGTCCGGGAGAATCCCTACCGTCTTGCGGATGACATCCGCGGCATCGGCTTCGTCACCGCGGACAGGATCGCGCAGAAGCTCGGCTTCGACTTGAACAGCTACGCCCGCTGCCGCAGCGGGACCGTCTACACCCTGAACCTCCTGGCGGATGAAGGGCACTGCTTCGCGTACCGCAAACAGCTCGAGGAAGCCGCCGCAAAGCTTCTCAATATCGACGAACAGGTCGTCTCCATGACCCTGGACCATATGCTGTCCGCCGGGGACCTTATCCGCGAAGGGACCGGGGGCGAGGAAGGCCCGCCGATCTATCTTCCTCCCTTCCATCACAGCGAAACGGGCGTCGCGAGGCGGGTCCGCAGCATCATCGGAACCCCGCCGCTCATCCAATGCGCCGCGCAGTCCGATTCCGGCAGGCGCGGCATCGCCTACAACGAGCTGCAGCGCAAGGCGGTGCTGACGGCGTCCGAAGCCAAGTGCATGGTGCTGACCGGCGGGCCGGGAACGGGCAAGACAACCACTCTGCTGGGCATCCTGAGCGTCTTCAGCAGACAGGGGCTCAAGGCGCTGCTGGCCGCGCCCACCGGCAGAGCCGCGAAGCGCATGACGGAAACGACGGGCCTGGAAGCGAAGACGATCCACCGTCTGCTGGAATACAGCCCCACCGAAGGGTACCGGCACAACGATCAAAACCTGATCAAGGGGGACGCGCTGATCGTGGACGAGGTGTCCATGATCGACGTGGTCCTGATGTACAACCTGCTCAAGGCCGTCCCGAACCACATGAAGCTGATCCTTGTGGGGGACGTGGACCAGCTCCCTTCCATCGGACCCGGCTGCGTACTCAGGGACATCATCGCCTCGGGTGTCGTGCCGGTGATCCATCTCAAGGAGATTTTCAGGCAGGCGGGCGGCAGTCAGATCATCCATGGGGCGCACCGTGTGAATCGGGGTGAAATGCCCCTCTTCAGCCGCGGCAGGGATGGAGATTTTTTCTTTTTGGAGTCGAAGGAGGCAGAAGAGACCGCCTCTCTGATCGTCGACCTGTGCGTCCGACGCCTCCCGAACTACTACCATGCCCACCCGATCCAGGATATCCAGGTGCTGACACCCATGATAAGGGGAGTGCTGGGCGCGCAGAACCTGAACGCGCTATTGCAGAAAAGCCTGAATCCAGACGCGGGGGAGGCACTCTCGCATGCGGGCATGGAGTACCACCGGCACGACAAGGTGATGCAGATCCGCAACAATTATGAAAAGGAAGTGTTCAACGGGGACATCGGCTACGTTGAGTCCGTCAACGCAGAAGAGCGCGTGATGGAGGTGCTATTTGACGGAAGGCTTGTGCCATACGACACCTCGGAACTGGAGGACCTCATGCTGGCCTACGCCTGCACGGTGCACAAGGCCCAGGGTTCGGAATATCCCATCGTCGTGATGCCCGTTACCATGAAGCACTACGTGATGCTGCAGAGAAACCTCATCTATACGGGGATGACCCGGGCGAAGCGCGTCCTGGTCATGGCAGGCATGCCGGCAGCGCTTCACTACGCCGTAAAGAACAACAAGGTGTCCCGCCGCAACACCCTGCTTGAGGAGCGGCTCCGCGGCCGGAGCAATTCCATTCCCGTGCCGGAAGGCCTCGCGGAACAAGGGTTCGGGGCGCCCTGAAACGGGCGAAACAGCAACGGCGGTGTCCGTAGCCAACCGTTGACCCCGGCCACCGTTCCCGGTAAAATATGCGCATGACGAAACGCGCCTTCCCGCTCCTCCTCACATTGGCGCTCTTTTTCGCCGCCATCCCCTTGGCGGCGCAGGGCTCTCCAACGGCGGAGCATCTTTTTGTGCTGTACCCAAACCCGGAAATCCCGCTCTCCATCGACCCGGCTCTGGACCCGCTTCTGCGCCTGGTCAACCGGGACAACCGGCTCGGCTCCTCCTTCCGGCCAAGGGTCGTGAAGCCCAGGGTTGCGATCAAGAAATATGCCGACGCCGACCTGCGGCCGGAAGCCGCCAGCGCGCTGGAAGCCCTGTTCGGCGCCGCGAAAGCGGAAGGCCTGCCGCTGGTCGCCGTGTCGGGGTATCGTTCCTGGTCGGCGCAGAAGGGCATTTTCGAGCGGTCTGTCGAGCGAAACGGCTGGGAGAAGGCTGACCGGATGAGCGCGCAGCCCGGCGCCAGCGAGCATCAGCTAGGCCTGGCCGCAGACCTGTCCTGCAAATCGCTCAACGACGCCCTGAGCTCTGCCTTCGCCCGGAAAAAGGAAGGCAAATGGGTCGCCGCCCACTGCGCGGAATTCGGCTTCATCCTCCGTTACCGCGATGAGTGGACGCCCATCACCGGCTATCAGGGCGAACCCTGGCACATCCGCTACGTGGGCAGGGAACACGCAGCCTTCATCACGCAGCTCAACGTCCCCTTCGAGACCTACCACGCCTATCTGAGACTGGTCTGGCAGAGCCGGATGGAGGCGTCTTTGGCGACGGCGCCGCCCTGAAGGCGGCCATGCCGCCTTCAGGGCATGGCTGCTCGTGCCGCTTCATCGACGGGGCGGTTGTTTTTTGTCGTCGTGCCAAACGCTCACGTCTGTCCCTGAACCGCCTCTTCCCACAGCGTTTCAACGCAGCGCTTCGCCCGCGCCGCGTTCTCCGGCAGGGTATTTTCCAGGATAAGGTCCGCGTCCGGCTTGAGCGGGGCGATCCTTCCAAAGAAAGGCCTCCAGTCCACCTGGCCATCGCCCGCAGCCACCGCGCGCAGCCTGCCCCCCTCCATCACGCAGTCTTTGATATGCAGCACGGCCGCGTCGCCTGCCAGAAGCTCCGCCGCCTCGTCAAGGACCGCGCCGCGGCGATCGAAGTTATCCTCCGAAAGCAGGTTGACAGGGTCCAGGATCAGCTGCAGGTTGGGCGAGCGGAAGGCGTCGAGCACCCTGCGGGCCCGCCTGGCGTCACGGACGATGTGGCTCCAGACCGGCTCGATGGCCAGCACCGCGCCGAGCTTCCCGGCCACCTCGACGACTGGCGCGAGTCGGTCCAGGAAGAGTCCGAGCGTTTCCTCCGTGTGGCTTGCGAGGGGGTCGAAACGGTACTCCGCGTTGGGGTTGCCCGTCTCCGTGCCCACGACGCCCGCCTGCAGCCAGGCGGAAAAGCGCAGGCAAGCCGCGTATGTCTTCACGTCCTCCCGCCATGTTCTCTCATCGGGGCGCGCCAGGTTCAGGTAGCAGCCCAGCACCGCGACGCGCAGGGGCGCAAGATCGTCCCGCAGGCGGCCGGCCAGTCCGGGCGTCAGCGCGGCGGGATCCATGTACCGCCGGTCAAACAGTTTCGAGAGCGCCAGGTGGACGCTGCCGAAGCCCATCCGTTTCGCGGACGCGGCGCGTTCGCGGAAATCCCTGCCCGCCGCGTCATGCAGTCGGATGCCAACGCTCATGGCGTACCCTTCATCTCCAGTCTGTCCACCCCGCGTGCCTCCACGGGCTCTCCTTCGATCCCTTCAAACGCCACGCGGCGCAGCGTCAGTTGCTCCACGTTCTCCGCGATCACGCCGCGCTTCGCGCAGGGCGCCACCCCGTCGGCCATGGCCGGAGGCGCGGACTCTGCGTCTGCGGCGAAGGAGAAGCTCGCGTCTTCGATCGTGACGGAGCGCGGCTTCCTTTCCGGCAGGCCTAGCAGGAAGGCCGCGCACTGCCGGCAGCCTTCCGCGCGGACATTCCTGAACACGATGGTCCCAACCGAAGGCGTCCCGGGCCCCGCTGGCGGCGCTTCGCGCGACTGCACGGCCGCGCTGTGCCCGTCCGGGTCGCAGTGATAAAAGCAGTTGATCACCAGCGGCGAGGCAACGCCCTCCATGCGCACCCGCTCAAAAACAACGTTGTCTACCACGCCCTGTTCGCCGCGACCCCTGCGCGTTTTGACGCGCAGCCCGCGGTCGGTCTTCCGCATCAGGCAGTCCCGGACAACGATATCCCTCACGCCGCCGGACATCTCGCTGCCGATCGTCACGCCGCCGTGACCGTTCTCCATCAGGCAGTGGGCCACCGTCAGGCGTTCGCAGGGGGTCCTGTACTTCTCCCCCATCCACAGCTTGCCGGACTTGACGGCGATGCAGTCGTCCCCCACGGAGAAGCGCGCCCCGGCTACGAAGACGTCCGCGCAGCTTTCCGGGTCGAAGCCGTCGGTGTTCGGGCTGTCCGCGGGCGCTTCCGCGCTGATATTCAGAAAGCGCAGGTCTTTTGAGAAGTAGGGGTGCAGTGTCCAGGCCGGGCTGTCGCGGAAGGCGAGCCCCTGCACGGTCACATTCTGGCAGCGGTTCAGGAACAGCAGCCGCCCGCGCCAGGCGCCGCGCCTGCGCTTGATGTCCTCCCACCAGTCTCCCAGGCGCCCCTGCCCGTCAAGGACGCCTTCCCCACAGATCTCGACGTCCTCCGCCCCGACGCCCGTCAGCAGCGCGGCGTAGCTGTCCAGGGGGTTCCCTTCCCAGCTCCCCAGGTTCAGCTCCCCGCGCTCGTCAAAGCTCTCCACCAGCCCCGGCAGGATGGGGCTGTGCTCCCGCCCGGGCTGGAGCAGGAGTTCCGCTCCCGCGGCGATCTCAAGACGCAGACGGCTTTTCAGAAACAGCGGGGACGTCAGGTAACGCCCCGGCGGGACCAGCACACGGCTCTCAGGCGGGCAGCAGGCGATCGCCGCCTGAATGGCGGGCGTGTCGTCATGGGCGCCGTCTCCAAAGGCGCCGAAAGCGCGCACATCCAGCGTGACATATTCGCGCTTTGTCACAAATTCCAGCGCTGCCTCCCGTCCGTCCTCCCCCCGCGCCCAAAGGCGGTAGGGCGTATCCGGCCGGAGGCCGAACAGGGAGCGCACCACGGTATGCGCATCGCCCCTGTCCTCACCGTTGAGGAAGAGACGCCAGGGCTTCATCGTGCGGTAAAGCCCACCGTCCTCCAGCGCCACCGTGGCGCTGCGCGCGGACAGCCACAGCAATTCCATGCGCATGGTCAGCCCTGACAGCGCCGGTGGAAATGCCAGCCACGAAACGCTTCTGCGTGATGAAGAACACCAACAGGCTCGGAATGATGGAGACCAGCCCGATCCATCCGGCGCCCAGCCTGCGCCTTCCCGGCGTCCCTCAGGCGTTCCCTCTCCGAGGGATCGCCGGTCGAAAAGCGGCCGCTCATCGGCTGCACCTCCCGTTTCGGTAGCCTTTCCCCCGCGTCAGCGTTTCCGCCCAGGCCATCATGAAAGGGCCTGTCCCCTTCGGGTCGTCCGCGACCACGGGTTCGGACAGATAGTAGACGGCGCTGCCATCCCGGTGCGCCTCTCTGCCCAGGCCCGCTACCTTGCAGATGTCACAGAGGCTGACCCGGCTGTTTTCATCCCTGAGTTTCAGCTTCACCAGCGCATCGAACAGCGCCCGTCCGGCAGGCCAGTATTTTTCCTCGCTGAGCGCGCCGATGCGGGTCCCCTTCATCAGCGCGTAAGCCGCCATAGCCGAACCGCTCGTCTCGGAATAATTGCCCGGGAGTTCCGTTTGGTCGACCACCTGGCAAAACAGCCCTTCCCCGTTGCGGCGGGACAGCAGGCCGCGGACAGCTTCCCTAAAGAGTGCTTCCAGCGCTTTTTTATGTTCGAACAGCCTCTCATCGACCAGCCCGAGGCAATCGGCCAGCGCCATCAGATACCAGCCCATCCCGCGCAGCCAGAAGCTCTGAGAGCGGCCCGTCTCCGGATCGCACCAGGGCTGGCTGCGCGTTTCATCCCAGCCGTGGCGGTACAGGCCTTCCGCTTCGTCAAACAGGCAGCGGCGGGCGTTTTCGAACTGCCGCACGATGTCCGCCACGAGTTTCATGCCGCCGAAGGCCATTTCGTATTCCATCAGGAAAGGCTGCGCCATGTAAAGGCCGTCCAGCCAGACCTGACGGGGGTAGATACCCTTGTGCCAGTAGCTCCCGTTTTCACAGCGCGGATGCGTTTCCAGGCGCTGCCTGATGAACTCGACGGCGCTGCGCCACTTCGCTTCACCGGTCTCATGCCAGGCGAAGAACAGCGCTTTCCCGCAGTTGACGCTGTCGATGTTGTAGCCGTTGAGGTCATAGCTTGGGATCGCTCCGCCGTCCGCGACGCGCCGCGACAGGTAGCGAAGCACGAAGTCCCTGTAGCGCTTCTCTCCCGTCGCCTCATGCAGGCGTACGCAACCCAGGAGCACGCAGCCGTCCTCGTAGTTCCAGTACCCGTGATAGTCCCGGTATTCGCGCAGATACCGGTCCACATAGCCCTGTACGTCCATGCGGCGCCTCATATCGGATCGTGCAGCCGCACCGCGGCTTGCCTTTCAGGCAGGGCAGGATGCCCTCTGTGTGGCGGCGGCCTGCCGTCGGTCAGTCAGTTCAGTCGCCCGGAGTGGCGTTGATGTCTTCGATCAGCGCCGGCGGCATCCAGTTCCCCGTAGCTCAGGTTTGTCATGGCCTGCGCGTATACGCCGGTCTCCTTTGATATGCTTCGGGCGGCCTGCAGCCGCCGGGAAAACGCAACGGCAGTCAAGGATCGGCGGTCCAGGGAATGTCAGGGTGATTTGAAGGATAGCCACGCAGGCCCGAATTGTCAAGGCCCGTCGCATTTGTCAC
>CAZLYF010000062.1:0-14021 GCA_964563725.1 uncultured Oscillospiraceae bacterium
GCGTATCCCGTTCCCCGGTCCGGCCCTCGCGACCCGCATCGTCGGCGAAGTCACCCAGTGCCTCCTGAGCCTGTCGCGCAAGCGCGTCGGCGCGCTGATCGTATTTGAACAAAAAACCGGCCTGAAGGACTTTATCGATACCGGCCACGCCATCGACGCGGTGATCACGGCCTCTTTGCTGATCAACATATTCGAGCCCAACACACCTCTGCACGACGGGGCCGTGATCATCCGCGGCACCCGCATCGTCGCGGCGGGCTGCGTCCTCTCTTTGAGCGAATCCGGCAGCATCAGCCGCGATTTGGGCACGCGCCACCGGGCCGGGCTTGGCGTCACGGAGAGCACCGACTCGCTTGTTCTGATCGTATCTGAAGAAACCGGCATCATCAGCATGGCCTATGGCGGCAAGCTGACGCGGCATCTGGACGCGGAGGGCCTCACGAAGGTCCTGACCGATCTGTATCAAAGTCCGAGAACCCTTTTCAGTCAGCTCCGACACTCAGTCAGGACGCAGCTGTCCGAATGGAGGTCCCGCAAGGATGAGCGATAAACCCGGACCATCGCAGAAAAACGGGCCAGACAACAGCCTGCGTTCGCAAGCGCTCCGTTTCTGGAGGTTTCTGTCCTATCGATGGGGCTGGAAGCTCGGATGCCTTTTGCTTGCAATGATCCTTTGGGGCGGCATCATCAGCCAGGATTCCTCTTTGACGCGGGAAAAACGCTTTTCTGACGTCACCGTCAGCGTGATCAACTCCGACGTTCTGATCAGAAGCGGCCTGATCGTCGTCTCCGGCATCGATGATTTTCAGCCGATCCGTATGAATGTGGCGGTCCCTCAAAAAATTTACGCAACGGCGATCCCTTCCAATTACAACCCGCGCGTAGATCTTTCGCGCATCAGCGCGACCGGCACGCAGACGGTCCCGATCTTGTACAGCAACTCGTCCGCTTATGGTACGGTCACATGGCTGTCGGTCACGGAGATCACGGTGGACGTCGAGGAATACGTCACCAAGCGCAGGATTCCCGTTCAGCTTGAGGTAAAAAACGCTGCTCCGGCAGGTTTTTACGCCGCTCCCCCGAGCGTCGACCCTGCGCTTGTGACGGTATCGGGACCAAAGTCCCTCTGCGAGAACCTTTCCAGATGCGTCGCCGCCCATGACCTCGCCGGGCTGGCGCCGCAGGCGGGGACACAGTTCAGCGCGGTTCCCTTCACGCTGTACAGCGGCGAAGGAAAGGCGATCCGCAGCGATCTGCTGGCAGTCACCTTTGAATCCGTCCAGCTGGACACCCTTTTGGTTGAACAGGCCCTGTATCCGATGAAAACGGTTGACATCAACCTCTCCGGCATCCTGTCTGGGACCCCCGCAGAAGGGTACCGCGTCGTCTCCGTCACGGCTGACCCGTCCTATCTGTCCGTCGCAGGCAGCAATGAGACAGTCAAATCGCTCAAGCTCCTGGACATTGACGCCTCCATCAACGTGGAAGGCGCCCGGGAAACCCTGATCAGGTCGGTCAAGGTCCAGGCCCCGCCGGGCGCCCAGTATTTGAGCGAAGGCATCGTCTACGTCACCGTGGTCATCGAGGCAGCCGCTGACGGATCGGGAGAGGCCGGATGAATGCCTTCGCCGACTGGCTGTTTGGCCTGATCCTTGGCTGGACGCGAACGCTCGCCAACAGCGTCATGAACCTGTTCGCGAAAAGCGGCGACGGGATATCAGGCGTTTTCCCCCGCATCTGGCTGCCGGTGCTCCTCGTCCTGCTGGCTGCCGGGACAGCCGCCGATATTGCCGTCTGGTTTTTCAGATGGCGCCCGGACCGCGCGTGGCGCTCACGCATGCTGGGCAGGCGCCTTGACAGACAGAACGAAGCGGACTCCTGGGCGCTCGAAACCCTCGATATGCCGCAGGAGGATCTCGCCGTCGTAGGAAGCTGGGCGAGTGAACGCGAAGGGCCCGTTCCCGGATGGAACGCTGTTTTGCCGCCTGTGCCCGGACAGCCCCGCGATGACGCCGCCTTCCCCTTCTTTGCCGCTCAGCCGGACGGCATGTCCGAAACCTCCCCCCGGCCTGTCGGCGGAGACGGCGGCGATTTCTACCTCCCCTGGGATGACGCGGCTTCGCCGGCCGATGTTCCCCCTCCCCGGCACCTGCTCCTTGACGCCGCCGCCTATGAGATCGATGGCCGGGAAGCGCCTGTGCAGAACGCTCTTCCCGGCGACGGGCAGGCCCTTGCGCAGCCCGCCGGCAATGCGGCGCTCCCGGTCAGGAGACGCCGGAGCGACATGCGCAAAAGGGACGGCAGCGGCTTGAAAAGGGCGGTGGTCATGCTGAAAGAAGGATTCGCGCGGGACGAGGACGAAGAAGCGATGCTGGACGGGCTGCCGCCGCCGGTGCCCCAGAGCGACGCCTTCCTCGAGCCCATTTACCCTCACCAGTACAAATACCGCGACCGGCCGCAGGAAAAATAAAAAAGCCCTGACGCTGCAGGGCGGAAGAGCGGGAATGCGATCAGCGCTTTGAAAACTGCGGAGCCCGCCGGGCGGCCTTCAGGCCGTATTTCTTGCGTTCCTTCATTCGCGGATCGCGGGTGAGGAAACCGGCTTTTTTCAAGCCCGCCCTCAGTTCAGGGTTCGCTTTGATAAGAGCCCGGCTGATGCCGTGACGGATGGCGCCGGACTGCCCGGACAAACCGCCGCCAAATACGTTGACGATTATGTCAAACCCGCTGACTTTCGTCAGCTCAAGGGGCTGGCGAACGGTCATTTTCAGGGTTTCCATGTTGAAGTATTCATCGATTCCCCGCTGGTTGATCACAATATTGCCTGTGCCCGGGACCAGCCGCACGCGCGCGACCGCCTGCTTTCTGCGCCCGACGGCATTGAAATCGTCTGCTGCCATGCTTTTCCTACTCCTTCCGAATCACTTGCCGAGGATCAGGGTTTCGGGTTTTTGGGCCGCGTGCTCATGCGCGGCGCCCGCGTAGACGTGAAGCTTCGTTGCCATCTTTCTTCCCAGAGGGCCCTTGGGCAGCATGCCGACGACCGCGTGGCGAACCGCAAACTGGGGTTTCTCTGCCATCAGCTTTCTGTACCTGGTCTCCTTCAGGCCGCCCGGATAGCCGGAATGATGGTAGTATATCTTCTTGTCAAGTTTCTTGCCCGTAAGGACCACTTTGTCCGCGTTGACAATGATCACGAAATCCCCCGTATCGACGTGGGGCGTGAAGATGGGCTTGTTCTTCCCCCGCAGGACGCTCGCGACCTGACTTGCCAGCCTGCCGAGCACCGCGCCGTCCGCATCAACGACAAACCACTTGCGCTCAAGGGTCTGCGCATTGGCCATATAGGTGTTCAAAAGAATTTCCTCCTTGAAAGCTCCTCCGGGTGCGGTGCACGATGGTCGCGTGAACCGGTGTTCCGTTCAATAGTTCCGGGGCTAGCGGAGTCTATTGATGCAACGCTTATCCTACCCAAGCCCCGCGGACTTGTCAAGTGTTTTGAATGGAATTTGTGTTGACTTTGCGCCGGGGCTGTGTTAGTATTACCTCGGCTTGAAGAAGCCTGTGCCCAAGACAGCAGGTACGCGAAGGCGTTTAATGTGTTCGCCCGCTTAGGTGCAAGAAGCATTGTTTTGATGCCCTTGTGCCCCCTGCACAGGGGCTTCTTTGATACTTGGCCGGAAAGAAGGCGAAAAAATGAACAAGAACCGCGAGCAAAAACAACAGGAGATCGACAGGATCAAGGAAAAAGTCCGGAACTCCTACAGTATGGTCGTCGTTGGTTATTCAGGGATCACGGTGTCGGAGATCACCGAGTTGAGAGCCAGGTTCCGAAAAGCCGGCGTCGACTATGCGGTGCTCAAGAACACCCTCGTCCGCCGAGCGATGGATGAACTGGGAATCAACGATTTCGACCACCTTCTGGAAGGGCCCAACGCGTATGCCTTCGGCATGAAAGACCTGGCGGCGCCGGCAAAGCTCATCACGGAATTCATCGATCAGGCGAAGAATGACAAGCTGAAGATCAAGGCCGGTCTGGCCGAGGGTCAGTTCCTCGACCTGGAAGGCGTGAAGGCGCTGGCCAAACTGCCTTCCCGCGAAGCGCTGATCGCCCGTTTGATGAGCAGCATGAATGCTCCCGCATCCAATCTGGTGGGTGTCCTCAGCGCGACGCTGCGATCCCTCGCGAATGCCCTGGAAGCCGTACGAAAACAAAAAGCCGGCGAATGAACCGTCAGGCGAAAAAACACAGCATTGAGCATTGGAGGAAATGATCATGAAACGCGAAGAAATTTTGTCCGCCATCGAGTCGATGACGGTGCTTGAACTGGTCGAACTGGTCAAGGAGATGGAGTCCAAGTTCGGCGTATCCGCAGCGGCGCCCGTCGCAGTAGCCGCGGCGCCCGCGGCCGCCGCCGCCGCCCCCGTGGAGGAGAAGACGGAGTTTGACGTGGTCCTCACCGCCGCCGGCGCTGAGAAGATCAAGGTCATCAAGGTCGTGCGCGAAGTGGTGTCCGGGCTGGGCCTGAAGGAAGCGAAGGATTTCGTGGAAAGCGTTCCCAAGACGGTCAAGGAAGGCCTGCCCAAAGCGGAAGCGGAAAAGATCAAGAAGCAGTTTGAGGAAGTTGGCGCCACCGTCGAAATCAAGTGACGACATAGCCGCCAAAGGGGGCCTGCCGGGGGCAGGCCCTTTTTTTACTTGCCGACCATTTTCAGGAAGCTTTCCTCATCGACGACGGGGATGCCAAGTTCCCGGGCCTTTGCGAGCTTGCTGCCGGGATTCTCTCCGCAAACCAGGCAGGCTGTTTTTCTGCTGACGCTGCCGGAGGGCACGCCGCCGTGCAGGCGGACAAGGTCTTCCGCCTGTTGGCGCGACAGCGTCTTCAGCGTGCCCGTAACGACGAAAGATCTCCCTTCAAGCGCGCCGCCTGCTTCCCCTCGCGCGGGACGGGGCCGGACCCCGGCTTCAGCCAGGCGGTCAAGCATGCGGGTATTCCGCGGGTCCCTGAAAAAACCAACGATGTTTTCGGAGATCACCTCGCCGATCTCGCCGATCTTGAGGAACTTTTCCTTTGACGCCGTCCGCGCCTCTTCCAGGGTGCCGCAGGCCAGAGCGATCTCCCTTGCCGTCGCCCTGCCGATGCCCGGGATGCCAACGGCAAATAAAAAGGCGTCGAGCGCGCAATCCCTGCTTGCCCCGATGGCCTCAAGCAGTTTCTCCGCCCTTTTTGCCTTGAACCCCGGAAGAAGAAGCAGGCGCTCCGCGCTCAGGGAATACAGGTCCGCAGGTTCCCTCACGCCGCAGCGTTCGACCAGCAGCTCAGCCGTTTTATCTGACAGCGTATCGATGTCCAGCGCATCCCGCGAGGCGAAGTGGGACAGCCTGGCGACGATCTGGGGTTTGCAGCCGTCCCGGTTTTCGCAGAACAGGTTGGCCCCGGTCTCAACCAGCAGGCTCCCGCAGGCCGGGCACCTGTCCGGCTTGCGGATCGGTTCGCCGCCGATGCCGTCGTCCACGCTTCCGGTGATCTCCGGGATCACGTCATTGGAACGCCTGATCCAGACGGTACAGCCGATGCACAGGCGTTTTCGCAGGATGTCCCCCCAGTTGTTCAAGGTCGCCTTCCGAACGGTCACGCCGGAAAATTTGACGGGCGCGACATGCGCAAGCGGCGTCACCTTGCCGGTCCTCCCCGGTTCCCAGGTCACCTGTTCAAGCGTGGTCGTGCTCTCCTCCGCCTCGAACTTGTAGGCCACCGCCCAGCGGGGAAACTTGTCCGTGTACCCCAGCGCGGCGCGCGCCGGCCTGTGGGCGACCTTGACGACGACGCCGTCGATCAGGTAATCGAGGGTATGACGCAGGTCCCTGATGCGGTCGACCGCCTCGGCGATCTCCTTGGGCGAGTCGCTTTCAAGCAGGCAGGGCGACGCCGAAAAACCATTCTCCCGAATGAAGGCAAGCATCCCGGCCTGATCGGAAAAGGGCGGGTCACTGATGGAACCGACCTCATAGAAGAACGTCGAAAGCCGTCTTGACGCCGTCACCTGCGGATTGAGGTTCCTCAGGGCGCCTGCCGCTCCGTTGCGCGCGTTTTTCAGGGGTTCCTGCGCGGTTCTGTTGTACTCCCTCAAGGCCGACAAACGCATGACGCATTCCCCGTGTATTTCCATCAGGCCCTTGTAGGGGATGCGCAGGGGGATATCGCGAATGGTCCTTGCCTGCGGCAGGATGGCCTCGCCCACTTCCCCGTTCCCGCGGGTCGCGGCATTGACCAGGAGCCCGCCGTCATAGGTCAGGTTGATCGTCAAGCCGTCAAATTTGTATTCCAGGCCGTACCTGAGCGGGAGCAGTCCGGAGTCGGCCTTCAAACACAATGATTCGGCGCGCGCGAACCACTTGAAAAGCTCGTCCCTGGACTGCACCTTGTCCATGCTCCACAGGCGGCTCATGTGCCTGTGCTGGGCAAAGGCCGGGAGAGGATCGGCTCCAACGCGGCGGGTGGGCGAATCAGGCAGGCGGAAACCTGCGGCCTTCTCCATTTCGGCAAGCCGCGCATACATCTCGTCCCATTGGGCGTCCGAGATGACCGGATCGTTATCCACGTAGTATTTTCTGGCCGTTTCGTTCAGACGATCCGCAAGCTCGCGCATTTCCCGGTGATTGTCGTCCATGCCGCACACCTACTCAAGCTTGACGATCGGGGCGAGGCTCGCGGCGAACTGCTTTTCCCCGTAGGCTGTGAAGACGATCTTGATCCTGCTGTCCCTTCCCTTTCCGGAAATCTCGCTGACCGTCCCTTCGCCGAACTTCTTGTGAAGGACCCTGTCTCCGAGGTGGAAAACGCCTGCCGCCCCCGGCTCCGCCGCTGAGGCTGCGGGGGCGAATCCCTTCCTTACGCCCGGGATCGCAAGGGGATCCAGCCCCATGCCGGGGGTCCCGAAGCCCGTTTTTCCCGGACGGGCAGAGAGCCTGCGCGCGGAAGGATAGGCCTCGTCCTTGTCGCCGAAATGCTTGCGCATGGTTTTCCCCCACTCGTCCGAGACCAGCCGGGCGGGCACTTCGGCGATGAAGGAGCTGGGCGGGTTGCAGGAGATCTGGTTGAAAATCGTCCTGCGCCTGGTCAGGGAAAGAAACAGATGCTTTTTCGCCCGCGTCATGCCCACGTAGCACAGTCGCCGCTCCTCCTCCAGGCGCTTTGGATCCTGCAGGGAACGGTAGCCCGGGAAGAGCCCTTCTTCCATCCCCGTCATGAAAACGGCGTCGTATTCAAGGCCCTTGGCGCTGTGAAACGTCATCATCGTCACAAACTGCGGCTTGTCTTCCTGCATGTCAAGGTCGGAAACGAGCGCGACGTTTTCAAGAAAGGCCTCGAGGGAAGCGTCCTCGGACTGGTCCTGAAATTCCTGGACAGCGCCGCAGAATTCGAGGACGTTCTCCTTTCTGGAAAGCAGCTCCTCGTCATTTGTGTCCTCGTATTGTTCCAGCAGCCCTGTTTCCTTCAGCAGAAGGTCGACAAAATCCATCAGCGGCATCGTGGACCGGACGGCAGCCAGACCTGTGATCATGGAGGCGAAATCGCTGACACATTTGCGCGGCCGTGAAGTCAGATCATCCGGCGGATCTTCCAGCGCGGCGAACAGGGCGGTCCCTTTCACGGCGCTCTGCCGTTCAAGCAGCGCGACAGTCGCCTCCCCGATACTGCGCTTTGGGGTATTGATGATCCGTTTGAGCGACACGTCGTCGAGGGGATTGAGCAGAAGGCGAAGGTAGGCGATCACGTCGCGGATCTCCCTGCGATCGTAGAAGCGGGTGCCGCCATACACGCGATAGGGGATGCCCGCGCGCATCATCATCTCCTCAAAGACGCGGCTCTGCGCATGGGTCCTGTACAGCACGGCGATCCCGGAGTACGGCAGTTTTTTCTGATGCAGGAGCCGGATCCTTTCGCAGATCCAGGCAGCCTCTTCCCTTTCGTCCAAAGCGTTGCACAGCTTGATCTTGTCTCCCTCTTCGCCCTCGGTCCAGAGAGATTTTTCCATCCTGCCTTCATTGTGCGAGATGACCTGGTTCGCCGCGTCCAGGATATTGGCGGTGGAGCGGTAATTCTGTTCCAGCTTGATGACGCGGGCGTCGGGAAAATCCTTCTGAAACTCCAGTATGTTCCTGATGTCCGCGCCGCGCCAGCCATAGATGGACTGGTCGTCGTCCCCCACCACGCACAGGTTCCTGCTTTCCTCGGTCAGCAGGCGCACGAAGGAATACTGGGCCAGGTTGGTGTCCTGGTACTCGTCCACGTGCACATACCTGAATCGGCTGCGGTAATAGTGAAGGACGGGCGGATGATCCGCCATGAGCCGGAGGGCATACAGGATCAGGTCATCAAAATCCAGGGCGTTCGCCTTTTTCAGCTTCAGGCTGTACTCCCGGAACACGTCGTACATCTTCTGGCTGCGGAAATCTTTCCTTGATTGCGAAAACCATTCTTCGGCGTCCAGGAGCCGGTTCTTCGCGTCGGAAATCACACTGCGCATTTCCTTGGGGTGAAGGGTCTTTTCATCCAGGTCAAGAACCTTGTAGACGTCCTTGAGCACCCTCTGCTGGTCTTCCTCGTCATAGATGACAAAGGAACGCCCATAACCGATCTTCTCGATATCGCGGCGCAGGATACGCACGCATATCGAATGGAAGGTCCCGATCCACGCCTCGGCGGAGGAGCTGCCCGTCAGCGCGGCGATCCTGGCCCGCATTTCCCTGGCAGCCTTGTTCGTAAAGGTCAGCGCCATGATCTGCGACGGAGCGACGCCGCCGGCAATCAGGTTTGCGACCCGATAGGTGAGCGCCCGCGTCTTCCCGCTGCCGGCGCCGGCAACGATGAGAAGCGGGCCTTCAAGCGTTTCGGCCGCAAGGCGCTGCATGGGATTCAGGTCCATCAAATCCATTGAAGATGCCCCCACAGGAAATCGATTGGCAGTTGGGAACCGGGCTGCCCCGGTCTCCGTCTGCGGCGGACAGGCTCAAGGCAACCCGGTCAAGCGAAATGCCGTATTGCCGGCGTCACGTTCAGTATAGCACATATGGCCGGGATTGGCTATCCGGCGGCGCTCAAACGGCCGCGCCATGAAAGCCCCCGCGAAGCCGCCGCTTGATGGCAGGCCGAGGCCTACCGTTTTCCTTCCGCGGGGATGTCCACCGGCAGATCCGTTTCGGAAAAGGGATCCCCATGGATATAGGCGCTCAGGTCGACGGACCTGTCGTCCTTGCCGCGTCGCCTGGTCGGGAAGCGCCTGTCGGAAGCCGATGACCTCAAACTCGGCGGATCAGCGTCAAAATCGATCATGGCCGTCTCCCTCGGCTGCGTCAGCGCATGCACGGACGTTCGCGCGGAATGCATCCGCCGCGCGTAATCCATTGCGATCTCGGCGCGCGATGCCCAGTGCATGGGAAAGAAGAAAGTCGGCTTCATTTTCATGATGAAGTGGTTCGCCCCGGCGTCATAAAACCCGCCGAGGTTGGGATCGACAGGGAACATGCAGATATCGACAGCTTCCTTTGGCAGGCGGTCCACGGCGCCGTAAAAGTCTTCCTCGGCGCGGGTGATCTCCCTGAGCGTATTTTCCTCGCGCCAGTGCCAGAGGTTGAGGTCTCCTGCATGGAATACCCTGACGCTGTCCGCCCTGGCCATGAAGGAAACGCCGGCATCCGTGGTCCCATGCACGCCGACCTGTACGTTGGCGACAGAGAACTTGTCTCCTTCAGCGACGACGCGCACATTGTCCGCCGCGGGAACGTCTCCTCCCGCGTCGCTTGAAACGATATAGGTGATGGGAAAGGATTTTTTCCATGTGTATACGACGGGATCGTTGTGTTCCCGGGCGTTGCGCGGGATAAACACGACGATGTTGTTGAAGCCCTGGAAGTCCTTCTCGTTGAGTCGGCAGGTTTCCGGGAGGGCAGGGTTGCCCGTCTCCCAGTAACTGAAGACCAGCAGCGTCTTGTTGACGGCGACGGTGAAGGACGACTGGTAGAAGAAGGTGACTGCGGCTTGTTTGCCCATGCTCCCCTCCGTGATGTCCCGTCGCAGCTCACTGCGTGAATGCTTCCCTGAGCACCTTCCCCTGCGCCTGCGGCAGCTGAAGTCCGACCGCCTGCGCGAGCGTCGGGGCAACGTCGACCATCTCAGCCCGCTTAAGCCTTACGCCCGTTTCAAAGGGAGGCCCCGACAGCCACAGCAGGCACTGCGAGGCCGGGTGTCCGATCCCGAATCCGTGGGTGGCCTTGTGGGCCTCTGTGCCCGAGTTGTCGACGATCTCGATGCCCGGCTCCGTCTCCACGGCGAGCGCGACGTCCTCCGCCGCGTGCATGGCTCTGAGTTCCCCGCGGGAGTACACATGGCTGAGACTCAGTTCCGCGGCATGTTCCTCTAAAAGCCGGTATACGGCCTGGCAGGCGCCCCGCTCACAGCGGATGTAGGCGCCCATGCCCAGCGTCTGGGCGCGGGCGGGCGCGCCCTGCGCGCGGAGCCACTCGTCAAGCGGTAAAGTGCCGGTCACGTCAGCCTGCCCATGGTCTGTCACGACTGCGACGACCGTATCGTCAAGGGCCTTTGCGCGTTCCAGCGCCGCGAGGATCCTGCCCACCGCCTCGTCAAGCCGAACCAGCGCCGCCTTCGCCTGGCCGCTTTGGACGCCGTACATATGCCTGGCGGCGTCGCAGTCCACCAGGTGCAGGGTGATCATGTCGGGCATATGCCGCTCTTTGGCTCTCGGGGAAGGCTCCACATCGTCGCTGGCGCCCGTCTTCCTGCCCGGGCAGTATTGCTTTTCGATCAGCTTTTCGCACAGCAGCACGGCATAGCGGTCAAGGTGCGGCTGGGTGATGGCAGGCCGCCTGCGCCCATAGCGCAGCTCGCTCAGGAGGATCCAGCCCGCGCTGCCGTAGCGGAGCATTTTGATCGTCTGGTTTTCGCCGGGCAGCGCCTTGACTTCGGGAAAATTGTACCGGATCCCCCGGTGATGGCCCGTGACCGGCCACAAAACCGACGCGACCTCGCGCCCCGCCAGCGCGGCGGCGCGGTGCAGGGTCAGCGCGCGAACATCGGCCGCGTCCCAGTGCCAGGCCCTTTCGCCCGCCGGCTTGTCCGGCTGGAACAGTTCGTTGTGCCCGATGCCGTGACGGTCGGGATAGCAGCCCGTCAGGATGCTGGTGTGCACCGGATAGGTGAGCGCGGGATAGACCGTCTGGACCTTGTCGCAAAAAACGCCCCTGAGCGCGAGGCCCCCGAGCGCGGGCAAAGACAGCAGCGCGTCGGCGTCGCCGCCTGCAACGGCGTCAAGGCTGATCAGGACGAGCCGCATCGCATTATTTCCGCAGCCTGAAAAGTTTCGTCAGCCCAAAGGCTCCGAAGATCCATCCCAGCGGGCCGCAGCCGCAGCCGCTTCCCACCGCCCGCCTGCCCTTCCTGCCAAACAGGAAGTACAGGACCAGCCCAAGGACGATGACGCTGCCGATGCTCATGCCAGTTTCTTCCTCAGACCCCTCTGATCCGCTTTCCCCGTCCCTGGCGGCCGTCTGGCCGGCGCCGGGCTTGACCAGGAATTCGTTGAGCCAGTCGGGGTCGAAGATTTTTAGGGTCCCCGCGGACGGCGCGGCTGTCGGCGCGGGCGAAGGCGTGACCGCGGCAACGCCAAAGAGGCCGCCCGTTTCCACCGGCGTCCCGTTCGCGTTCCCTATCTCAGCCGCGGCGGCGCTGAAGAAAGCCCCCACCGCCCTGTCGTAGTCCCGGTCGCGGTAAGGGCCGCGGAAGTGCCTGGAAAGAAGCGTCTGGACTGTCTCCGCGTCAAGAAGGGCCTGCACCGCGGAACCGGCCGCCCAGGCGTATTTCTCTTCACCGATGACCATCAGCACCAATAGGGTCCCGTCGGCGCCCTCCCTTTGCGAAAGAAGTTTCTGCGCCTGCTCGAAGGCCTCCGCTCCGCCCAGGAAGTGCTTGGTGACCAAGGCAAGGCCCACGCCAGCCGCTTTGTCAAGGCGGCTGCTGAGCTCCGCCAGGTCCCGTTCAGCCGTTTCGCTGAGCACCGCGGCGGAATCCTGCGCAGCCTGCGCGCGCGCCTCCCGCGCCGGGGAGAAGGCGGCGGCGCAGACCGCGGCAAGCAGCGCAGCTGCCAGTTGAAACAGCACCCTCCTGCGCTTCACGGCTGCCCGGCCTCCCCGTCCGACGGGATGAACTGCTCTGCGCAGTTCACGCCCAGCAGCTGAGCCAGCCTGCCGCTGAACGTTCCGTCCATTTCACTGTTGAAAGCGGCTGCCTCGGTGTTGTATGCCGCTTCACCGGTCCAGTAAGCGCTCTGCTCAAGCGCCTGGGGAAGCATCTGCTCCACGTACATCAGGTCCCGGTCGTCCGCGCGTACGGAAGGCTGCGCGGCAAGCGTGGCAAGCAGCGCCCCGGCGTCCCGGGAAAATTCCGCGTTCGCGTCGGCTTTTTCCCGCAGGGACCCCGTCCGGCCGGACAGGACGGCAATGTGCGCCCTGATATCCGCCATCCGCGTACGGATCTCCTCTGCCGTCAGGTCGTCCAAAGAGGCGTGGCGGGAGGCGACGGTGAGGATGTTGTGGGCGACCTCGACGCGCGCGCTGAGCATGTCCGTCAGCGATGTGAGGGTCTCCCCGACCGCTTCCCGCCTTCCGCTCCAATGCCTGTGCGCACCCACGCCGACGGCAGCGGCGAACATGAGAAGCATCAGGGCAAACGCCGCTGCCGCCGCCGGCTTGATCCGCATCCTTCCACCGCCTCCCGGTTAACCGTTGATCAGGCGGTTTTTCAGTTCGCTTTCCATTTTCGCGAGGGTCTTTTCGGCCTCCATCCGCTTCTGGCGGCCTTCCGTCTGGATGCGGACGACCTCATTCATGGTGTCGATCAGCGACTGGTTTGTGTGAACGAGCGTCTCGATGTCGATGATGCCGCGCTCCGCTTCCTTGGCGGTCTCGATCGTGCCCATCTTGAGCGTCTCCGCGTTTTTCTTGAGAAGGTCGTTCGTCATGTCCGTCACGGCGCGCTGCGCCTGCATCGCCTGCCTTGAATGCTGCATGCCCAGGGCCAGCACCATCTGGTTCTTCCAAAGCGGGAGCGTATTGACCAGCGTGGACTGGATGCGTTCGATCAGGAGGGCGTTGTTGTTCTGAAGCAGCCGGATCTGGGGGGCCATCTGCATCGAAATCTGCCGGGTCAGCTTCAGGTCGTGCAGCTTTTTTTCAAACCTGTCGGCCGCCGACACAAGGTCGCTGGCCCGCTGGGCGTCCATGGTGTCGTTGGTCTTGGCGGCCTTTTCCTTGGCCGCGACGATCTCTTTTTCCCTGAACTCCTTCAGGCGCTTTTCGCCTGCGATGATGTACATGGTCAGTTCCTTGAAATACGTGATGTTCATATCGTATAGGTGGTTGAACATCGACACGTCCTTCAGCAGCTGGACCTGATGCCCCTCGAGGGCGCCGGAGATCGTTTCCACGTTGCCGGAAACGGCGTCGAAACGGGACCTTACCTGCGCGATGAACTTCTCGGGCCTGAAGAACCAGGCCCGGATGCCCTTGGGCTTCTCAGCTGAATCCTCAAAGTTCTCCAGCTCGCCGATCAGCTTCGTGAGCATGTCGCCGACGTCGCCCGAGTCCTTGTTCTTTACCCCGGAAAGGATCGTATCGGCAAAGTCCGACACTTTCTTCTGCGCGTCCGCGCCGTAGAGCATCACGTGCTGCGAATTGGAAATGTCGATTTGTTTGGAAAATTCATCGACAGCCTTTTTTTCCTCGTTCGTCAGGGACGAATCGAGCTGCGCCGCAATGGCGGCCTGCACGTCAGGCGCGGCCGGCTCCTTCTGCTGGGCGGCTTCCAGCTGGTCGATGACCTCCTCGACCCTCAGCTTGTTCCCGCTTTCGGACGCGAGGGTCAGCACGGGGACGGACGCAAGCGAGGCTTCCGCAGCCGCCGCGACCTCCGACGCGGCGATCGCGGCATTTCCGCCGCCGCTCA
>CAZLYF010000062.1:14031-15942 GCA_964563725.1 uncultured Oscillospiraceae bacterium
CGAGGTCGCCGGGTTCCTGTGCCTTTTTTGTCTCTTCATTGTGATCATTCATGGTCCTACTCCTCCTTCGTCGCCTGTGCGCCGTTCGAGGCGGGTTGCCCGCCCATCGTGAGCTCCCGCCCGATCAGGCTGTCCTGCTTGAGCATGGTTTCCAGCACGTCGATATCCGTGGAGATATCGAGCATGTCGTCCTGGTAGAGCGTATCGAGCTGTTTTTTGAACGCCGACAGCACGACGTCCATCGCCGACTCGATCTTTCTTCGGGTCTGGTCCGCGTTGTCCCCGCTGACGCCCCGCTCGTCCATTTTTCTGTATCCGGTGAGCATCTTGAGCGTCGTGGGGAGGTAGTATTCCATGAAGCGCCTGATCTGCGGCGCCTTCTGGGGCTGTTCGATCACCGTCCTGAAGATGCGGTTGGAAACCGATTCCATCTCATCGATCTGCCGCGACAGCACGGGGTCCGGGATCTTGTCGTTTTCCTCCCTGATCGCCTTGAGCATGTCCTGCCCGCGCTTGACCAGGCGGTCGACCGTCTCGTTCCCCGTCACCGGGAGGTCCTCAATGCTTGGCGCCTTTTTGCTGGTATCGAGCCCCGAGCCCATGATCTGGGCGATCCGCCCGAACACCAGGGCCACGGCGGCCATGATGACGTAGTTGATCAGGCGGTGCAGCGGGAAGAGGCGGGCATAGATCAGGCTCACGGCGCCCGCCGTGAGAAAACCCGCCACCCAGCCCTTTTTCGGTGACTTCGACTGGCTTTTCCTGGTCATCTGCACCCTCCTGGCTGAAGAGGCGTGACGAAACGCCTTCCGGTGAGCCCGCACTGGAAATTCGAGGGGATTATACCATAACGCCGCGCCGGAGTACAAACGCAACGCGCGGCGATTCATTCTTGACAGGGACGCCGTCCTGCACTATCATTCGCCCAGCCGGGGAACGAAAAAGACCGGTGATGGAGGGGTATCGAAGCGGTCATAACGGGGCTGACTCGAAATCAGTTTGGGAGCAATCCCACGTGGGTTCGAATCCCACCCCCTCCGCCAGGGAAAAGCCGCTGAAAGCGGCTTTTTCAATGAAATTAATCCCTTCGGGAATTGTGAAACAGCTGAAGCTGTGAAATAGCTGCACTGTGAAATACGCCGCGCCGTATATGAGATTTATTTCATTTCACGCTGCGCGGCAGTATTTCATGTTCCGTCAGGAATATTTCACATGCCGCCGCCGCGGCCTATATCATATCGCGCTGTCATCGTATCTGGCGATACGTACGGTATACAATGACGAAAAGACCTCCTGTCCGGAGCCCGGTCGGACCGGAGGCCTTGTTCGAAGCAGTGACTCGGCCGGCTTAGTCCTTGTTGGGAATGCTCAGGCTGTCCTCGCCATTGGTGAGGAGGAAGGTATCCGGGTAGCTTTCACGGGTCAGGAATTCAAACTCGACCATGAAGCGAGTGCATATGGTTTCATCAAGGATCCTGATCTTGAAATCGTCTCCCGAGTATTCGGCATTTTCGAGGTACCCGCTGCTGCCGCCTGAGGACCTGAAGGGTTTGTCGTCCCCTTCCCCCTTGAGAACGCCGTCCATCGCCCATTTCCAGCTGATCTCATCGCAGCGCTCCGCGGTAACTCCGGCGTCCGCAGTCATCTCCACCCTGGCGTAGACGCGGATGGGAGAGATCAGCATTTCCGCAAGATGGAGGCTGTAGTCGCCGAAACGAACGTCAGGCATCGGACTGATGCGCCTGACACCCGGCAGGTTTTTCACCGTCATGGTGAAGCTCAGTTCCTTGTTGTCGATGCTTTTTCTTCCCCTGATGGGCAGGTCAACCGTCAGCTCGTCCCCGACCTCCATCCCAGAAAGGTCGTATTGGATCCATGCGACGGTTTCGCCGTTCTGCTTGCCGGAGTGTA
>CAZLYF010000062.1:15952-17042 GCA_964563725.1 uncultured Oscillospiraceae bacterium
CGGGTTGACGTCCATGCCGTTCACGATGGCCCAGTCCAGGCTGCTCCACCATACGCCATCCTTTTCGGCGGCCCCAAAGCGGAAGTCTCCGCTGTTCACCTTCGCGTCATCAAAGGGCGCTTTGGCGTCCCGCTCTCTCGTTGAGTGCACGATACGCAGGTATTTCCCGTCGTATACGGCTTCGGCCACAGTGACGTCGACATGGTCAAAGCTTACGCTTGCCAGGTTCTTCTGCAGCAGGTCATACGCTTCTTTTTGAACGACAGAAAATTCTTCCTTCTTTCCCTGACCCATGAGATCGAACAATCCAAAGCCGTCCGTTAACGCGAAGGCCACGGCAACCGCGGCAATCAGTGCAACAGCGATGATCGCTGAGAAAGAAATCTTGCGTTTCATAACCGGTTCCTCTTCCTTTCGTACTTGATCCAATACGCGCCGCTTCAAAGCCTCGCCCATTTTCAGGCTGGACAAGCGGGCATTCAGTGCTTCATTCAACTTATTCTTCATTGAAATACCACCCTTCCAGCTTGTTTCTCAGCTTATTTCTGGCACGTTTCAGGCGTGTAGATAGAGTAGATTCACTTATTGACTGAGTTTGCGCGATTTCGCGCAGGGGGATTCCCTGATAGTAGTGCAGCAGGATCACTTCGCGGTACTTGCGGGGGAGGTTCATCACTTCCCTGATGAGCGTATCGTCGTTTGTCTCGGGCTCCGCACCGGTTTCCGGCAGTTCCTCCAGGGAGCGGCCGCTCTCATGGCGGAACCATTTGCTGCGCCTGATATCGTGGCAGCAGTTGACAGCGATGGCGCACAGCCAGCTCATCTCGCTGCAGTCTCCGCGAAAGCCATGGTATTTCCGGTACGCTTTCACAAAGGTTTCCTGCAGCGCGTCCTCAGCCAGATGAAGGTCGCCAATGTTCAGCAAGCTGAATCGAAGGAGACCGTCACCGTACTGATCCATCAGGCGGCTGATATCCGCTTCCTGTACTTTGTCCGGTACCTGACAAAGTTCCATTGCCTCGCCTCCTTTCATCTGGTTAGACGCGCGACTGTTGAATGATCGTTCAATTGGCGAAAATTTCATATGATG
>CAZLYF010000063.1:0-16965 GCA_964563725.1 uncultured Oscillospiraceae bacterium
GCGACTGGTGCATCAGCCGTCAGCTCTGGTGGGGGCACAGGATCCCTGCCTGGTACTGCTCAAGCTGCGGAGAAATGACCGTAGACAGGCAGGCGCCCGATACCTGCCCGGCCTGTGGCGGCAAGGAGCTTCGGCAGGACGAAGACGTGCTCGACACCTGGTTTTCCTCCGCCCTGTGGCCCTTTTCGACGCTCGGCTGGCCGCAGGACTCGGAAGACCTCAGGTATTTCTATCCCACGTCCACGCTGGTCACCGGGTACGACATCATCTTTTTCTGGGTCGCCCGCATGATCTTCAGCGGGATCGAGCACATGGGCGAGGTCCCCTTCGATACGGTGCTGATCCACGGCCTCGTGCGCGATGCGCAGGGGCGCAAAATGGCCAAGTCCCTGGGCAACGGGATCGACCCCCTGGACATCGTGGACTGCTACGGCGCCGACGCCCTGCGCTTCTCCCTGTGCCTGGGGATCAGCCCGGGGAACGACACGCGCTACTCGCAGGAAAAAGTCGAGGCGGCGAGGAATTTTGCCAATAAGGTCTGGAACGCCGCCAGGTTCGTCCTGATGAACCTGAAAACCGACCCAGAACCCCTTGACGGGAAGGAACTTCAGCTGTCGGACCGGTGGATCCTCAGCCGGTGCGCGGGCGCCGCGCGCGAGGCGGGGGAACACCTTCAGCGCTGCGAGCACGGCCTCGCGGCCCAGAAGCTGTACGACTTCGTCTGGAGCGAGTTTTGCGACTGGTACATCGAGATCGCCAAGAGCGACCTGTTCGGCGACGACCAGGACCGGAAGGCGGCTGTGCGCGCGGTGCTCCAATATGTGCTGGACGCCCTGCTCCGCATGCTACACCCTTTCATGCCTTTCCTGACCGAAGAGGTGTTCAGGACTCTGCCGGGCAACGGCGGGGCGTCCTGCATGGCTTCCTCCTGGCCGGAAACCAGGGAGGAACTCCTGTTTGAACAGGACGAACGCAGGATGCAGGGCGTGATGGACGTCATCCGCTCCATCCGCAACCTCAGGGCGGAGATGAAGGTGCAGCCCTCCCACCGCGCAAGGCTCCTGCTGAAGCCCGCGGAAGGATGGGAGGAGACATTCGCCTCCTCAGAACCGTATTTCAAGCGGCTCGCCGGGGCAGCTTCCGTAAGCATCCTCAAGGATGGCGGGGTCCCTTCCGGAAAATTCGTGTCAGCGGTCAGCCCCTTCTGCGAAACGCTGATCCCCCTCGGGGACCTTGTGGACCTCAGGAAGGAGGCTGAGAGGGCGGAGAAAGAGAAGCAGGACGCCGAAAAGGAGGTGGAGCGTTCCCAGGCCAGGCTTTCAAACCCCGGCTTCCTGAACAAGGCGCCCGCGGCCCTCGTCGACGCGGAAAGGGAGAAACTGGCTGATCTTAACAAGGTCATCGCTGCCTTGGAAACGCGGCTCAATGAGCTGGGATCCTGAGGCCTGGGCGGCGCAAAGCGGACTGGACGGCGCGGCACGCGCTTTGGTTCCGGGCCACGTACCCGTCCTGCTCAGGGAGGTCCTGGACCTGTTGGGGCCCCAGCAGGACGGCGTCTTTGCCGACGGCACGGTGGGCGGGGGCGGGCACAGCGAAGCGATCCTCAGGGCGATCGGCCCCGGCGGGACGCTCTACGCCATCGACAGGGACGCCGAGACGCTCAGCAAAACGGTGGAGCGCCTGAGCGCTCCGCCGGCGCTCAGACCGATCCACGGAAATTTCAGGGACATCAGGGCCCTCATCGGCGAACAGGTCAGGCTGGACGGCGCCCTGCTGGACCTGGGTGTGTCTTCCTTCCAGCTCGACGACGCGAAAAGAGGCTTTTCCTACCACGCGGACGCGCCGCTGGACATGCGCATGGACCGGTCCCGCGGGATGACGGCGGCTGAATGGCTCGCGGCCGTCGACGAAGAGACCCTCGCGCGGGCGCTGTTTGACTACGCGGATGAACGCTGGGCGGCGAGGATCGCCGCGACACTGATCCGCGAAAGAAAGCTGAAGCCCCTGAGGACCACCATGGACCTTGTGCGCGTGGTGGACAGGGCCATCCCTGCAGGGGTCCGCAGGCGCAGCGAAGGACATCCCGCCCGAAGGACCTTTCAGGCGGTCCGTATCGCGGTCAACGATGAGATCGCGCCGCTGGCCGACGCGCTGGGCACCTGGGCAGACTGCCTGAGGCCCGGCGGGAAGCTCTGCGTGATCGCCTTCCATTCGATCGAGGACCGCGTCGTCAAGCGCGCGTTCCGGGCGATGGAGAAGCCCTGCGTCTGCCCGCCCTCCTTTCCCGTATGCGTCTGCGGCAGAAAGCCCACCGCCAGGGCTGTCAGGGGCTGCCCTTTCAGGCCGGGCGCCGCGGAAACGGCTTCCAATCCGCGCGCGCGCAGCGCGACGCTCAGGGCGATCGAAAAACTGGGGGGATGAGCATGCTCTACGTGGTCGCGACCCCCATCGGGAACCTGGGGGACATGAGCCCGCGGGCGGTCGAAACGCTTCGTAAGGCAGACCTGATCGCGGCGGAAGATACCCGGGTCACCCGGAAACTCCTGTCGCACTTCGGGATCGGCACCCCGCTTGTGAGCTGCCACGAGCACAATGAACGGACGGCGGGCGCTGCGCTGGTCAAACGGATGGCTGAGGACGGCATCCACGTCGCGCTGGTGACGGACGCCGGTACGCCTGCGCTCTCGGATCCCGGAGGGATGCTGGTCAGGGAAGCCACCCGCTGCGGCATCGAGGTCGTCGCCGTTCCCGGCCCTTCCGCCCTGGCCGCCGCCCTGTCCGTATCGGGGATCACAAACGGCGAGTTCACTTTTTTCGGGTTCCTGCCCAGGGCGGCCGGGGAATTGAAAACAAAGCTCGCTTCCATGGCTGGCAGGGTGAAGACCGCGGTATGCTATGAGTCCCCGCGGCGGATCGTGAAGCTGATGGAAACCGTGGCGGAGCTTTTCCCGTCCGCCGAGGCGAGCGTCAGCTGCGACCTGACGAAGTATTATGAAAAGACGCTGCGCGGGAAGGCGCCCGATGTGCTGGAAGCGCTTCGCGCAAACGAAAACACGGAGAAGGGCGAATACTGCGTCGTGCTGGACCTGAGCTCCGCGGAAGCCCCCAGGCAGGGCGCTCCGGCCGGCTCCTCCCTGGAAGGCAGGCTGTTTGAGGGGCTTGTGCGGGGCCTTTCCCTGCGCGAGGCCTCGGAACGCCTCCGCCAGGAAGGCGAAAGCAAGAACAGGGTGTACAGGGCGGCGCTCATGGTCAGGCGGGTGCTTCAGACGGAAGCGCGGCCCGGGGGATGAAAGGAAGCAAGCACGGGCCGGGGCCGCGGCGAGCCGCGCGGGACAGTTGCGGCATGTCGGGCATTTGGGTATAATACGCCCCATGGTTTGTCCGGGGGCTGCCATGACCGCCCTGAGACGGAGACTACGATGGGAGGACGCTCACATGGACCATTCTGAGCAGCTCAGCACGCTCGAGGAGAGAAAGGCAGCCCTGCGGCAGGCCGATCCCCGCCTCACGGAGAAGCAGCATCAGGAGGGCAAACTCACCGCGCACGAACGGGCGGCAGCCCTGTTTGACGAGGGGTCCTTCGTGGAAATCGACGCGCTTGCCGGGGACTCCGCGCTGCTTGCCGGGTACGGCCAGGTGAAGGGGCGCCCGGCCTTTCTTGCCGCGCAGGACATTACGGCCGCGGGCGGGGCGATGTCCGTCTCCCAGGCCCGGAAAACGTTGAAAACCCTGGACATGGCCGGCAAAATGGGAGCGCCGGTCGTGCTGGCGCTCGACAGCGGCGGTACCAGGGTCACAGAAGGCGCGGCTGTGATGGCCGCGATGGCGGACGTGTTTGCGAAAATGGCCCGCCTGTCCGGCGTCGTGCCCATCCTCGCCGTCGTTGCCGGTCCCTGCGTAGGGATCGCGGCCCATTACGTCCGGCTGTCGGACATCTCGGTCGCGGTGGAAAAATCCTGCGAGCTGCTTGCCGCGCCCGTCTCGGTGCTCAACGCTGTCAATGGCACGGGCTTTGACGCACAGAGCCTCGGAGGGGCTGCCGTAGCGGCCGCCGAGGGCAGCGTTTCCATGACGGCGCCTGACGAGGCGGCTGCTTTTTCTCTGGTTGCCTCCCTTCTGGAAATGCTTCCTTCCTCCAATGCCGAGGAAGCGCCTTTTGTCGACGCGGATGACATCAACCGTCTGCTGGCCTCCCCGGCTCCCGCAGGGGCCGAGCTTGCCTGGGCCATCGCGGACGAGGGGACGGCTGTCGAACTGTATGCCGCGTACGGACGGGGCTGCCACACGATGCTCTCGCGGGTAGGCGGCTATACCGCCGGCATCCTGTGCAGCGAGCCCTCCGCCGACGGCGGCCGTCTGGACGCCGCGGCCTGTGACAAGTCCGCCCGTTTCGTCAGGTTCTGCGATTGCTTCAGCCTGCCCGTGATCACCCTGGTCGACTCGCAGGGGCTCGCGGTCCCCCGGGCTGGCGGCCAGTCCTGGCTGATGGGGGCTTCTTCCCGAATGCTCGCCGCCTACGCCGAGGCGACGACGCCCAAGCTTGCGGTCATCGCGGGCAACGCTGTGGGGCCGGCTTATCTGGCCATGGGCGGGAAACAGGTCGCCGACGTCGCCTACGCCTGGCCGGGCGCCTTCATCGCGCCGCTGACTGTGGAAGCCTCGGTTCAGACCTTTGGCGCGGACGAACTGAGAACCAAGGACCGCGCCAGCCTCGAGGCGGAATACGCCAAAGGCGCCGACGGCTTCCTGGCCGCCTCCAGGGGGTTCGTCGACGACGTGATCGACCCCGCCCAGACGAGGAAATACCTGATTGCCGCCATCGAGATGCTCCTGGCCAAACAGGAAGGCCAGGAAGGGAAAAAACACGGCTGCCTGCCGCTTTGACGAGAGGAGGCTCAGGCGATGGACGAACAGCTCAAATACCTGCTGGCCTACCTGGCGGCCGCCGCCCTGCTGGCCGCCCTGCGCTACCTCTGGAAGCGGCGTTCCGTGAAGACCCTTCCCATCGCCGAAGAGGCACGGGAAAGCCCTCAGGCCACCGCGGAGGCGGCAGGACCCGCGCCGGAGGCGCCTGAGGCCGCCGCAATGCCCGGCGAGGGACAGGATCCCGACCCCGAAACCATCGCCGCCATTGCGGCCGCCATCGCCTGCATATGGGAAGGGCCTGCCGGATTCGTCGTCAGGAGGGTCAGGCGCGCTTTCAGAAGATAAAACTTTGGGCTGCCTTTGCCGCGCGGCCACTGCTTGAAGGGAGAAGGGACATGAGAAAATTCAGGGTCACGGTCAACGGGAATCCGTACGAGGTGGAAGTCGAGGAAACGGGGAGCGCGCCGGCGAAGCCGGCAGGACCCGCAGCGGCCCCGGCGCCCAAGGCCGCGCCCGCGCCCGTCGAGAAGGCGCCGCCCAAACCGCAGCCTGCGCCTGCGCCCGCTGCTGCCGGCCAGCCTGTCAAGAGCCCGATGCCAGGGACGATCCTCGACGTCCGGGTGAAGCAGGGGGAGGCCGTCAAAAAAGGCGCCGTGATGATGATCCTTGAGGCGATGAAGATGGAGAACGAGATCATCTCGCCTGCCGACGGGGTCGTCGCCCAGGTGGCCGTCCAGAAGGGGGCCTCGGTCAACGCGGGCGAGCTGCTCGCCGTGATCGGCTGACACGAAGCCCGGGGGAGCTTGCCCGGCGCGCTTCAGGGCTGCGCCGGGACTCCGCAGGCCGATAGGAGGAACGATATGCCCAGAGTCAAGATTACCGACACCATCCTCAGGGACGCCCATCAATCCCAGGCTGCGACGCGCATGCGGCTGGAAGAAATGCTGCCGGCCTGCGAGATCCTGGACAAGATCGGGTTTTTTTCGATGGAAGTTTGGGGCGGGGCGACCTTTGACACCTGCCTGAGGTTCCTCAACGAGGATCCCTGGGAGCGGCTGCGCGCGCTGAGGAAGGCGCTGCCCAACACCAAGCTGCAGATGCTCCTCCGCGGCCAGAATATCCTGGGATACAAGCACTACGCTGACGACGTCGTCGATTACTTCGTCAAAAAGTCCATCGACAACGGCATCGACATCATCCGGACCTTCGATGCGCTCAACGACCTGCGCAACATGGAGACGGCGGTCAACGCAACGAAGAAATACGGCGGGGTCGCCGAGATCGCGATGTGCTACACTATTTCCAAGGTGCACACCGAGGACTATTTCGTCAGCCTTGCCAGGCAGATGGAAGCGATGGGCGCGGACATCATCTGCATCAAGGACATGGCCAACCTGCTTCTTCCCTACACGGCCTATTCGCTGGTCAGGCGGCTCAAGGAGGCCGTAAAAGCCCCCGTCGTGGTCCACACCCACAACACGACGGGAACGGGGGCGATGACGCTGCTCAAGGCTGTCGAAGCCGGCGCCGACGTGATCGACACCGCCCTTTCGCCTCTGGGGAACGGGACCGCGCAGCCGGCGACCGAGCCGATGGTGGCCACCCTTGCCGGCACGGAGTATGACACCGGCCTGGACCTGTCCCTCCTGAGCGAAGCGGCCGAGAAGTTCCGCCCGGTCGTGGAGCGGATGGACAGGGACGGCTCCCGCGATCCCAAGGTCGTGATGGCGGTCGACGTGAACACGCTGCGCTACCAGGTGCCAGGCGGCATGCTCTCCAACCTGGTCGGCCAGCTCAAGCAGGCGAACAAAATGGACAGATTCTACGATATGCTGGCCGAAGTGCCGCGCGTGCGGGAGGATTTCGGCTTTCCGCCGCTTGTGACGCCCACCAGCCAGATCGTCGGGACGCAGGCTGTCATGAACATCATCAGCGGCGAACGGTACAAGATGGTGCCCAACGAAAGCAAGGCCCTCCTGCGCGGCGAATACGGGCGCCTGCCGGCGCCGGTCAACGAGGAGGTGCGCAGGCAGATCCTCGGCGACACGCCGCTCATCACCCACCGCCCCGCGGACGACATCCCCCCCGAGCTTGACAAGTACAGGGGAGAGATGCGCCAATACGCGCAGCAGGACGAGGACGCGCTTTCCTACGCGCTGTTCCCGCAGGTGGCGCTCAAGTTTTTCCAGGCAAGGCAGGCAAGGCAGCTCAAGACCGACCCGACGCTGTTTGATAAAAAGGAAGGGGTCCTGCCCCTCTGATCAGGCCCTGAATCTTGCCCCGCGCCCGCAGTCCGGGCGCTTTTTTGGGCTTTTTGACAGTTCCCGCCTGGCAACGATATAATCAGGCGCCTGTACTGCGGCGGTTTGGCGCCGGTGACCGCGGACGGGACCGGGATCAGCAAGCGTCGTCAGGTATCCGCACGGAACTTGAACGGAGGGGTTCACATGAAGGACGTTTCGGCACGCCGCATCGCCATCGTGGGGGTCTTTGTCGCCATCATCGCCGTACTGGGGTTCACGCCGATCGGGCTTTTGCATGTCGGCCCCATATACGTGACCCTGCTGTGCATCCCCGTGATCATCGGGACCGTATCGCTGGGCAGGAACACCGGGCTGGTGCTGGGCGCCTGCTTTGGTCTGGTCAGCTTCATCAAGGGGCTGACGGCGGCGTCTTCGCTTGAACTGCCCATCCTGCAGGCGAACGTACTGTATGTCGCGGCGCTGTGCTTCCTCCCGCGCCTGCTGATCCCGCTGACTACGGCGGCCGTATACGGGCTTGCGGCGAAAAACCGCAACGGAAAACTGGCTGTCGCGGCGGCGGCCCTTTGCGGTTCACTGACCAACACCTTTTTCTATCTTGGCTTCGTCCTGCTGTTCTACATCCTGATCGGGCTCGACCATGCGGCGCTGCTTGCCCTGCTGGGCACGATCGTCCTGTTTGCGGGCATACCGGAAGCCATCGCGGCGGCCGTCGTGTCCGTGCCAATCGTGCAGGCCCTGAAGAAATCCGGCCTGGACGCCACCATCAACTGAACCCGCGAAGGGGCTGCGAATGATCTTCACGATGGACATCGGAAACACCAACATCAAGACCGCTCTGTTTGAGGGCAAGGAACTGGTGCGCTACTGGCGCATCTCGACCAACAAGTCCTACACGAGCGACGAGTACGGCATCATCCTCGACGGCATGTTTCGCCACGCCGGGCTTGACATGCGCGCCGCGGAGGGGATCGCGGTCTCCTCCGTCGTGCCCACCGTCAACTTTACCATCGATCACATGTGCCGCGATTATTTCGGCGTCGTCCCCATGTTCGTCACCCCCGGCATCAGGACGGGCATCAGGATCCTGTATGAAAACCCCAAGGAACTGGGCAGCGACCGCATCTGCAACGCCGTCGCAGCGTATACGCACTATGGGGCGCCCTGCATCTTCATCGATTTCGGAACGGCCACCGCCTTTGGCGCCATCGACGCCCAAGGCGCGTTCCTGGGCGGCTGCATCTGCCCGGGGATCAAACTGGCCAGCGAGGCGCTCGTGTCCGGCACATCGAAGCTGCCGAACTTCGAACTGGTGATGCCCGAAAGCGTGATCGGGCGGACGACGGTGACGAACCTGCAGGCCGGCGTGCTGTACGGGCATGTCGGGCAGGTGGGCTACATCGTGGAGCGGATGAAGGCGGAGATCGGAGCGCCCAATGTCCAGGTCGTCGCGACGGGCGGGCTTTCAAGGCTCATCGCCTCCGAATCCAGGGTGATCGACCGTATCGACGGCCTCCTGACGCTGAAGGGCTGCCGCATCATCTATGAGAAAAACGTGGGCGGGGCAGCCGCGAAAAGGCCCTGAAGCCGCTGCCCCTACCGGTAGTACCGAGCCTTGTAGGACGCCCTTCGTTTGATCCTCGGCTTCCGTTTTCTGGTGAGAAGCCGGTAGATCAGCTGCGAGAGCACGGCGACGGAAATCACCGGCAGCAGCATCAGGAAGAGGAATTCCAGCGAAAAGCGGGGGAAGGGGTTCGGGTCGGCGCTGGTGTAGGCCTGGATCTCCGCAAGGGAGGGCGCGATGGACGCGCGCCTGCGGATGCCACGCGTCGCGATCAGTTCGTACTCCACGGGGGCGCTGACGCCGTCCTCGGGCGTATAGGTCAGGGTGCCGACCACTTCGCCGGCGCTGACGGGGGCTTCAAGGACGCGGGTGTACTCGATCTGGGTGCGGCTGTTGTAGGTCCTGGTCCAGGAGTCGGTCCTGCCGGCGAGGCCGATGAGATGGTCGTTGGCGACCGGGTCCACCTTCCTGATCGCCAGCTCAAGGCGCCCCATGTTCTCGTCCGTCAGCTCGTAGGCGGAAATGTCGATGATCTTCGGGTCCTTTTTGTATATTTCCTCGATGCTGGTGCTGATGTACTGCGAAAAGCCGTATTCCATCAGCTTTTTTGTGTCGGCCCATCTCCCCGCGCTGCTTGTTTTGAGCACCACGGAGATCAGGGAGATGCCGTCCTTCACCGCGGAGCCGACGAAGCAGTAGCCTGCCTGGGAATGATAGCCTGTCTTGATCCCGTTGGCGTAGGGATAGTAGCGCGACGCGTTTTCCGTTTCGGTCAGGAATTCCATATGGCCGGCGGTGAGCGCGCGGGACGCGCTCAGGTTGTTCCTGGGCAGAGTGAAGCGGCTGAGCAGCGCGATGGCGCGGAACTCCTCGTTCTTCATCGCCTCCCTGGCGATGACCGCCAGGTCCCGCGCGGTCGAGTAATGATAATCGTTATGGTATCCGTGGGCGTTGACGAAATGCGTGCCGCTGCAGCCGAAGCTGCGCGTCGCGTCATTCATCATGGCGGCGAAGGCGTCCTGGCTGCCCGAGATGTGCTCGGCGATCACGTTCGCGCCGTCATTTCCCGAACTGACCATCGTGGCCTTCAGCAGGTCCGAGAACCTGAGCTGCTCCCCTTCCTTCAGGCCGATCTTCGAGGAGTCTTCCGGGATGAGGACGCTTGACGGGGACACGGTGACGACATCGTCCGCGTTCCCCATCAGGACGCCCAGAAAGATCGTCAGGATCTTCGTGGTCGACGCGGGAAAGCGCAGGTCGTCGGCGTTCTTCTCAAAAACGACCTCTCCGGTATTGGCCTCGATCAGGATGGCGGACTCGGCCCGGATGTCCTCCGGACCGAGAGAAGAAGGAGGGGATTCTGCGCGCGCGGAAGAGAGAAGCGGGACCCGGCGCGGGGAAGGGCAGGAGGAGGTCAGCAGGCAGCACAGCAGGAGAGGCAGAATACTCCTTGCCAACCCGCGCCGCATGATGCGCCTCCCTTCGAAAATCGCGGCCATCCTACCACAGGCGCCTGCCTTTGTACAGCAAAGGGCCGCTCTCGTACAGGCTGTTCATCTCGCTGTCGATGAGCACGACGGCGGGAAAGCCCTCCACTTCAAAACGGTGGACGGCCTCTGTGCCCAGGTCCGGCCAGGCGACGACCTCGCTTTTTTTGATGCATCTGGCAATCAGCGCCGCCGCGCCTCCGGTGGCGCCAAAGTATACCGCTCCGCAGCGGTGCATCGCCTCGATGACCTCGCGTGAGCGGAGCCCCTTGCCGATCATGCCCCTCAGGCCCCTGTCCAGCAGCCTTACGGTGTAGGGGTCCATCCGATAGCTGCTCGTGGGGCCGGCGGAACCGACCGCGTGGCCGGGCGAAGCGGGCGCCGGCCCGACGTAATAGATCGTCTGTCCGTTCAGGTCGAAGGGCAGCGGAAGGCCCTGGTCGATCAGTGCGACGAGCCGTTTGTGCGCGGCGTCGCGGGCTGTGTACAGCGCGCCGCTGAGCGTCACCACGTCGCCCGCGCGCAGGCTCCTTGCCGTATCGCCCTGAAGGGGCAGATCGAGCGAAAGCGTTCCCATACAGCCTCCTATATCGTCACGGAAGCGTGACGCGCCGCGTGGCAGCAGATGTTCAGCGCGACCGGCAGACCGGCGATGTGCGTCGGCGCGTGCAGCACGTGCACCTTCAGGGCCGTGACGAGCCCCCCGACGCCTGCCGGGCCGACCCCCAGCTCGTTGACCTTCCCAAGCAGCTCCACTTCCAGCGCCGCGTAACGCGGGTCCGGGCTGCAGTGGTCAAGCGGCAGCGCGGTCGCCCGTTTCGCCAGGATCGCCGCCTGCTCAAAGGTTCCCCCGACGCCTATGCCCAGCACGAGGGGCGGGCAGGGATTCGGGCCTGCTTTCCATACCGTTTCGAGCACGAAGCGGGTCAGGCCCTCGACGCCGTCGGCGGGCGTGAGCATTTTGAGGGCACTCATATTCTCGCTGCCGAAACCCTTGGCCACGGCCAGGAGCTCCAGACGGTCGCCCGGCACAAGGCTTGTGTGGATGACCGCCGGCGTGTTGTCGTCCGTGTTCCGCCGCTCAAAGAGGGGGTCGTCCACAACGGATTTGCGCAGGAAGCCTTTTTCATAGGCGGC
The DNA here is from genome assembly GCA_964563725.1 of uncultured Oscillospiraceae bacterium. Lineage (GTDB taxonomy): Bacteria > Bacillota > Clostridia > Christensenellales > Aristaeellaceae > CAZLYF01. The sequence continues at coordinate 11,316 of CAZLYF010000063.1, forward strand.
TCTGACTCCCTGATGGATGGCTTCCTCGAAATCCCCTTCGATGTGGACCTCCTGGCCCACCCTGGCGAACACCACCGACATGCCTGTGTCCTGGCAGATCGCGACGCTCTCCTCGCGCGCGATTCGGTAGTTCTCTTCGATCTGTACGAGCGCGTTTTTTCCGGGAGGGGAGATCTCCCTGCCGATCGCCTCACGCACGGCGTCGCAGACGTCGTCTCCGATTCGGTAGTTCGCCTGCAGGAAAAGGCCTTCCACCGCTTTGCTGATTTCTCTTGCCGGGATGTTCCTCAATTCCATCACGCTCCTCAATCGACGATGATCACTTGCCTTAGATAAGGGTCGGCCCCCGGGAGCCCGGCCCCGGCCGACCAGAAGGCTTCGGCTTTCATGTCCAGCAGGATCTCCCTGCCGCCTGCCCTGGCCGGACGGCTGATCAGGGGAAACCCGCTCCGCCCGATCGCGCCAAGCAGCGGGAGTGCGCTTTTCCTGAAGCCGAGGAGCCTTGCGTATTCAGGCTGCCGCGGCAGGCCTTCCGCCGGGACGTCAAGGAGGATATTTGTCAGGGCGCGGCTGATGCGGGCGTACGGATACCTTTTCGTCTTGACCGCCTCGATGAGCCGCTCCCTGCCGGGGGCAAGAGCGGCTGCGGACCTGATGCGCCCCTCCAGGCCTTCGGAGATCTCCGCGCAGCGGCGGAGCGAATCCGCCGGCGTTGAAATGATCTTGAGCAGCAGGGCTTTGTCGAGCGCATCCGGCGGGTGGACGCGGCTCCGGCGCAGGAGCGAACAAAGCAGGGGAAGGACGGCTTCCGGAACGGAACGCCTCACACCCTGCCAATCGCCCCTCAGCAGGGCGCCGCGGACGGCGGTGGCCGAAGGGAAGGGGGTGGCCGCAGTGTCGTGATAGCTTCCCCGCCGCCTGACGGGGAGCACGCGGATGCCGCTGTCCCGGCGCAGCAGTTCGCGGATGTAGCTGATCCCCAGAATCATGTTGGGGGCCCTGAACAGCGCAGCCGGAACGGCGGGAAAGCGCGACGAGAGGGCCTCGCCCACAGCCCGGGCGAAGGAACTGCCCTCCCCGAGCGCCTGCCGGAGCCGCGCCGACATCCCTTCGTCGGGGGCCTCCAGAGCCTTCGCCGCCTGCGTCATGAACGCCAGGTCGTCCTTTTCCGCGCCGAAACTCAGGTGGGTCACGGCCTGAAGCCCGCAAAGGATCCCGATGCCGCCCGCCGCGAAACGGTTTGCCTGGGAACAGGAAAAGGACAGGGGCATCCCAAGGACGAGATCGGCGCCGCAGCACAAGGCCATCTGCGCGCGGTCATGCGAAGAAAACAGGGCGGGCATCCCCCGCTGGGTGAAGGCGCAACTGATCACGCAGACAAGGTAATCCGCCCCGGACAGTTCCCTTGCCCGCCTGAGATGGTAGGCGTGCCCGTTGTGGAAGGGATCATACTCGGCGACGACGCCGCAAACGCGCATCCCGTCCCCTGCCGCGCTTTCAGTCCGGCTGCCGCGCCGGGGCGGAAAGGCGCAGCAGGTCTTCCATACCGTAGAGGCCCGGCGATTGCCCGAGCAGGAAAACGGCCGCTTTCAGCGCTCCGGCCGCGAAGATCTCCCTGCTTTGGGCCCTGTGGCCGATCAGCAGCGTTTCGCCGGCGCCGTAGAACCCCACCTCGTGCTCCCCGGCGAGGGTCCCGCCGCGGACGGAGTGGATCCCGATCTCCTGCGCGCCCCGCGCGGCGTCCGCGCCTTGCCTTCCGCATACGCTGCGTGAACCGTCTCCCGCCAGGGACCGGAACAGCTCAATCGCCGTGCCGCTTGGCGCGTCCGCCTTCTGGCGGTGATGCTTCTCAACGATTTCCACGTCAAAACCGGGCAGCATCTGCGCCGCGAGGGCTGCCAGTTTCCGGAGCACGAACACGCCCACGCTCATGTTGGGGCTTTGGAACAGGGGGATGAAGCGGGACGCTTCCCGGATCGCGTCCAGATCGCCGGAACTGTAGCCCGTCGTGCCAAGCACTGCCGGGACTGTTTTTTCAACGGCGAAGGAGAGAAGGCCCGGGAGGGAGGCCGGGGTTGAAAAATCGAGGATGATGTCGGGACGGAAGGCGCAGTGGGGAAAGGAAGGGTATACCGGGAAGCCCCCGCAGTTCCCGGGCAGGGGATCGACCCCGGCAAGGACGGTGAAACCGTGGCGCGGGGCCTCCCCGGCGACCAGTTTCCCCATCCGCCCGCAGGCGCCCGACACGAGAAGGCCGCGCATCAGAGCAGCTCCAGGCCGCGCAGGGCCTCTTCCAGCGCCGCCGTCTTCCCCGCGTCCAGCGGCACGAGCGGCAGCCTGAGGCGGTTTTCGCACAGGCCCATCAGGGACAGGGCTGCCTTGAGCGGGATGGGGTTCACTTCGCTGAACAGGGCGCGGATCAGGGGGAAGAGCCTCAGCTGCAGCCCGGCGGCCTCGGCGTAGCCGCCGCCGAGCATCGCCTCCGTCATCCGCACCGTGAGCCTCGGGGCGACGTTGCTCAGCACGGAGATCACACCCAGGGCGCCCAGGGCCATCATGGGCACGACCACCTCGTCGGTCCCCGAGTAGAACGCGATCTTGCCCCCGCACAGGCTCATCATCTCGCCGATCCTGATGAAGTCTGCGGAGGCCTCCTTGACGGCAATGATGCCCTCGTGCCGCGAGAGGAGCTCCAGGGTCTCCGGGGAAATGGACAGGCCCGTCCTTGAGGGAACGTTGTAGAGGATCACCGGCAGCGGCCCCTCGTCCGCGATCGCCCGGAAATGCGCCGCGAGGCCCGCCTGGCTCGTTTTATTGTAGTAAGGGGTCACGCAAAGCTGCGCCGAGGCTCCCAGGCGCCCGGCTGCCTTCGCCAGGGCGATCACGCGCGCGGTGTCGTTGCCGCCCGTTCCCGCGATGACAGGCACGCGGCCGCAGGTTTCCTCCAGCACGCAGCCAAGCGTCCTTTCCCACTCCTCCCTGCTCATTGTGCTGGGCTCGCCGGTCGTGCCGCAGGCGAGGAGCGCGCTGACGCCGCTGTCAAGCTGCAGCGCGACCAGCTTCCTCAAGGCCGCCTCGTCGATCCCGCCGGGGCTGAAGGGGGTGGCCAGCGCCGTGCAGCAGCCTGTAAAAAGCGGAAGCTTCATACGGCGCCTCCTGAGGGGATCCAATCCTGGGCGCAAAGGAGTTCGGCCGTCAGCACGCTGCCGCCCGCTGCGCCGCGCAGCGTGTTGTGCGAAAGGCAGATGAAGCGGCAGTCGAAAAGCCTGTCCTCCCGCAGACGGCCGATGGATATCGCCATGCCCGCTCCGGCGTCGCGGTCCAGCCGGGTCTGGGGCCGGTCGTCCCCTTCGAGGAAAAGGAGGTAGGGGTCGGGGGCGGACGGCAGCCCGAGCTCCTGGGGGAGGGTCCTGCAGTCCCGCCAGATCCCAGCGATCTCGGCGATGGAGGGCTTGCTGTCAAACGAAACGCTCACCGCCGCCATATGCCCGTCGGAAACGGGGACGCGGATACACTGGGCGCTGATGGAGGGGGCTTGCGCGCTGACGATCCGGAGCCCGTCCGCGGACAGCGCGCCCCAGATTTTCAGCGGTTCCCCCTCGCTTTTCTCCTCCTCGCCCGGGATGAAGGGGATGACGCTGTCGGCAATCTCAGGCCAGCCCTCGAGCGTTTTCCCGGCGCCGCTGACGGCCTGCAGCGTGACGACGCTGACCGACCTGATCCCAAAGGGCAGCAGCGGCGAAAGCGCTGGCACATAGCTTTGGATCGAGCAGTTCGGCTTGACGGCGATGAAGCCGCGCCTGGTTTTCAGGCGCTTTCGCTGGGCGGGGATGACCTTTGCATGGGAGGCGTTGATCTCAGGGATGATCATGGGGACGTCGGGCAGCATCCTGCACGCGCTGTTGCAGCTGATGACCGGGATCTCCGCCCGGGCATAGGCTTCTTCCATAGCAAGGGTGCCGGCCTTGGGCAGCGAAACCGCGCAGAATACAAAATCCACTTTCTTTGCGACGCCTTGGATGTCGGCGGCGTCGAGGACCTGCATGTCCCCGACAGCTTCAGGCAGGGCGGAGGAGAGCGCCCAGCGGCCGCTCACCGCCTGGGCGTAGGGCCGGCCCGCGCTGCCGGGGCTTGCGGCCAGCGCCTCAAGCCTAAACCAGGGGTGGCGCGCAAGAAGGCTGACGAGCCGCTGGCCCACCATGCCTGTCGCCCCGACGATGCCGACTTTCCAGGTTTTCATGTCGCATCCTTTCCGGCCGCGGCCGCACGATCTCAACGCCTGCACACTCAGTTGAAATAGACCGGTTTGCCCGTCCTGGCGGACTTGTAGACGGCGTCCAGGATACGCGTGACAGTTAGCGCCTGTTCAGGCAGCACGCACAGTCCGCCCTCTCCCATGATCGCCCGGATGAAGGTTTCCTGCTCCAGCACCTTGGCCGCAGCCTGGCCTCCGTCACGCGTGATGGGCCCGCCTGCGTCCAGGTCCGGCTTCGCAACATACTGCCTGCCATACCGGACGCCATTGATGCGCAGGCCGTCATGCATATCGGCGCCGCCCCTGGTGCCCGAGAGGCTTGTCGCCGCCTCCTCCACGTCCAGTGTGTTCAGTGCCCAGGAGGCGCTCAGGCTGACCGTCGCGCCGTCTTCCATCACGATGAAACCAAAAGCGCTGTCTTCGACGGTGAAGCTTTTTGGGTCCCAGTCGCCCCAGAGGTTCCCGGTTTCCGTATCCCCGTTGAGCTTGTGGTAGACTGTCCCGACTGCGTATTTGGGCCGGTAATTGTCCATCATCCACAGCGTCAGGTCCAGCGCGTGGGTCCCGATGTCAATCAGCGGGCCGCCACCCTGCTCCCGCTCATTGAGAAAGACCCCCCAGGTTGGGACGGCGCGCCGCCTGAGCGCGTTTGCCCTCGCGTAGTAGATCTCGCCGAGCTCTCCGGCCAGACAGGCTTTCTTCAGGTACTGGCTGTCCGAGCGGAAACGGTTCTGGTAGCCGACGGTCAGCAGTTTGCCGGACCTCCTGGCCGCCAGGAGCATTTTTTCCGCTTCGCCGGCATTGATGGCCATCGGCTTTTCGCACATCACATGCTTCCCGCTGTCAAGCGCGTCCACCGTGACGGGGGAATGGCTGCGGTTTGGCGTGCACACATAGACGGCGTCCAGGTCAAGCTCCAGCAGGCGCCGGTAGTCGGAAAAGACCCTTGCCCCCGGCGCTCCATACTCCGAGGCCGCCTTTGCGGCGCTGGGGGCGTCGGTATCGCAGAAGGCCACCACGTCCGCCAGCCCGAGCTGACGCAGGGACGGAAGATACTTGCCGCGGGCGATGCCGCCGCAGCCGATGATGCCAGCCCTGACTCTCTCCATGCCGTTTCCCTCCCCAGGCGCGTCTGACTACTTATGAGACGATTATATGCCCTGCCGGCCTGTTTGTCACCCGCAAGCCGCGTTCCCGTTGCCTGCAGGAGCGGGGACGCCGGGACACCGCGGCCCCGCAGGCGGGCGTCCCCGGCGAAAAAATAAAGCAGAAAAAACGATTGACAGCCCTGCGGGGGAGGTGGTACTCTACTCAAGCGCCCCAAAAAAAGCGAGAGGGGACGCGGGAACCTTGAAAACGATACAGACGAGAAGCGAAGAACGACAGAAGATTCCG
>CAZLYF010000064.1:0-16844 GCA_964563725.1 uncultured Oscillospiraceae bacterium
AACTCCTCTTTTTATATCAGAATGATGACAATCTGTCAAACAGACCGCTGACGCGGGGCGCTCTCCTGCCGCGCTACTCCTTTTCGAGGGCGAGCCGCATCGCTTCGAGCGCTTCCGTCTCGTCTTCGCCGTCCGTCTGGAGCGTCATGACGCGCTCCGGCATGCCGCCGATGGACAGGAAGCCCAGCATGGATTTCGCGTTGATCGTCGTATGGCCGAAGATCAGGAGGATACTGGATGAGAAAGCGCTCGCGGCGGTGACCAGGCGGAGCGCCCGCTCCCTGGACATCGGCAGCCTTCCCCGAAGCTGGATCGTCTCTTTTTGCATTCTGCAACCTCCCTTGATCACGGCGGCGCGTCATGAGAGCGCTGTATGCAGCCGGCGATCGCGATGATCCTGTTCATCCGCTGCTGAACGGCGGACTTGCTCAGCGGCGGGTCCAGCATGGCGCCAAGCTCTTCCAGGGATGCCTCGCGGTTGGCAAGCCTCAGCCTGGCCAGCTGTTCCAGCGCGGAGGGCAGGGCCGAAAGCCCCCTCGAAAGCGAGACCGCGTCGATCGCCTTCACCTGCTTCATGGAGGCCTGTAGCCGTCTTGCCATGTTCGCGCTGTCGCAGTTCATCGCGCGGTTGACCTGGTTTTTCAGGCTGTTTTCCAGGCGCAGGTTTTCGGTCGCCAGCACGGAGCGGGAAGCGCCGGCCAGGATCAGCAGCCTGACGATCTTTTCGCCCCCCCTGATGTAGACCACTTCGCTCCCGCGCCTTGGCGCAAGGGCGGAATCAACGCCGCACATCGAAAGGACTTTCCTGAGCAGCGGGGCGTCCCTTCTGTCCGGCAGGATGAACTCCGCCTGGTATCCCTTTTCAGGGTCCGCGACGCTCCCGCAGCCAATCAGCATCCCTCTCAGATAGGCCCTCCGGCAGCATTCCCGTCTGGCAAGGCCGAGGGACAGGCGCACGGCGATTCCTGGCCGGCGGTCATTGGCGCCCGCTCCGAACGCCGCCAGCAGCTTCTCCGTGTCCCCCTTGTCAAGGTGGAGCGCATACAATTTGCGTCCCCCAAAGCGGGCCTGAAGGGTGTAATGCGCCGCGGGCGACAGCCCGTAAAGGGCCTTGAGGAGGACGTAGATCCTCTTGGCGACGCTGGGGCTGCCGCTGCGGTACTTCAGGCGCAGCTCGCCCCTTCCCTGGAGGGACAGCGTCGCGCAGCAACGGGTCAGCGCCTTCAGTTCGGAGTCAAGGCAGCAGGGCTTCCCCGTCTTCAGGGCGGAGAGCTCGGCCTTCAGCTGGGAAGAGAAGCTCATTATCCCGCCCGCCCGATGACGCGGACCTCCGGCTCCAGCAGGACCCCGTGCTGTTCGAGCACAACGCGCTGCACGTGCCTCATCAGCGACAGGAAATCGCCTGTCGTCGCGCCGCCGAGATTGACAAAAAAACCTGCGTGCAGGCCGCTGACGGCAGCGCCGCCGATGCGATGTCCTTTCAGGCCGCAGCGGTCGATCAGTTCGCCGGCAGAATGCCCCGCCGGCCGTTTGAAGAACGAGCCTGCGCTCGGGAGCTGAAGGGGCTGGGCCGCCCGCCGGCGCGACAGCATCTCTTCCATCCTCGACGCGATCTGCTCCTCGCTGCTCTTTTCAAGGCGCATCGTGACGGAGAGCACTGTGAGGCCTTCCCTCAACAGGCGGCTCGTGCGGTAGGCGTATGCGATCTCCCCGCCCGAGAAAGTCCCCCGACGCCCGGAACGGTCGGCATACAGCACCGAGCGGACGACCTGCGACATATCGCCTCCGTAGGCGCCCGCGTTCATCAGCGCCGCGCCGCCCGCCGACCCGGGGATCCCCGCGGCGAATTCCAGCCCCGACAGCCCATGCCTGAGGGCAAGCCTGGCAAGGGCAGGCAGCCCCGCCCCGGCCTTCGCGGTGATTTCCTGCCCCTCGACGGCGGCGGCCGCATACATGCCGCCGCAATGGATGACCAGGCCGTCGAAGCCCTCGTCGGAGAGGAGCACATTGGACCCGGCCCCGATCACAAGCAACGGGATCCCAAGGCCGGAGGCGGCTTTCAGGGCGCCGCAGATGTCCTCTGCGGAAGCAGCCTCCATGAACAGTTTCGCGGGCCCGCCGGTTCGGATGGTCGTATACCCGCTGAGCGGGACGTCTCCCTCAAGCGGACAATCCGGCAATGCGTCCATGAGCCGGCGGGCATCGCCGTCCGTCATACGGGCCTCCATATCATCGCGCCTGCGTTGATTATAGCATCGCTTCCCGAAGGTGGCAAGCGCTTTTCCCCCGCTTTTCGCAGCGGGCCGTCCCCTCCGCCCATCGCAGGCACGCTTCGCCTTGACATGCTCCGGGCCGGATGCTAGGGTGGCGTGGAAATGAAGGGAAACGAAGGCATGGAGGACCGTATGGCGACGAGGGAACGGGCGCTTGCCCTGCTGAAGAAATACAACGACGAGCCGTTTCATATCAGGCACGCCCTGTCCGTGGAGGGGATGATGCGCTGGTACGCGAACGACCAGGGATACGCGGACGAGGCGGACTTCTGGGCCATGGTCGGCCTGCTGCACGACGTGGATTTCGAGCGCTGGCCCGCGGACCACTGCCGCAAAGCGCCGGACCTCCTTGCCGAGATCGGGGCGGACGGACGCTTCGTCCATGCGGTGTGCTCCCATGCGTGGGGCTGCCATGACGGGCTGCCGCAGCCGGAACATCCGATGGAAAAGATCCTTTTCGCGGGGGACGAGCTCACCGGGCTCATCGGGGCAGCGGCCCTGATGCGCCCCTCAAAGTCTGTCCTGGACATGGAACTCAAATCCCTGAAGAAGAAATTCAAGGACAAGGCCTTTGCGGCGGGCTGTTCCCGCGAGATCATCGCAAAAGGCGCGGAACTGCTCGGATGGGACCTTGACACGCTCCTTGACAGGACCCTGTCGGCCATGAAGTCCTGCGAAGCGGACGTCTCCCGGCAGATGGCGGAGAATGGCTGAACGGGGGCGGACAGGCGCCTCTTCCCCCGTGCCGTTTCACCGCCGCTGACCGATCGCCTCCGTAAAATGGAGAAAAAAAGCCGCCGCAAGCAGATCGGCGCAGCCGCCCGGGCTGATATTGCTGTCCTCGAGCCTGCGCCCAAGCGCCGCGAGCCCGTCGCCGCCGGCCCCTTCCCTGAGCAGGCGCCCCGCTTCGCGCCGCATCATCTGAAGCCCCTCCGCGCCGGCGCGGTGCAGGACGTTGGTGTCCTCGACGCTGGACATGAGCTCAAGCAGCGCTGCGGTCCCGGCTTCGTCGATGCTCTTCCCTGCGCCAAGAAGGCCGCGCAGGGCGGGGAGGGCTTTGCGGAGCGCGGACGGGAAGCCCGCGGCGGCCTCTCCCCTCGCGCCGGCCGCGCCCAAGGCCTGAAAGACTTTCATGCCGTGCGCGGAGGCCTCCGCCGCTGCGGCAAGTTCTGACAGGGCAGGCCTGGCGATCTCACCGGCCAGTTCGCAGATGTCCGCCGCGGCAAGCCTCCGGCCGCGTCCGGCCAAACGCCCGGCCGCAGCGCAGAGGATGCCCAGGGCAAAGATCGTCCCCCTGTGCGTATTGACGCCGGCGGTGGCGCGCAGCATCTCCTTCTCTGCGGCGATGCCCTCCACCCGGAGCAGCGGCAGCAGTCCCTCCGCGTCCCCCGCGAACTCCGCGCCAAGCTGCGCGCAGGAGTGAAAGTACGGAGCCAGCGCGCAGGCGCCGTCCAGAAACGTGTAGAAGCCCATGTCCCGATGGGCGCCGTTCCCCAGCCTGTCGACGAGGCCGGGTTTGGGCGTGACGGCAACCTCATACAGCACCGCGCGCAGCGCGGCTTCCGCCACCAGCCCGAGCGCCGCCCCAGTTCCCGGCAGGACGCCGCCGGCCAGGCGGACGAAGGCCGCGGCGGTTTCTTCCCCAGTGTGTGCATGGCTTAGGATGCATTCCCGCGCCGGCGCCCTGCCGCATACGGCGCAGCGCCTGCTTTCGCGTTCCCCTTCCCCGCGCGACAGCGGCTCCCCCGCGGCATCCATGACGTCCGCGTCCAGAAGCTCCCCCCCCTGCTCTTCGTCCTCGAAGCGGACGCAGATGTCCTTGGCGGGCCAGGCTTCCTCCGCAAGAAAATGCACGCAGGGTCCCTCCGCGTCCAGGGTCTCGAGGACGCGCCGAAACGGGACGCCTTTGCCCGCCGCGAAGGACCCGAGCCTCCCGCACAGGCAGCGGTGGGCGCAAATGAACTCTCCCCTCGACCTCAGATCATGCGGGGCGCGCAGGGTGGCGGACACCACCGCGCGCCGATGGATCGCGGCGAGTTCCCTGCGGACACGCCATCTCAGCTCCCTCGCGGCAAGCAGGTCACCGTCCATCAGCCGACGCCGCGGATGCAGTCGATCACCTTCCCGTCCCTGTATTCGACGTCCGCCACGACCCGCCCCGCCTGGGAGACGGCAGCGGGGACGCCGGTGAAGCCTTCCGCCATTGCCTTCAGCTGGGCGATATCGCATACGGGAAGGCCCGCCTGCCTGAGCCGGTCCTGAAGGTCCGGACGCGCCGGGTTGACGGCGATCCCCTTTTGTGTGACCAGCGCGTCCACCGTGCTTCCCGGCGTCGATACGCACTGGACCTTTCCTACCACGATGGGCAGCCGGGCGCGGAAAAGGGGCGCCGCGACGATGGCGAGCCTGGCGCCGGCGGCGGCGTCGCTGTGCCCGCCCGCTCCCCCCATGATCAAGCCGCTGGAATCGGTGTGCACGTTGACGTTGAACCCCGTGTCGATCTCCGCCGCGCCCAGGACGACCGCGTCGAGCGAATCGACCGCCGCGCTTCTTGCGCCCGGGCTCGCGTACCGGGTGGCCGAGATCTCCCGGTGCCAAGGGTTGTCGCGGAGGGATTCCACCGCCTGCAGGTCGAAGCACTGGACGTCCATCAGGGTACGGAAACAGCCCTCCCTGAGCATGTCGACCATGGGGCCGGTGATACCGCCCAGACCGTAGCTTCCGGCGATCCCCAGCCGCTTCATGACAGGCTTGAGAAAGCCGGTCACCGCCAGGGACAGGCCCCCCGCCCCGGTCTGGAAGGAAAACCCTTCCTTGAGCAGGCCGCTGTGCTCGATGAGCGAGGCGGTCAGCCTTGCGATCGCGAGCCCCACAGGGTCTCTGGTGATCTTCGTCGTGCCGGAAACGATGCCGGCGGGATCGCCGATCGAATCCGTTTTGACGACCCAGTCCACGTCCTCCTCCCCGATGGAAGCCGGAAAGAGGGGATATTCCTCGATATGGTCCGTTACCACGACAACGCGGTCCGCGTTACGCGCGTCCGGGCAGGCATAGCCGAGCGACCCGCAGGCGGCCGGCCCCCGGACGCCGTTGGCGTTGCCCCTGCGATCGGCCGCGGGCGCCGCGATGAAGGCGATGTCGATGTGCGCCCGCCCGCTGTCGATGGCCTCCGCCCTGCCTCCGTGCGTCCTGAACACAACGGGCACGGGCAGTGCCCCCTGGGAGACAGCGCGGCCGACAAGGCTTCCCATGTAGTCCGTCTCAAGCCCGCCCACAACGCCGGACCTCATGTGGCCGATCAGCGGCTCGTGCACGTCAAACACGGAGCTTGCCTGCAGCTTGAGGCCCTTGAGGCCCATGCGCGCCGCTTCCGCGAGCACCGCGTTGAGGACCTTGTCGCCGTTGCGCAGATGATGATGGAACGAGAGGGACATGCCGTCGCGGATACCGCACAGGCGCATCGCCTCCGAAAGCGAAGAGAGGATCTTATTCATCGGCTGCTGCCTCCATCCCGGTCCCGGCGGCGTCCCGCAGCACGCGCCTGGCACGCTCGGCGACAGGTTTGTCGATCATCCGGCCCCGCAGGGACACCGCGCCCCTTCCCATGCGGCTCCCTTCTTCAAGCGCCGCGATGACTTCCCTGGCGTAAGCGACCTCCTCGCGGGTCGGGGCGAATGCGGCGTTGACGGCCTGTACATGGCGCGGCGAGATGACCGCCTTGCCGGAAAAGCCCAGGGCGCGCGCGAAGGAAAGGTCCCGCGCAAGCCCTTCCTCGTCGTCGACGTCAGTAAAGGGCGTATCGTATGCGTCTTTCCCCGCCGCCCTGGCGGCGGATACGATCCGGCCGCGCGCGTAAAGGATCTCAGCGCCCTCCTTTGTCCGCACCGCGCGCAGGTCGAACGCGAGGTCCTCCGCTCCCAGCTGCAGGGCTTTGACGCGGGCGTCGCACCGCGCGATCGTGTACGCGTTCTCAAGCCCCTGCGCCGTCTCGATCAGGGGGATCAACCCGATCGACCCCTCCGCGAGGCTGTGGCGCCTTTCAAGCGCGCCCAGCGCCGCGGAGATCTCCCGCGCCTCTTCCGCGCAGGACACCTTGGGCGGCATGATCAGCTCAGGTTTGAGCGGAACGACCGCCTCATAGTCCTCCCGCGCCGGGCCCGACCCGAAGGGATTGACGCGGACGACTGCCCGGATGCCGGGGAAGCGCAGAGATCGCAGCGTGTGCGCCACCAGGATGCGCGCCGCGTCCTTTTCCCCGGGCGGCACGGCGTCTTCCAGGTCGAAGATCACCGCGTCCGCCCCGTGGATGTCAGCGCCCGAGAGCATTCCCGGGCTGTTCCCGGGGATAAACAACAGGGAACGGATCACCTTTGCACCTCCATCCTCCCGCGGCGCGTCATCGGTGCCGGCCACGGCGGCCCTATCGCGCTGCGTCCGAAAAAGCGATCAGGCCCGACACCTTCCGGTTCGATTCCTGGTTTGTCCCGTCGTATTTGTTGAGCACAGCGCCCATGAAGACCAGGGCGACCGTATTGCCCCCGTCCAGGTTGAGGGCTTCGACCGCGCCCATTTCCTTCATTTTCTCCGCCATCCACCCGAAATACGCGCCCCGGCTGTTGTCCCTCCTGCCGGTGACCACCAGGGCGAGGTAATGCCCCGGCCCAGCCTCGCCGAAAGCGCACCGGGGCTCCCGATAGCTGCGGTAGTCGTCGGAATAGTAGTAGCGCGGCACTTCGCCTTCCCTGACCAGCACGGGGCCGAAGGCCCAGGTGTCCGTCACGCCCATCCGGAGGTATTCGGCGCCCGAATGCGCGTCGCTGTCAAAGGTCTTCAGCGACCCGTCCTCAAAGAGCGCGAGCACTTCCAGCGAGGGGATCCTCGAGCGGTCCTGCGCGTAGGTCCGGTCCGAAAGCACCTCTCCCCCGCGCACGACGATCCCGACCCGCTGCCCGTAGCGGGCGCGGTAGGCGAAAAAATCATCCGTGACGGCAAACACGGCGCCCGCCCTGCGGGCAAGGCTGAGGGGCAGTTCAAACGTTCCGCCCCCGTCTTTGGAAAGCGTGGCCCGCGGCAGGTTTCCCTCCGCGGAACGGATGTCCGCTTCATACCATTCAAGCTGTCCTGCCGCCTGACGGTAGCGGCGGATATCCACCCGCAGCGCGGCGCCGATGTAGATCCAGCGGCCGTCCGCCTCATCGGCGTAGACATAGGGTTCCGCCGACGGTTCCTGCAGAAAGCCGCCGGGGCCCGTCTGAGGCAGGTCCGGCTCCCCGACTGGTCCGGCCGATGGCGCAAGGGCCTGCCAGGGGACGCTCTCCGGCAGGGGGCGGGGCACCGCCTGAGGGGAGAACAGGATCTCCTGCATGTCCGGTGTCGCGGTCCCCGTCGCTTCCAATCCGTTGAGTTCCTGGAAACGTTTCACTTTCCGGGCCGTATCTGCGGTGAAGGCGTCGCTGACTTTCGATGTCGAATAGTAACCCAGGTCGAACAGCCTGAGCTTCAGGGCTGTGACATCCTCGCCCTCCGTGCCTGCCGACAGTTCGCGATACACGCCGCCTTCCGCGCCCAGGGCCGCCGACAGGGGCAGGAACGCGACGGCGGCCGCGAGCAGCAGGGCGAGCCCGGGCGGTTTCAGGCAGATCCCCACGCCTGTTTCCTTTCCGCCAGACTGCGCGGCGTCCGGTCCCGTTCCGGCGCGGCAGCGGTCCTTGCGCTTCTTTTCCGGCTCATTCCGGCTGCGGGGCCTCTGGCAGCCGTTCTTCCAGGGCCTGCCGACGGAAAAACCCGGCCACGATTTCCTTGTCTTCCCGGTAGGTGATGCCCATCCAGCGGTCAGAAGTATGCAGCAGCTTCACCCTTGCCCTGCCATCCCTGACCAGCCCGTCGATGATGGTGGGCAGCAGGTACTCGGATTTGAGGTCCCCCGGCGCAAGGGACGAGAGAAAATGGGAGAATCCCTCCTCCAGTACGGGAAAAAAGGCCGGCGTCAGGCCCCACATGTTCATCGATACGTACGAATCGGGATCGAGCGGGCGCAGCGTCCCGTCTGGTTCGGCGATCGCCGCCCCCGCCTCCGTCCTGACGATGTTGTGCGTTTCATCCACGCCAAGAAGGAACGAGCGGCTGTCGACGCGGCAGATGCCCCGGGTCACACCGCCGTTTTCGCTCAAGGTGTTCTTCAGGATGAAGCCGGGAAGGCAGAAACGCATCGTTCCGTCTTCGGTCGCCGGATCGGTCAGAAAGGCGCGTACCTGCGCATAAGACGTCTTGCCGTAGTAGTCGTCGGCATTGATCACCAGGAACGGTTCGTCGATGAGCCCCCTGCAGGCCAGGACAGCCTGTCCGGTCCCCCAGGGCTTCACGCGGTCCCGTGGTCTTGCGAAGCCTTCCGGCAGGTCGTCAAGCTCCTGAAAGGCGTAGGCGACCTTGCACAGCTTCCCGGCGCGGTCGCCGACAGCCTGTCTGAAGTCCCGCTCAAGGTCCCGCCTGATGATGAAGACCACTTTGCCAAAGCCGGCCCGGAGGGCGTCGCGGATGGCGTAGTCCATGATGATTTCGCCGTTGGGTCCGATGCGTTCAAGCTGCTTGACCCCTCCGCCGAACCGGGAGCCGATCCCCGCGGCCATGATGACCAGCGTTGTGTCCATTTTTGCGAAACCTTTCTGCGGCTCATCCGGGCCGCGCCCTGTTGCGGCCGCGCAGCTAAGCACAAAGCGTTCGCCGCCTCAGCGCCGATCCCTCAGGGATCCCGCGGCCGCATACAGCAGGGCCGCCGCGAGGGGCAGCAGACAGAGCGCCGCGACTGCCGCGACTGCCGGGACCCGCCCGCCGAAGCCCTCCGGGGACAGATGTTTGCGGAGGATTCCCAGATAGGCCCAGGCGAACGCGAGCCCGAAGGCTGCGTCTTTCCTTTTGAGCGTGACAACCGCGCCAAGGGCCGTGCCCAGGACGAGCGCCAGCGCCGTGGCGAGGACCTCTGCCGGCCCCGTGCCGCGCCACCCCCACTGGCTGAGCAGAGCGGCCGCGTTGGCGATCGTGAGCACGCTGACCCAGCCGAAATACAGGCCAAGCGGCAGGCCTGCAAAAAGCCTCTCCCGTCCCGAGCGCAGGCGATTGCGCGCGATCTCCGTCGCGGCCGCAAGGCTCAGGAGCATTACGGCCGACAGGAGGGCGGAAAGAAGGATCCTGTAATGATGCCAGGCCAGGATCCACAGGACGTTCGCGACGCAGGACAGGGAAAACAGGGCCCCCGTCCTTTTCAGCATCACGCTGTCCGCCGCGTCCGTCCCAGCCCTGAAACCTGCCCAGCGATGGTACACGAAGCCCGCGAACAGGAGAAGGATCGGCCAGCGGATGGCGAAGGCAAGGTTGTCCGGGGAAAAAAGGGTCCCATAGCTGTCAAAGACCGCTGCCGTCGCGACGCCGTTGATGGGCAGGAGCTCAGAAAGCAGGCTGACGGACACCAGGGCAATATACGAGGCCGCCGCGACCAGTTTCCCGCCGTCTCTCTTTATCAGCCCCTGCCTCCTGCCCACGCCCGGCATCACGGGGCGCCGGGGATCCGGCCCCGGTGTTTGACCAGGAACATCTGGCCAAGGATCATCGTCCAGGGAAGCTGAGCCAGCGCAATGTCAAGGAAGGCGGACTGGAAGCTGAGCGCGACGAAGACCAGCATCACAAGCGGCACGAACAGCAGCAGCGTCAGGAAGGCGACCAGACCGGCGTACAGGGCGGCGCCGGGCCTGAACAGCTGCGTGAGCAGGATCGCGGCCAGGCCCGCCAGGGCTGTCAGGGAAAACAGGTAGTTCGCGGAAGGGAGGACAAAGGTCGTCGCCAGGGCCAGGACCGCGGGCAGCAGCAGCACGCCCGCCGCAGCGGACAGCGGGGAGCGCGTTTTGCTTGAGAACAGGGAGAAGACCAGGCAGCTGAGCGCCAGCGCCCCGGCCAGGAGTCCATAGAAGACCGCCTCCGCCCCCTGATATCTCAAAAAGTCGCGGTACCCGGACAGGCCGTTCGCCTGCGCCACCAGTTTCACAACGAGGTAGGAGGCGCCTCCCGCGGCCCCCATGCAGACAAGCTGCAGGAAGAACGCGCCAAGCAGGGGCCCCAGCCTGATCCTTTTCGCTGCGAGCAGCCACGCGGATACCGCCAAAAACAGCGCGAACGCCGCGTAGGAGAGCAGGTTCGCCTCGCTTTGCCTCATGATGAAGAGATTGCCCGGCAGGAGCGGAAAGTGAACGGAATCCTCGTCGGCTTCCAGCTGAAGTTTCGGGGAAGCCGCGAAGTGCGTTACCAGTTCCGTGACGGTCTCCAGGTAATGCGCGGCGCTGTCGCGGTCGAAGGTCTCATAATTGTCCTCGGGCTCGTGGTATACGTCCGCCCCTTCGATCACGGCGAAGTTCATGCCCGGGTACCCGGCCATCATGAAGCGGGTCAGGTCGGTATCGGTATCCATGGTCCGGTAGACGGCCGTCCCGATGGAAAGGGAGAAGGGATGGCTGACCGCCCTTGCGTATTCGCTGACCATGCCGTAATTGTCTTCCGAGGTCTCAAACATCAGCAGGGACCCCTTGTTGCCCCTGGCCTCCACGTTGATCACCAGCCGGGTCACGCCGGCGAGTTCCGGATGGTCCTGGACAAATTTCGCGGCGCCAAGCATCCCCTGCTCCTCCCCGTCAGCGAACAGGAAGACCAGGTCGCGCAGCGGCGTGACGGTCTTGAGCTGCCGCAGCCCTTCCAGCAGCGCCGCGCAGGAAACGATGTCGTCAAAGGCCCCGGGGCCCATCCTGACGCTGTCCGTGTGCGCAACGAAGAGGATCGTTTCCGACGTGCCGGGTGCGTCGACCGTAACGACGATGTTTTTGAGGTTCATCGCGGGCTTGTCGCCGATGCCGGAATATTCGCGGATCGACTCCTCGGTCGCTTCGAAGGCCTTGCCCCGGAACGCGGCCCGCGCCCTTTCCAGCGCGAGGACTTCCTCCATGCCAAGGGCGTAGCGTTCAGCCTCATACGCATAGCCCATTTGGGTCAGCTGATCCTCAAGGTAGGCGTGGGTGACGCGGATCCCGTCGCTGTCCACGCTGTGCACGGCGGAGGCCATCCCCCTGATATGGCTCAGCATCAGCTGCGGGTCCGGCCCGGGCTGAGCCTCGGCCAGGGGGATCTGCCTTTCCGCGAACCCGGCGGGCGCCCGGATCGGCTCCGTCTGCCGGTATCCCAGGAAAAGGCCTGCGCCCAGCGCCAGCAGAAGAACAAGTGCCTTTGCCGCTTTTCCCGCTTTCATGTGCCCTTCCTCCCGGGATAGAATCATGCGCTTTATGGCAGTATAGCAGTCCGGCGCAGCCGCCGCAACGCCTTTCGGCGCCTGGTTTGCGCATGGCTCCCGCGCCGGACCGTTGCGCCGCGGAGGGGCCGGCTGTATGATGCCTGGCAGGAATACAGGGCGCGGAGCAAGGCGATACGCGTTCAGCGGCGACCTGCCCGTGGCAATTGAGGATTTATGCCCTTGTCGATCTTTTCACCGCGGACCCGCGAGTGGTTCAGGGAAGCCTACGGGGCGCCGACGCCCGTACAGGCGGAAGGCTGGCCCGCGATCGCGTCGGGGAGACATGTGCTCGTCAGCGCGCCGACAGGCACGGGCAAGACGCTGACTGCGTTTTTATACTGGCTGGACCGCCTTGCGCGGGAGAGCGCGGCGAACGGGCCCCCGGAAGGCGTGCAGGTCCTCTATCTGTCGCCGCTGAAAGCCCTCGGGAACGACATCCGGGAAAACCTGTCCCCGCCTCTCAGGGGGCTCGGGATCGAAGGCCTCGTCGGCGCCTCGGTGCGCACGGGCGATACGCCGGCGGCGCAGCGGCGGGGCATGATGAAACGTCCCCCGCAGCTTTTGATCACGACGCCCGAATCCCTTTACCTTCTGCTGACGTCCGGGAGCGGCCGCGCCATGCTCAGGACCGCGCGCTGCGTGATCGTCGACGAACTGCACGCGCTGCTTGACTCCAAGCGCGGCACGCACCTCTCCGTGTCCCTGGAACGCCTTGACGCGCTGTGCGGCAGGCGCCTGCAGCGCATCGCGCTGTCCGCCACCGTCCGCCCCCTTCAAAGCGCGGCCGATTTCCTCAGCGGCGGGCGGGGCGCCTTGATCGTTGCGCCGCGCGTGAGCAAGGCCGTCGACATCCGGGTGGACCTGCCTTTCGCGGATCCCGCGCCGGCGCGGGGCAAGAGCGTCTGGCCCGCGCTTTGCGACCGCGCCCTCCGCCTGTCCTGCGAGGCGCGCAGCACGCTCGCCTTCGTCGATGGCCGCGCACAGGCGGAAAAACTCGCCCACGGCGTGAACGCTCTGGCCGGCGGGCAGTTTGCGCGCACCCACCACGGCTGCGTCTCGCGCGAGCAGCGCCTGGATGCGGAGAAGCAGCTGCGCTCCGGCGAACTGAAACTGCTGTGCGCCACGTCCTCCATGGAACTGGGCATCGACGTCGGCGACATCGACCTGGTGCTGCAGATCGACCCTCCCGCGACCATCTCGTCCACGCTGCAGCGGGCGGGGCGCGCGGGGCACAGACCGGGCCGCACCAGCGTGATGCAGATCTTCCCGAAGACAGACGCCGGCGCGCTCGCCGCGGGCCTCGCTGCGCGCGGCGCGCTGGAGGGCGAGACTGAAACCGCGCAGATCCCGCAGATGTGCCTGGACGTGCTCGCGCAGCACTTGGTTTCCATGGCGGCGGCGCAGGAATACTCGGTCGGGGAAGCGCTGGACCTCTTCCGCGGGGCCTGGCCGTACCGCGAGATCGGTCGGGATACGCTGGAATCCGTTCTCTGCATGCTCGCCGGGGACCATGAGCACGAGCGCGAGGTCCCCGCGCGGGCGCGCGTCGTCTATGACCGCATCCACAGCCGCGTGTCCGGGGACGGGTACACGCGCCTGCTGGCCCTGTCCTCCGGCGGGACCATTCCCGACCGGGGATGGTATACCGTGACGTTGGCAGACGGCACCAGGCTGGGTGAGCTCGACGAGGAGTTCGTGTTCGAAGCCCGGCTGGGCGACAGATTCCTGCTGGGCGCCTTCGCCTGGCGCATCCTTCAGATCACCCGCGACCGCGTCGTGGTGGCCTCCGCGCCGACGGAAGGGGCGCAGTCCCCTTTCTGGAGGGGAGACGGGCGGGGGAGGCCCATGGAGACCGGCAGGTATTTCGGTGAGCTTCTGCGGGGCCTCGGCGACGCCGCGCACGCGGGCAGGCTCCTGCCCGCCCTCGGGGCCTTCCCCTTGTCCGCGGCGGCGTCCGCCGCCGCGGCAAAGCACATTGAAGGCCAGATGAAAGCCACGGGCTGCCTGCCCGACGACCGCACGCTCATCGCGGAGCATTTCCGGGACGAGGCCGGAGAGCATCAGCTGATGGTCCATTCCGTTTTCGGGCGCAGGGTGAACCACGCGCTGTCGATGCTGCTCAGGCACGAGGCGAGCCGCAGGACCGGCATGGACGTGCGCGCCTACGCAGATGACGACGGCGTCCTGCTGAACCTGGTCGGCGGCCGCGACATCCCCGACGGCCTCCTGCATTCGCTCGACCCGGACACGGCCGGGGCACTGACCGCCTCGCTGCTGCCGGCGGAGCCCATGTTTTCCATTTCCTACCGCTACGCTGCGGCGCGTTCGCTCATGATTGGCGCGCGCACGGGTGCCCGCCAGCCGCTGTGGGTGCAGCGCCTGCGCGGCGCCGAGTCCCTGTCGGCGTCCGTCAGCCAGCCTTCCCACCCGCTCATCCGGGAAGCGTCCCGGGAATGCCTGAACGACCTGCTCGACCTCGCGGGGCTCGTCAGCCTGCTCAGGGACCTCCGGTCCGGGGCCGTCGCTGTGCGTGAGCTGCACGCGGCCCTCCCCTCGCCCATGGCGCTCCCGCTGCGCAGACAGGCCGAGACGGAGCTGATGTACGAGTCCCCCATCCCATCCGCCGCCCTGGCGGCAGCGCAGGCGCGGGCGCTGGCCCTCGCACCGGACGCGGAAGCGCTCAGTCAGCGCTCCGGGCCCGCGTCAAGACCCGAAAACGCACAGAGGCTCCACGCGCTGCTCCTGGCGGAGGGCGATCTCGTCCGGGGCGAGGCCGATGTCCCGGCGGAGTGGCTGGAACAGCTGGCCGGACAGGGACGGGCGGCCTGCATCGAACCGGGGCTGTGGATCGCCGCCGAACAGCGAGGGCTGTACAGGGACGCCCTTGAGCTGTTTTCCCCGGAAGCCTTGTCCCGCGTGATCCGCAGATGCCTGCGCTTTCGGGGCCCCCAGGACGCGCAGGGCCTGGCGGACCGTTACGCCCTGGAGGAGCCGATGTGCCGGGGCTTGCTCGAGAGCCTTGCCGCCGAGGGGACGGCGGTCCCCTGGCAGGACAGCTGGGTCCACCGGGACCTGTTCGAATCCGCGCAGCGACTTACGCTGTCCCTGCGGCGAGCCGCGGTAGAGACGGCGCCGCCCGAACGCTTTGCCGCGCTGCTCGCCCGCAGGGCGGAATCCGCGGGACCGCCGCAGGAACAGCTGTCGCTTGGCCTCAGCGCGCTCTGCGGCCTGCCGCTGGACGCGGCGTTGTGGGAAGAGGCCGTCCTGCCCGCGCGCGCGGCGGGCTACCGGCCGGGGCTCCTTGACGACCTGCTGTCGGAGGGCACTTTCACGTACAGGGTCGTTCGGGAAGGGGACAGGCTCCTTGTCAGCTTCCACAGCCCCGAAGCCTTCGATCCCGTCCTCTTTGTCCCCCCGGACGGCCCGCTGGGCAAGAGAGAAGCGGGGCTGCTCGGGCTGCTGGAAACGCAGGGGGCGCTGTTCGCCCATGCGATCTGTTCAAGGATGGACGGGGCGCCGGTCACGCGTGAGCTGCAGGCCCTCGCGGAAAGGGGCCTCGTCCGCCAGGACAGTTTTGCGCCGGTCAGGCAGATGCTCTCAAAGAGGGGCGCCACCGCGGGACGCTTCCCCGCCGGCGGCGGCGCGTCGCGGCGCTGGGAGCGCGCGCGTCCGCTCAGGACTGCCGACATCGACAGCCAGGTCGCGGACGCCTTCCGCCTCTGTCCCATCCTGTGCCGGGAAACCTGCGTCACCCTCCCCTTCAGGACGGCTCTGGAGCGCCTTCGCGTCATGGAATACACGTCCCGGGCCCGCAGGGGCTACTTCGTTCGCGGCCTGTCCGGCGCCCAGTTCGTCCCGGAAGAGGACTTTTCGCGCGTGACCGCCTTCCTCGCGGGGCCGGCGCGGGAATTCCGCTGCCTCAACGCCGCCGACCCCGCGCAGGCCTGGGGGCGCTGTCTCAGGCATTCGGAGGGCAGGGGTTTCCTGTGCGTGCCCGGCACCGCCGTGGTCACCTTCGGCGGGCTGCCCACGGCCGTTTTCGAAAGATACGGGGAAAGCCTGCGCGTTTTTGACGGCGCGCTCGGCGGGGGCGCGGCCGCCGCGTTCACGCATGCGTTCAGGACCGGCCGGATCTTCCCCCGGCGCAGGCGCGTCACCGTACGCAGCTTTCCGCCCGAAGCGAGGGAATGGCTGGAAAAGGCGGGATTCATACGGGAAATGATGGACTACGCGCTGTACCGATGAAGCGCCGCGCGAGGCTGCCGCAGCCCCCCCTTCCGTTCCTTGTTGACACTGCCTGCGGGCCGGCTATAATGGCGCTGGCGGCGGCAGAGCATGACGGAAGGCCGGACGCGCGCCGGGAAAGTCCGGCCGGCTACACGACGATGGGAAATGCGGAGGATCGATGATGAAGCGTTTCGGGCAGCAGGCCAGGCTGAAGCCGGAGAAGATCGACGAATACCGCAGGCTCCACGCGGCCGTCTGGCCGAGGGTCCTTCAAACCATCTCCGCCTGCAATATCCGCAATTATTCGATTTTCCTCAAGGGGGATGAGCTGTTCTCGTATTACGAGTACACGGGCAGCGATTATGAGGAGGACATGCAGAAAATGGCGGCGGATCCCGTGACCCAGGAATGGTGGAAGCTGACGAAACCCTGTTTCCTGCATCACGAGGAGAGGCTGTACTATACGGACATGGAGGAAGTGTTCTTCCACCGGGGCCCGTAAGCGTTTCTGCCCTCAGTCGGCGGCGTATGGCCGGCGCAGGAGCTGTCCGCCGCAGCCGTTTTTTCTGGCCGACCAGGCCCAGAACGCCCTCGCCCCCAACCGGAAAAGGGCGGGCGGGACAGCCGGCCGGGAAGCCGCCGCGCTTGCGGACGGCGGGATCGGCTCTCCCCTTGCCAGCGCCTCCGCAGCGACGTCAAGCGCCCGGCAGACCGCCCTCGCGCGAAGCCCCCGGGCCGCGGTGAGTTTTCTCCCCAGCCCGTGGCTTCCGCCCAGCGCCAGGCCGCCGGCCCATGAAAAGCCCGCCTGTCCCGCGAACACGGAGCAGACCGCCAGCGCGTTCAGGTTGTGCGCAGGTTCCGGATAGCCGCAGTTTACCAGGGCGGCGAAGAGCGGCTTCCCCTCTGACGGCGACCCCTTTCGCGCGGCCGCCAGGTTTTCCAGCGCCCCGATCACGGGCGCGGGAAGGGTGTCGACGTACAGAGGGAAACAGAGGACCGCCAGGTCAGCCCTCGCCGCC
>CAZLYF010000065.1:0-16777 GCA_964563725.1 uncultured Oscillospiraceae bacterium
TCAAAGCTGCCGTGGCGGTCAAGGTGGTCGGGCGTCACATTCAGGAGCGCCGCAATACGGGGGTGGAAGCTCTCCGCGCCTTCCAGCTGAAAGCTCGACACTTCGACCACCAGGCTGTCCCCGGCCTTCGATTTGAGCGCTGCAGATGAAAACGGGTACCCGATGTTGCCCGCCACATGGGTGCTTCTGCCGGCCTTCCTGAAAATGTCTCCCAGCAAGGACACGGTGGTCGTTTTCCCGTTGGTCCCAGTCACGGCGATCAGGTCACCCCGCGCCGTCCGTGACGCCAGTTCGAGTTCTCCGATGATGGGGATTTTTCGGGAGGAGGCGTCTTGGATGACCGGCAGGCCGCGCGGGACGCCAGGGCTCAGGACGACCAAGTCCGCTCCTTCCGCCTTGAGCGGGAAAGCAGGGCCTGTCAGGCACAGACAGCCCAGGGAACCAAGCTTCCGCAGTGCTTCCGGGAGTTCTTCGGCCGGCTTGCCGTCGCAGGCAAGGACCCTGGCCCCCAGATGGCGCAGCAGCTCTGCCGCCGCAAGCCCGCTCCTGGCCAGGCCGATGACGAGGACCAGCCTTCCGGAAAGCCATCCGGCCTGTCCGGACCCGCCCATTTCAGGGAGTTCCCCGGCGCCCAAGCCCCTCACCTGCCTTTGAGCGGCAGGAAGGAGAGGAGCGCCAGCGCAGACAGGAGGAGCGTCGTGGCGCCATACATCAGCACGATCCTGTTTTCGCTCATGCCCCCAAGTTCGAAGTGATGGTGCAGCGGCGACATCCTCAGCAGCCTTTTTCCCCCCGTCGCCTTAAAATAGAGCCTCTGGACAATGACTGACAGCGACGAGAGCAGCAGCGTAAAACAGATCGGTATCAGCCATAACTGGACCCCAAGCAGCATTCCCGCCCCTGCAAAGGCGCCGCCGATGAGCATGGAACCGGTATCGCCCATGAAGATCTTCGCGGGATGACGATTGAATTTCAGGAAACCGGCGCAGGCGCCGACCAGGGCAAAACAGGACCGGGCCACCGCTTCGGCTGCCGGATGAGGCCTCCCGGCCAGGGATAGGGCCATCAGGCCCAGCGCCGCGACGCCCGCGACGGTCACAACCGAGAGGATCCCGTCCACGCCGTCCTGAAGATTGGCGCTGTTGGTCATGAAAACCACAAGGAGCGTCATCAGCGGGACATAGGCGGCGCCAAGATCAAGGGTTCCTCCCGAAAACGGAAGATGCAGGCCGGTCCCGACCACCCTGGCGCAATACAGCGAAAACAGGGCGCCGACGATGAACTGGCCGATGATTTTCTGCAGGGGCCTGAGCCCTTCGTGCTTTTTCCCTGCGTCCTTGATGTAATCGTCCACAAAGCCGATGGCCATGCACGACAGCATGAGAAGCAGGAGGGAAACCCCTTCTCCGGGCAGGCCGCCGGGCAGGGAGGAAAGCAGGAAGGCGACAAAGGCCGACAACGCGATGACGATCCCGCCCATATTGGGCGTCCCCTGCTTGCCTCTGTGCGCCTCTGGGCCAAGCTCGTAGATGGTCTGGCCGAACTTGAGCTCCTTGAGCGCGGCAACAAAGCGCGGCATGACCAGCAGCATGACGGCCAGGGCGACCAGGGCGGGCAGCGCGGCCGTCACGGGGTCCCCCCCCGCTGGATGCCCAGCAGGTACTCGCGTACGATCTGTTTCTCGTCAAAGGGCCTCTTTACCCCGTTGATGTCCTGATAGGTCTCATGCCCCTTTCCCGCGAGGATCACGAAATCGCCTTCCGATGCCATCCTGAGCGCTCTGGCGATCGCCTCCCTGCGGTCCTCCACCACTTCATAGGCGCCCCCCGTCGACCTGATCCCCCCTTCGATCGCGTCAAGGATCTCCATCGGATCCTCGCTGCGGGGATTGTCGCTGGTCAGGAAGGAATAATCCGCCATCTGTCCGGCGATTTCTCCCATCAGCGGGCGCTTTCCCTGATCCCTGTCGCCGCCGCAGCCAAAGACGATGATGACGCGGCGTTTCGCGATGTCGCGGACCGTTTTCAGGATGTTTTCCATCGCATCTGGCGAGTGGGAATAGTCGAGGATGACCTTGAAGGGCGTATGGGTGTCGAGGACTTCTGCGCGGCCGGGAACGGCCTTCACCCCGGCCAGCCCCAGGCAGATCGCCGAGGGCTCTGTTCCCATCGTCAGCGCAGCCCCGGCTGCCGCAAGGGCGTTGTACACGTTGAACATCCCCATGAGCTGAAGGCGGACGGGGAAGTGATGCTCGTTCCACAAAGACAGGCTGAAACCGACCCCGTTCTCGCTGATTTCGATATTTCTGGCAAAGATGTCCGCGTTCGTACAGATGCCAAAGGTGCTCAGCGGGATCCTGACGGCATCGATCAGGCGGGGCGCGTAATCGTCGTCGGCATTGATCGAGGCGTTTTTGACCATGCCCGAAGAGAAGAAGGAGAGCTTCGCCCTGAAATAGTTTTCCATTGATCCGAAATAGTCCAGGTGATCCTGCGACAGGTTGGTGTAGCATCCGACCTCGAAATGGAGCCCCTCCAGGCGGCGCATCGCCATCGCATGCGCCGATACTTCCATCACCACCGCATCGACCCCCGCGTCGGCCATCTCGCGCAGGGTCCCGTGCAGATCGATGGGATCAGGTGTCGTCAGATTGCTGTCCATCCACCTTTGTCCGATCATGTTCCCGGTGGTCCCGATCAAGCCGCAGGAGAAGCCGGCCTGTTCCAGAATGGCCTTGATGAAATAGCTCGTCGTCGTCTTCCCCTTCGTTCCCGTCACCCCGATGAGCTTCATGCCGACGGCGGGATTCCCGTAGAAACCGCCTGCGATCAGGGCCATGGAAGCCCGGTCGTCGCCGACAAGAAGCTGGGGTACCGGCAGGTCGGGGAGGAGCCGGGTCACCACGGCTGCAGCGGCTCCGTTTTCCACCGCCTGCCGTGCAAAATCGTGTGCGTCATGACGCGCGCCGGATATGCAAAAAAACAGTCCGCTGTCGGTTTTCCTGCGGCTGTCGGCGCTCAGCGAGGCAATATCGCAATCCCCGGTCAGGCCAAGGGCGTGGGGCCCGGCTGCCTTGGCAAGTTCCGATAATCTCATGCAGATCCCCTTCACGGCATGTGATTGGCGCCCTTTTCCGACGACCTCAGATGCGCCGTGATATCGTTTCCCGGACGCGGGCGGGTATCAGGCGCTTCCACCCACACCATCTCGTTGCCGACCGCCAGTTTCATCCCCAGCTCCTGCACGGCGTAATAGCAAATATAACTCGGATCGCTCGCTTTTGACAAGCGCAGTTCCATGTCGCGCCTCTCGCCCTCCGCAGCCGCGATTCTTGAGAGGGTAAGCGCGTATTCTTCCCGCAGATGCCGCTCTTCCGCCATCCTTGAGCCAAGCTGCCAGAGCATCGCGGCCATCGCGATCGCTATGATGGCAAGCGCCCAGTGCATCCTGATCCCCCTGCCTCGGCGGCCCTCTCCCTTCGGCGCCCGGAAACTGACCCTTTCGTCCTGCCCGGGGCGCGCGTCCGGAAGGTCGACGCGGTCATTGACAAACATGCGCACGTCCGACAAGAGCCGTGCGCTTCCCGCAAGGCTGTACAGACGGCCCTGGGTCCCGGTCCTCGGCAGCAATTGCAGCCCTCCTCCTTTTCCCTGTCCCTGCCTGCCCGTCAGTCCTTTTTGGCCCCGCCGCCGCGCAGCCTCGACTGGATCGCGCTGATATCGGCGAGGACGTCCCGATGCTGACGGTTGAACGTTTCCGTCTCGCTGTCCGCCTGCACGCTCGATACGACGCGGACATATTCCCTTGCGCCTGAAATCTGCACCCCCTGCGCGTCCCTGATGAACATCTCCCGAAGCGCCGCGGGCAAAAGGATCCGCCCCTGGGCGTCAAAGACGCAGTTGTCAAACGAAAGCATGGAAAAGCGCTCAAGAAAAACCTCCGCGCTCACGTCCTCCTGCGCCAGGGCGGCAAGCATGTCAAGTTTCCTCCTCCATATGTCCAGCGGGTATACGGCGATGCTGCTCTGCGAGAGGTTGACGCCCACAACGATCTTCTCGCCGAGTTTTTCGCGGAACGCCTGCGGGACGATCATTCTCCCCTTTGCGTCGATGCTGTGGTTGTAGGCCCCGAAAAACCCGTATCCGTCAGCCTCCGGTTTTTCGCTGGCAGCCGTGGTCGTCCCGGGGGACGCATCGGTGCTGCCCACGGCCGGTTCTGCGTCCGCAGCGTTCCTGTTTCCGCCGTTGCAAGACACCGAATCACCACCTAACACCACTTATTGCCGTTTGTTTGCACAATCTACCACCGTTGCCGCGTTGCGTCAACAAATCTGCGCAGCAGTTTCATATCTTTGGTCATGCAGATGCTTGCGAATGCACGCAAGATCGAAAAAAATACGAAAATGTGTTCCCCTTCTCTCCCAAACTACAGGAACACACTTTCGTATATTGCCGTTTTTGCCTTCACATATTTATGTATTCTGACTAAATAAAGCAATCGGATATGTTGGATATGACGTTTTGACCGCAGGCGCCAGTCCGGTGTATGTTTGGCTCGGGCGCCCCGGATCCCGCGGCAAAAAAAAAAGGCCCGCGGGCGCCGTACTGGGATAGAAGCTGGCCTTGGGCTATCGCGCCCCTCCGGCGTCGGGGTCGCTCTCCCCCGCGGGAGGAAGCTGCAGGAGGCGGAACCCCAGCCCGTCGCAGGAAACATGGAAATAGCGCACCCCATTGACAGTCCCGTCAAAGGCGCGCTCGTTCGCCTGACCGTGAAGATGGCCATAGACGACGTCGCTGACGCCGTACTTGTCCATCAGCCGCGTCACCGGCGTCTCCTCCCCCGTTTCGCCTGTCGGCGGGAAGTGCGCCATGGCAAACAGGCGGCCGGACCGGCTGATCGCCCGCGCCTTTGCCAGCGACATCTCCAGGCGCAGCAGTTCGCGGCGGTAGATGCGCGCGTCGTCATCCTCCTGCGTCCCCTCCGGGGCGCTCCAGCCCCTGGAGCCCGCAAAAAGCATGCCGCTGACAGGCACGGCGCTGTTCTGCAGCGCCATCATCCCCGCAGGCAGCGCGGCGCGCAGCCGTGAAATCGATCCCCACCAGAAATCATGGTTGCCCCTGATCATGATCTTCGTCCCGGGCAAGGCCGATATCCTGCGCAGGTCATCCAGCGCGTCTTCCATCCGCATGGCCCAGCTGATGTCGCCGGGGATCAGAACGATGTCCGTTTCATGGACGCGCGCAAGCCAGTCCCCGGTGATCTTTTCGAAATGGCCGTTCCACTGGTCCCCGAATATATCCATGGGCTTGCCTCCGCCGCCGGGAAGATGCAGATCCCCGATGGCGAAGACAGAGGGAGGCTCAGTCATCCTCTTCCTCGTCGGCGCCTTCGTTCTCCTCTTTTTCCTCCATCTCCTCAAGGGAGAGGTCCTTGTTGATCTCTGAGTATTCGGGATCCGGGATCTCCGCCCCGATCCCCGGGGCGATTTCATCCATCGTGCTGACAGAATTGTCGGCTACGTCCACGGGCTGGGCGTCGTCGCTCTCCTCTTTTGCGCCCAGCATCTCCTTGAGGCAGAAGAGGCACACATCCTTTCCGGGAAGGGCCTGGGCCTCGTTGCACACGCTGCACAGCTCCGGCTCGTCGCGCATGTCGCTGCCATGGATCTCCCGGTAGCAAACCTTGCAGTATTTTTCCGTTGATTCCATGTAGTTCAGCTCGCAGCGCGGGCACTTGACTAAAGCCATTTTTTCTCCCTCGCCTTCCGGAGCCCCGTCTCGGCGACCCGGTCATTTTTGGCAAGCGGATTATACTATGCAAATATGGCCCTGACAAGCCGGTTTTTCAGAAACGAAAACGGGTCTCCAGCCGGCTGTGGCCGGCCTGCGGCTTACTTGTCCTGCCCGTCCGACCTGTTCACATAGATTTTTTTCCTGCGCCGGTTCCTTGAGGCGCTTGTGACGATGACGGGCATCGATAAAGCCGGCCTCGCGTTCGGGCGGCTCTTTGTCACATTAAGCACCAGCGCCAGGCCAACCACGTTGGTCCAGAGGTTGGAGCCGCCGTAGCTCAGAAAGGGCAGGGGGATCCCAGTGATGGGCATGACCCCGACGGTCATGGCGATGTTCTGGAAGACATGGATGAAGATCATGCCCATGACCCCGACAATGACCATCCTGCCGAACTTGTCATGGGTGAAACGAGCCAGGTACAGCATCCTGAGCACAAGAAACGCGTACAGCAGGATGACCGTGACGGAGCCGATGAATCCAACCGCCTCGCCGACCGTCGCGAATATGAAGTCCGTCCAGTCCTCCGGAACAAAGTCCAGCTGGCTGAGCGAGCCGGTGACAAACAGCCCGGCGCCCTCAAGGCCTCCCGAGCCGATGGCCTGCTGCGAATTGAGGAGCTGGTATCCCACGTCGCTGTATGTCACGGGATCAATAAAGGAAAGGATCCTCAGGAGCCGGTAATCGTTTGACCCGCTGATGACGCTGTAGGCGATGATGGAGACAAGGGCGGCAGCCGCCAACGTTGCGGTCCCGAGCAGCAGCTTCCAGCTTGCTCCGCCGAAATATGCCATCAGGAAAAAGATGGCGGCCATCACGATGACCGAACCGACCTCTCCCTGGATGATCGTGATGCCAGCAGGGATCCCGAAGATCAGGGAGATCCGGATGGCGTCCCGGGCGGTGTTCATCGGCATGGGGTTGTTCGCCATGGCCCGGGCGAGCATCAGGATGATCGTGACCTTCGCGAACTCGCTGGGCTGCAGCATCCGGCCAAGACCGATCTGCAGCCATGCCTTGACGCTTCGGATCGCCGATGCCCCGAGGACCAGCACCAAAAGCATAAGGACCGCAGCATAGTACAGCCGCGCGTAGGAGCGGAAATGCTCATAGGGGATGGTCACGATGAACCAGATGACGACAGGCGATGCGATGACGAAAATCGCCTGCCACCGTCCGGTCTGGGAGTTGATGATCCGGTTGAGCAGGGGAACGCCCATGCTGACGTCCGGGTCATAGGTCGCCACGGAGATGGCCAGGACCCCGAAGAACATCAGCAGGTACATCAGCGCAAGCAGGATGAAATCAAAATGGGGCTTGGCCCTCCTGTCCTCAGACTGCATCATGGGAGGGCGCCCTCTCTTCCGAAACGCCGCCGCAAAAGGGGAAGGGCGCCTGTTTTGTACCGCGGGAAGGGTATTTGGGCGCCCAGCATCCTCCCGGCGACGCGCCTGACCGCGTTCTGCGTCCCGCCTGACCCGCACTCAGCCATGGTCCGGCCGGACAGCATCGCCCGATAAACAGCCGAATCGTCCTCGAACACGCCCATCAGAGGGAGGTCCAGCGCCGCGGAGATCGCTTCGGGCGGTTTCACGGAGCCGCGGCGAAGCAGGCGCCTGTCATAGCGGTTGATCAAAAGATGCGGGCGCTTCGATGTTTTCTCAAAGAGGATGCGTCCGGTTTTCTCCGTGTCCCTCAGGCAGACGTCATCCGGCGTGGCCACGAGGATCAGCTCGTCGGCGGCGCCGACGAAATTGTTCAGCCCCCGGCCGAGGCCCGCCGGACAATCCACCAGGAGCATGTCGTATCTGTTTTTCAGTGTGCCCATGATGCGACCGATGTCCCTGATGTCGATGTCCTTCGGCCTGGCCGCCTGGCCGCCCACCAGCAGATGGAGCAGCGGGAAGCGGGGATGGGGCGTCAGCGCTTCGTCCAGCGAGCACAGGTGCCTTCCGCAGTCTGTCAGCTCAAACACCACACGATCCTGCATGCCCAGCATCAGATCCAGGCTGCGCAGGCCGATGTCCCCGTCGATCAGCGCTGTGCGGAGGTGGCTGCGGGCAAACTCGACGCCCAGCGAGGCGGCCGCGGAGGATTTTCCCACACCGCCTTTCCCCGAGGCGAATAAAAAGACTTTTCCCATGGCCTCTTCTCCCGTTACGGCATCAGTTCGTTCCCGGGAACGACCGGGTTGTTGTCCGTGCGCTTGGTCCGGTCATCCATCCACCAGCCGATGAATTCCCGGGCTGCCAGCGTCGTCTCGCCTCCGGAATACCCGTTGGGGATATGCACGACCACGGCGATCTGCGCCTCACCCTCATAGGGGGCAAGCGCAAGGAACCAGCCGTTGTTTTCAAGGTCTAGCTTGATGCCGCCGATCGTTACCTGGGAGGTTCCGGTCTTTGCCCAGATGTTGTCCTTGTATTTCCAGTTACGGAAATACCTGGCTGCGGTCCCGGTGTCGTCGACGACGCCCTTCATCCCTTCCTTGATGTAGGGGAGATAGAGATTCGCGTCGGGAAGATGGCCAAAGACGCTTGGCTTGTACTGGTTGAGGATCTCTCCTTCGGGCGATATGACGGAGTCGATGACCGAAAGGTTGTACACGACCCCCCCGTTGGCCAGGCTGGCCAGGTAACGGGACACCGCGACCGGCGTCAGAAGCGTGATCGACTGGCCGATGCCCATCTGGATCTCAAGGCTGCCGCCCCATTTGATGTCGTTCAGGTAGATCCAGATGTCGCCGATCACGGCCTGCTTCCACACCATGTCCCGGGTCATGTTCAGTTCAGCCATCAGGATGGGGCGCATCGCGTTGGCCCAGTTATCCGAATGCGTGCTGATCGCCATGTCCATCAGACGCTTGATGCAGGTGTCCAGGCGGGTCTCGTCGTAGGTGATCCCATAGCTGGAGCCGATGTTTTTCAGATGCTTCTTGATGGAAGCGGCGACGAGCATGGGCTGGGAGGTCTCCTGCTCGTTGATGCTGACCGTCGGATCATACAGGGACACTTGGCAGCCCACCACGCTGCGCGCCTCCCCCGGGAGCTGGATGCCGGTTTTTGTCGTCAGCCCCATTTGGGCGGCGTACTTGTAGAGCAGGTTCGATCCGGCCGACCCGTACAGGCGGCTGGCGATCTCGTAAAAAAAGTAGTTGCAGGAATTGGACAGGCCCTGAATGATCGTCTGGTTGGCGTGCTTGTACCTCTGGCCTTTGGCGATCCAGCAGGTGGGGGCTTCGGATTCCTTGTTCGTGTACTTCATGAAAGGCCCCTCGTCGCTGATGGTGTCAGTGACGGAAAGCACTCCGTTTGACAGGGCGGCCATCGATGTGACCATCTTGAAGATCGAGCCGGGCTCGGCCCTGGACTGGATGGCGTAGTTGGTCAGGATGTTCCTTTCGTCCCTGATGATGTCCACGGCCTCCTTTCCGCCCGCCACCATGGCGTTGAGGTCGTAGGTGGGATACTGGGCAAGCGCAAGGACCTTTCCCGTGTCCACTTCCAGCACCACCATACAGCCGGAGTCCGCCAGCTGCAGCGGGTACTTGTCGAAGTCGCGCGATTCCAGCTCTTCCTTGTTCGCTTCCCGCCAGGTGTCGCTGAACATCCTTTCTTCCTGTACGCTCCGGGTCTGGGCCACATTCGCCGCGATCGCCCGCTCAGCCTCCTGCTGATAGGCCGCGACGAGGGTCAGCTTGACGTTGTTGCCGTCCGTCGGCGCTTCGTACGCGATCTGCCTTGTCAGCCGGCCGTTTGAGTCCCTTTCCATCACGCGGCTCCCCTGCCGGCTTGTGATGTTGGCGGTCAGCCAGTTTTCCATGCTGTACTCGATGCCGTCCTTGCCGATCGTGTCGTTCAGGGCGTAGCCCATCGGCTTGAGCGCGGTTGAGTAGCTGTTGGCGTCGCTGATGGGCCCGACATATCCGATCGTCTGGGCCGCCAGCGTGCTTCTTGGATATACGCGCTTTTCACCAACTTCCACGTCCATGCCCGCCAGCACCATGCTGCGTCCCGTGATCTCGCTGACAGCGGAAAACGGGACGTCCTTTGCGATGACGACGGGCACGGAATTGTACAGATTCATCTGCATTTCCGAATACACGGCCATGACCTTCAGCACCGTCGCCTCATCCAGGCCCCTGCCCTTGAGCTGGTAGATCTCAAAAAGCCTGTCGTAGCAGTTTTCGGCGGCGGCATATCTGGACAGGTTCGTCAGGTAGTGGTTGCTCCTCCACTGCGCTTCGCGGATATCCCGCGCCTTCTGGGAAATGCCCTTTCCGAAATTGAAGGCCCAGTCTCCGGTGTCCGGGTCCCGCTCGATGACGGATGTCACGCTCAGCTGGCTCCCGTATCTTTCGATGATCCCGATGGTCTCGAGGATCGATCCCGTGAATGCGGCGTATTCGCCGCTGCTGTTCTGGGAGGAGTCCCGGTAGAACGTGACGTTGTAGATCTCTTCGCTCATTGCCAGCACCACAGAGTCCGCGTCTGTGATCATGCCGCGGTTGCCCGTCAGCCTGATGGTCTTGATGCGGTCGCTCTCCGCCGAACGCTGGTACCTGGCGCTGTCGACAACCTGCAGGCCGTAAAGCCTCCCGATGAGGATGGAAAACAGCAGCAGCGCGAAGGCGCCGAAGAAGA
The DNA here is from genome assembly GCA_964563725.1 of uncultured Oscillospiraceae bacterium. GTDB lineage: Bacteria > Bacillota > Clostridia > Christensenellales > Aristaeellaceae > CAZLYF01. The sequence continues at coordinate 10,433 of CAZLYF010000065.1, forward strand.
CGAACCTGCGGCTGATCCTTTTTTCGACCTTCATCTCAGCGTCCTCCTTTCTGCTGCCCGGCGGCCGCGCGGGCTTTCCGCCGGTCCCTCACGATCCTTCCGGCTGCCCGGTCCCCTGTGCGGACGGCAGCCTGGGGCTGGGTTCCAGGGCTTCTGGAGGGGTCTGCCCAGGGGTGTCCAAACGGCCTGAAACTGTGCGGTGCTGCACCTGAGGCTCTTCGTCTTCGCTGGCCGCCTCCCGGATCTCAAGCCTGCTCCCCCTGGCAGGGTACATCCTGAGGAACCACCTGGACGGAAACATCAGCACGCTGCCCAGCAGCGTGAGGACCAGCGTCATGAGGACCCTCAGCACATGGTTCCATGAAACCGCCACGCCGTCAAGCGCGATGTAGACGATCATGATGAGTTCATAGGAAAAGGCCAGCGCAAGCGCGTTGAGGGCGATGCGCAGATGCGGCTCGAGGTCTTCCGGCGAGGCCCTCCGAAACAGGGAGGCGGCCCTCCTGAAAAGTGATTTCTTTTGCATGACGGTCCCCTGCGCCTGACGCTGAGCCGCGCGGATGCGGCGCATTTCACGCCTGACGTCGCTCATGTCGGCAAAAACCTGCGCCCAGAGCAGGGCCAGTGAGGGATAGACCAGCGCGTAGAAGACAGAAATGCTCGCCGCCATCGCCTCCAGGAGGATGCCCACCGCAGCACCCGCGGCGAAGGCGTATTTCTTGCCGCAGGACACGGTCAGGACCGCGACGCCCACCGCGAGGAGGTTGGGCATCACCCCGAAAACCTTCAGGTAGGGCACGACGCAGGCCTGAAGGAGGTAGAAGGCCAGCGTGAGGAAAGCCGCCCTCAAGAGCCTTGACAGGGAGCGGAGCAGTGCCGGCGTGCGGGAGTTCGCCGCGCTTGTCACCCGTCATCCTCCAATGTCACCTGATCGATGGACCAGGTCGGCAGGGGTTCCGGCGTAGGGCTTGGCTCGGGGGTCGGTTCAGGGGCAGGCATCCCTTCAGGCACGGCCGGGTCCACATAGCCAAAGTTCTGCGCCGTCGGGGTCACGCCGGGCCCGCCGGACACGGCGGGGCTCAATGAAGCGCCGGGAGAAGGCGCAGGGGCCGGGGTGTCCGTAAGCGCCGCCGCGCCGCCGGGGACCTGGACGGACTGCTGTCCGATGAGGGTCGGGACGGGCTTCAAGGGTTCAAGCGGGACGAAGGTCGAACGCGCCTGCACGCGGGACAGGGCCGACTCCGCGAAGGAGGGGCGGTAACGGTAGACGATGACATACTCGATGTGGTCGAAATCCGCGATGGGCTCGACGACGATGAACTGCCTGTTTTCCTCCAGGCCCCTGGTGCTTTCGCGGACATGGCCGATGGGGATGCCTTTGGGGAACTCCATCCCAACGCCGGAGGTGACCACCCTGTCTCCGGGGCGGGGAAGCGTTGAGTAGGAGAGGTAGTACATCCTGCAGGCATAGGTCCCGTCGACGGCAAGCGTCCCCCTGACGGTCCCCTGGTCGCGGCTGGATTCGATCAGGGCGGCGATGCTGCAGTTCGTGTCGACGATCCCCTTCACCAGCGCGCGGTCACGCTTCACGTCGTAGGTGTAGCCCACCAGGGCCCCGGGAACGGCGACCGCCATGTTGTCCCGGACTCCCTGGTCCTCTCCCACGTCGATGGTCAACGTGAACGTGTAGTTGCTCGTGTCCCTGCCAATCACGTTCGCCTTGATCCCGTCAAGGTTGGCGTTCCTGCCGATCTCGTCGTCAAGGTCCGCGTAGCTCTGAAGCTGGTACCTCAGCTCCTCCACCAGCATCGCCTGGTCGGTCAGCTCGTTGACCTTTTCAAGCAGCTGGCCGTACTCATGCTCAAGATTGCTTCTGAGTTTGAGCTTCCTGAGGTAACCGACCACCCCGTCGGTGGCGGATGCGAACGTCTTTTGGATGGGCGTCACGAGCCTGACGACGATCGAGCGGGGCAGGGAAAGCGCCGCGACATCGGGAAAAAACTGGGACGCGACCATCGCGGCGATCGTGGCAAGCAGCGCGACGATGATCAGGACGCTCACCACGCGAACGGGCAGGCGGCTCCGCGGGCGGCCCTTGTTTTTCCGCTTTTTCGGATGCGCTTTTTCAGCGGGGCTCGTCATGCCTGCTCGCCGTCTTCCCGCATGAAGGCGGATCGTCCGATTCGCGGCAGCAGCTGCGCGTTTTCGGCCAGATGGCCGACGCCCACCGCCGCGCACATCAATGCGTCCTTGGCAAGCGTGACAGGCAGGCCCAGCTCAAACGCCAGGAAGCGGTCGAACCCGGACAGCTTCGCTCCTCCGCCCATCAGGAAGATGCCTTTGCGCAGGATGTCCCCGGACAGTTCGGGCGGCGCTTTGTCCAAAACGTCGCGGATGGCCTTGAGGATCTTCCTGCAGGGCGCCTGCAGCGCTTCGTAGATCCGGGTCGACGTGATCTCGGCTGTCTGCGGAAGGCCGGTGATGATGTCCCTGCCGCGGATGAGCACTTTCCGTTCCTCTTTCAGCGGTAGCGCGCTTCCCCAGTCGATCTTAATGTCCTCTGCCATCCGGTCGCTGATGAGCATGTTGTAGTCGTGCCTGATGTAGTCGATCAGCGCCTCGTCCATTTTGATGCCGCCGACGTTGATGGATTTTGAACCGACGATGCCTCCGATGGAAATGATCGCAATGTCCGCCGTACCGCCGCCGACGTCCACCACCATGTTCCCCTCCGGCTGAAACACCGGCAAGCCGGAGCCGAAACCCGCGGCGAAGGGTTTTTCGATCAGGTGCACGGCATTGCGTCTGACCCCGGCTGCGGCTGCGGCCTCCCTCACCACCCGCTTTTCCACGGCGGAGATGCGGCTGGGAATGGTGATGAAGGCGCGTGGCTTCAAGAGATGCGAGACCCCGATGGCTTTCCTGATGAAGTAGCGAAGGATGGCCTCCGTCATCTCGTATTCCTTGATCGTGCCGTCCTGCAGCGGACGGACAGCCACGTCCCCTCCTGTCGTCCGGCCTACCAGCACCTTCGCGTCCTGGCCGATGGCCTTGATCGTGCGCTTCGTGGTCCCCGAAACGATCAGCAGGGTGGGCTCATTGATCAGGATGCCCTTTTTGCGGACATAGATCAGCGTGTTGGAGGTGCCCAGATCTATTCCCAGTTCAGGCGCAATGAGGGGCATCGGTTCACGACCTGTCCGAGTCAGGCACGGGGAAGGAAGCCTGCGAGAGCATCTCGCGGACAAGCGCGGTGGGCAGGCCGATGACGTTTGTATGGCTGCCGGCGATCTCCGGGATGTACATGCCGGCCATGCCCTGGATCGCGTAGGCGCCGGCCTTGCCGAAGGGTTCGCCGCTGGCGACGTAGGCGCTGATCTGCCCGTCATCCATCGCAGCGAAGCGGACCCTTGTCATTTCGCTGCGGGTCACGACCCTCCCGGCGAGGCCGTCTGCAAGACAGACTCCGGTATGGACTTCGTGCCATTTCCCCTGCAGAAGGCCGATCATGCGCCGCGCGTCCTCCTCGTCCATGGGTTTGCCGAGGACCTGTCCCTCCGCGTAGACGACGGTGTCCGCCGCGAGCACTAGGTCGCTGGGATGCCTGCGCAGGACAGCCCTGGCCTTGCGCTCGGCCAGGGCGGCCGTGATCTCCCGGGGATCGCCTGTGAGGGTTTCGTCGACGTCAGCCTGATCGACGATGAAGGGGATCCGCATCGATGAGAGCAGTTCCCGCCTTCGTGGGGACGCTGACGCGAGTACCAGCTTTCCAGCCATTGAGAGCCTCCTGCATCGGCGGGATTCCCCGGCATTATACCACAGCGGCGCGGGCGGGGCACACGAAAATAAGGCAATTTTAACAAAAACGCAATATACCCGAAATATAAGGCGAGCGGGAGGGAAAAGCGTACCCGGAGGGATCAGGCGAACCCGAACAGTTTCTGGGCGTTGCGCCAGACCGTTTCAGCGAAGGCTCCGGGGGCTTCATTCCTCAGACAGGCGACCGCGTCGCTGACATGCCGGACATGTCCAGGCTCGTTTCTGCGGCCCCGGAGGGGAACGGGGGACAGATACGGGCTGTCCGTCTCAACAAGGATGCGTTCCGCAGGCAGGAGCGCCGCGACCTCCCTGAGTTTTGACGCGTTTTTGAATGTGACGGAGCCCGAAAAGGAGATCGACATCCCAAGGGCAAGGTATTCCCTTGCGCTTTCCAGGCTGCCCGAATAGCAGTGCACGATCCCGCCCTGCAGGCGGCCGCTCCGTTTCCTGAGCAGGTCAAGCATGTCCCCGTGCGCTTCCCTGACATGAAGGACGACGGGCAGGCCCAGCCGGCAGGCCAGGTCAAGCTGTCGGCTGAGCACTGTTTTCTGCGCTTCCTTCGACGCGAAAGCGTAATGGTAGTCAAGGCCGATCTCTCCCAGCGCGACCGCCCTGCCGTTCCCGAGGAGCTCCTCGAGCCGGTCGGTGAAGTCCCCCGGCGCTTTCTCCGCGGCATGGGGATGGACCCCCGCTGCGGCGAAGACTTCCGGATGCAGGGCGGCGATCTCCAGACATTTCACGGAGGAGGAGAGGTCGCTTCCCACGGTGACGCAGCGGACGACCCCCTGGCCGAGCATCCTGAGGATGACTTCCTCCCTGTCAGGATCGAAGAGCGGGTCGTCAAGGTGGCAATGCGTATCGATGTACCGCGCCGCGCCCATCAGGCGATGTCCGAGCCGTCTGCAACGTTGCCGTCGACTGTCAGCAGCCGCAGAGATCCGTCTGTCCGGTCCTCCGCGCTGAGCAGCATACCCTGGGACTCGATCCCCCTGATCTTCCTTGGGGCGAGATTGCTCAGCAGGATGACCTTCCTGCCCACGAGCTCTTCCGGACGGTAGGATTTTGCGATGCCGGAGAGGACGGTCCTCGTTTCATTTCCCAGGGAGAGCGTGAACTCAAGCAGCCTGTCGCTGCCTTCGACCCGCCTGCAGCCAAGGACGCTGGCCACTTTGAGGCGCAGCTTCGAAAAGTCGTCCATGGACAGGGTTTCCCCGCCGTGCGCGGCGCTTTCTTCCTTCGCTCCTTCCGCCGGCTCTTCCGCACGGTCCTGCGGAGCGTCCTGCCCGTTGAGGATCCGGAGGTCCCTGGCGGCGTCGATCCTTGGAAAGAGCGCCTCTCCTTTCTTGACCTTCAGGCCGGGGGAAAGCATCCCGAACGCGGACAGGGACGCCCAGGTCTTGAGCGACGCGTCCGAAACGCCCAGCTGCCCGAAGATGCGGCCGGGGGTGGCCGGCATGACCGGCTCAAGCAGCAGGGCGATATGCCGTATGCTCTCGGCGAGCACGTACAGCACCGTCGCGAGCCGCTCCCTGTCCTCCTCCCGCCTGCACAGGACCCAGGGCTGCGTGACGTCGATATAGCGGTTGCACTCCCCGATCGTTTTCCAGACCTCCTGGAGCGCCAGCGAGAACTGCATCTCGTCCATGTGTCTTTCAAACGTCCCATGCAGGGCTGTCACGGACGCGATGAGGTCCCCGTCAGCCTTCAGGTATGCGCCGGGTCTGGGCAAGACCCCTCCGAAATACTTCTCGATCATCGCGACGGTACGGCTGACCAGGTTGCCCAGGTCGTTGGCGAGATCCGAATTGATGCGGGCGATCAGCGCCTCGTTCGTATAGTTGCCGTCCGCGCCGAAGGGCATCTCCCGCATCAGGTAGTAGCGCAGGGCGTCGGCGCCGTAGCGTTCGACGATGGGCTGCGGATACACGACGTTCCCCTTGGACTTGCTCATTTTGTCGTTGCCGAACAGCAGCCAGCCGTGCGCGAAGACCTGTCTGGGCAGGGGGAGCCCCAGGGCGTGGAGCATGATCGGCCAGTAGACCGTGTGGAAACGGACGATTTCCTTTCCCACCAGGTGGACGTCCGCCGGCCAGTAGCGCTGCATCAGCCCTTCGTCGTCCGTGCCGTAGTTGAGCGCGGTGATGTAGTTCGCCAGGGCATCGATCCAGACGTACACCACGTGCTGGGGATCAAAATCGACCTGGACGCCCCACTTGAAGGAGGTGCGGCTCACGCAGAGGTCCTGCAGCCCCGGTTCGAGAAAATTCCTCAGCATCTCGTTGGCCCGGCTGGGCGGCTGGATAAAATCAGGATGGGCAAGGATATACTCCGTAAGCCAGTTCTGGTACCTGCCCATCCTGAAAAAATAGCTCTCCTCGCGGACGAGCTCCGTCGGGCGGCCGCAGTCCGGGCATAGCTTTTCCTCCTTGAGCTGCGTCGGCGTCCAGAAAGCCTCGCACTGGGCGCAGTACTGGCCCTCGTATTCGCTTTTGTAGATATCGCCCTGGTCAAAAAGGGTCCTGAAGA
>CAZLYF010000066.1:0-16393 GCA_964563725.1 uncultured Oscillospiraceae bacterium
CGCCATGCTGCCCTTCATCGGCTACAACGTGGGGGACTACCTCAGGCACTGGCTGGAGATCGGCAAAAGCGCCCCTGCGGAAAAACTGCCCAAGATCTATTACGTCAACTGGTTCCGCAAGGACAAGGACGGCAAATGGCTCTGGCCCGGCTTTGGCGAAAACAGCCGGGTGCTCAAGTGGATCACGGGAAGGGTGGCCGGGAAATACGCCGCGGCCGCGACGCCCATCGGCAACCTGCCCCTCCCCGGCGACCTCGACCTGGAAGGCCTCGGTTCCGTCAGCGAAGCCGACATGGAAGAGCTCCTGAAGGTGGACAGGGAGCAGTGGCTCGGGGAGGCGGAATCCATCCGCAGGCATTTCGAGAACTACAGGGAACGCCTGCCTGAAGAGATGTTCTCCCAGCTTGCGGCGCTGGAGGGGAGGCTCCGGGACGGGGCCTGATCCGCGGGCCCCCGCGGCAGGGCGCCGGCAGTACCGCCGGCGCCTTTTTTTGTCCCGCGGCCTCAGCCCCTGACGAAGGCCATCAGCGCGAACGCGGTCACCGTCACGAGGGTCAGCAGGGACAGGGCCGACGAGATGTCGGCGCGGTCCGCGGGGTCGCTGGCGAAGATCGGGAGCACATAGGGCGGCGGCAGGAGGAACATCAGCAGGATCGCGGTCTGCATGTGCGCGTCCCCATGCATGAGCAGGCGGCTGACCGCGAGCATCGCCAGCATCAGGACGCCGGAGACCGCCAGCCTCAGGCCGGCGATCCTGAGGGTGTTTCGCCAGTTCACCTTTCTGAGGGCCAGGTCATAACCGACCGCCAGCAGGATCACGGCGCCCGTGGGCTGGGCGACAAAGGAGGCCGCGGCGGAGACCACGCCCCCCGCGCCCGCGCTTTCCAGCGCCTTGAAAGCTCCGGTCGCCCCCATCAGCACGCCCGCCAGGATCGCCAGGATCATCGGGGAGAACAGGAGCGACCGGACGATCTCCCCCGCGGGCCTCGGGCCTCCCTGCATCCTGTCCAGCGAGGCCCTGTATACGGTGAACACGAACAGCACCTGGCCCAGGTCGATGATCGCGAAGGAGGCGACGTGCGCCTCCCCGGCAAGCAGCGCAAACAGCGCGTAGCCCAGCATGCCGGCCTCGTAGCCGCTCGTCAGGAAGGGGGCCAGGCGCGTATGGATCTTCAGCGGCCCGGCGCCCGCGCGGCCCAGGGCCATCGCCGCCAGGCAAAACAGGAACATCAGGGCCGGCCACAGCAGGGTCCCGAGGCTGTACTCCGCCCGCGCGAAGGAAGAAAACAGGACCGCGGGCAGGGTGATGTTGAGCACGAGCTTCTTCAGCCCGGCCGTCTGCTCGGCGCTGAGCAGCCCCGTCCGCCTCGCCGCCACGCCCAGCGCAAGCATCAGAAGGACGGGCAGGACCGTCCCGAGCACGCCGTAGAACTTTTCCATACCCTGTCTTCCCCCACGAGAACCGTGCCGCCGACGTCACAGCGGCTGGACGTTCTCAAAAAAATCGTCCTTGGCCTGATCCTCGCCGACTTCTGTGAACGCGAGCCAGAACCTGAAGCAGCTGGTGGACTTCGTTTCGTCCGCGAGCTCCTTGTAATGCCGCTGGGACAGGTGCAGCCCAAGCGCTTCCGTCGCCACCTGGAAGGCGGACCTGCCCCCGAAGGCCGAAAGCGGCGCCCGCCAGTCCATGTACATCGGGTCGGTAAAGCCCATATGGAGGTACAGCTTCAGGACCTGCCAGGTCCCGGATGCGGCCGAAGGATATCTTTTTCCGTTCGCCGCCGCCCTGACCGCGAGCTTCGCCGCCTCGGAAGCGGCCCGGTGCGCCCCGTGCCCGTACTCGCCGCTGACGGCGTGGGTCACGACGACGGAGGGCCGGTAGCGGCGGAGGAGCCCGACAACGTGTCCGATGGTCTTTTCGCGGCCCCAGAACTTCCAGGCCTTTTCGAGCGAATCGGTGAAGATGTCCCGAAAGGCGCCGATGTCCGGGTAGGCCCTCAGGCCGCAGTGCCACAGGCCGTCGAGCAGCTCGCTGCGCCTCCTGTCGCTGGCGCAGGTCAGGTAGGCGACCACGACCTTCCTGCCCTTTTCCCCCGCGTAGTAGGGGATCACGCCGCCAAAGTAGATCAGCTCGTCGTCGGGATGCGCCGCGATGACAAGCAGGTCGTTGCGGTCAGGGGGCGCCTCCCAGCGCTGGACCCCGGGCGGCGCCTCCCCGCTCCCGAAGAGAAACAGCTCGGCGATCCGGACCGCCTCGCCGTGCTTTGGAAACACGGCCAGGCGGAAATGATTCAGGTCCGGGACCTCAAGGTACAGGTGGGCGAAAAGGCCGCCGCCGGAGGAAACCGCCGTCCAGCCCCGGGAGGAAGCCCGCTGCACGCACACGGACGCGGGTTGCCCGCTGAACTGGATATAGGCGTGTCCGCAGGTTTCCCCTTCGGGCGCCCTGATTTCGAGGAAGGCTCCCGTCAACTGAAAGGCCGTCCCTCTGTCCCGGTCGCTGAGCGAGGGAGGGGGCCGGAGCCCCTCGTGCAGCACCGAGCAGCGCTGCGTGATGTCCTTTGCGACGGAGGCGCAAGCGGGCAGAGCGAACAGCGCGCCGCCCAGCAGGAGGGCGCAGCGGAGGAGCCCGCGCAGGACAGGCCGGGCGCTCATCTGAGAAACGAGCTCATCATGTAGCCTGTCTCGCTGCCGTAGCTGAGCTTCGTCCAGTCGCCGCCGGGGGCGATGACCGCGACCACGCCGCCGTGGGGGACGCGCGCCCTGACCGGGGCCGACAGGCTGGGCGAAGAGCGCAGGTTGACATAGGCGCCATCGGGATGCCTGACGATCCTGACCGGGACCTCGGGCAGGCCGGCCAGCGTCAGAAAGGCCGTCATCATATACCCTTCCCGCCCGTCCGACAGGACCTTGACCCGGCACCACTGGCTACCCTGCTCCCTGACGATCAGGCGCGTATTTCCCGCGTACCTCCCCAAAGCCCTGGAGGACGTGGAGGGCTGCTCCCTGAGGAGGAGCGGGACGCCCGTGTCGGTCACGAAGGCGTTCCAGACGGCGCCGCCCGGCTCCGGCGACGGTCCGCAGCGCAAAAAATTGCTGTCCATGAAGCCCGAAGCGCCGCCGACGGAGATCTGCCAGAATACGTTTCCCTTGAGCAGCACGGCCGCGCGCGCGCCGGGCGCGTAGCGGCCGGTCACGGGGTAGGCGTAGGCGGGCCCCGCGCGCAGGTTGACCTTGCCGCCGTTTTGGCTGTGGACCTCCGCCGTTTCGCCCGTCGGGCCGCCGTCCGTAAAGCGCAGGTACTCGCCCCTGAAATAGCCGCGCAGCCCTTCGATCTCGACGTGGTACCAGCCGGCGCTTTCGCTGAGCACCGTGCAGACGGCGCCATTGCGGAAGGTCCCGAGCACCGGGGCGGAATAGGAGGGATAGAGCCTGAGGTTCAGGTACTGCGAAGCGCCCGGGTTGTTCACGACCGCCGTGGAGGAAGAGGCCCAGGCGCCGGAGAGGTAGTTCGCGCTCATGTAGCCTTCAAGGGGGCTGCCCACCACCCGGCACAGGAACCATCCCGGCTGCTGTCCGATCACTTCCACCCATCCTCCGCGCGGGACCCTGCCGAGCCATCCGTAGCCTGTGCCGGGACCGCTGCGGACATTGAGAGAGGAGGTATCCCTGACGACCGCGAAGCGCGCGCCGCTTTCCGCAAGCGAGGGCCAGGCGCTGAGCAGCAGCGTGAGCGCTGCCGCCAGGCAGCCCGTGACGCGACGCAGGGCGTTCATCCCGCGATCCCTCCAAAGCATGTCTCTGAGCATACAACGGCCCTTCACGGGCCTTTGTTCCCCGGCCCGGCAGGCTGTTTTTCCGGGAGGAAACCCACGAGCACCGCGTTCATCACGTCCATGCCGCGCCGGGTGAGGCGGAAGCGCCCTTCCCCCGTTTCGGCCAGGCCGGCCGCGGCCGCCCGGCGGGCGGCCTCCCCGTAGCGGTCCATAAAGGCCACGCCATGAGCCCGGAAGAATTCGCTTTCGGAAAGCCCGCGGTTCATCCTCAGCGCAAGCATGACGCTCTCGAACATCGCTTCCTCCCGCCCGATCTCCTCGTACGCGGGCGTTTCCCCGCGCAGGTAACCCTCCGGATCAGCGGGATTGCTCCTCCTCCTGCCGCTCTCCTCAAGGCTGTGCGCCGCGGCGCCAAAGCCAAGGTAGGGCGCCCGTGTCCAGCATCCGACGTTATGCCTGCACTCAAAGCCCGGCCGGGCGAAATTGCTGACCTCGTACTGCTCAAGACCCGCGTCCCGGAGTTTCCGGAGCGCCAGGTCATACATGGCCCCCTCCTCTTCCTCGCCGGGAAGCCGGAGGCTTCCTCCGTCGACGGCTTCCTTCAGGGGCGTGCCCTCCTCCAGGATCAGGCCGTAGCAGCTCAGGTGACGGGGCGCGAGGTCAAGCGCTTCATCAAGGGTCTGTTCGAAGCCCCCGAGCGTCTGCCCGGGAACGCCGAGCAGGAGGTCGAGGCTGACGTTTTCAATGCCTGCGGCCCGGGCCAGGCGCACGGCCTGCCGCACCTGAAGCCAGCTGTGCCTCCTCCCGAGCGCCGCGAGCACCCCGGGCTCGCTGCTCTGCGCGCCAATGGACAGGCGGTTGACGCCGCCTTCCGCCGCCGCGTCCAGGAAGGCGGCGCTGAGCGCACCGGGGTTCGCTTCGCAGCTGATCTCGCTCCCGTCCGGGAGCGGGAAGCTCTCCCTGAGGGCCCCAAGGATCGCGCCGATCTGCCCGGGCTTCATCAGGGAAGGCGTCCCGCCGCCCAGGTAGACCGTGTCGGCCGGCGGATGCCCGGCCTGCGCGGCGCGCAGGCGGATCTCCGCGCAGACGGCGGCCGTGTAGCGCTCCCTGATCCCCATCTTCCCCGCAAAGGAGGGAAAATCGCAGTACGCGCATTTCGTTGCGCAGAAGGGGAGGTGCACGTACAGGCCCAGGCGGTTCAAAGCTCCCGCAGCCATCGCGCCGCCAGGTCGATCCATCCGGCGCATTCCCCGCGGATCTTCGCCCCGTCCCGCGGGCCGTACACCTCCGCGCTCGACAGCGACAGGCCGTGCGCGCCGCGCGAAAACACGTGCACTTCCGCAAGGATGCCGTGCCGCCTGAGGGCGGAGACGAACAGGAGCGTGTTCTCCACCGGCACCGACTCATCCTCCCAGGTGTGCCAGACAAAGGTCGGCGGGACATCCGCGCTGACCTGTTTCTCCAGCGAGACTGTCTCCCTGAAGCGCTCGTACCCCTCCCCGAGGAGCTTGCGGAAGGAGCCCTCGTGGGCGAATTCCCCCGAGCTGATCACGGGATACCCAAGGATCAGCGCGTCCGGCCGCACGGCCCGGGGATCCAGGCCCAGCCTGCGCGCGTAGTGCGGCCTGGACCAGAACACGCCGGCAGAAGCCGCCAGGTGCCCCCCGGCCGAAAAGCCCATCACGGCGATTTTCGCGGGGTCGATATGCCAGCTGTCGGCGTGTTCCCGCGCCCAGGCGACCGCCCTGAGCAGCTGCAGCAGCGCAGCCGGGAAACAGTGAGGTTCGACCGCGTACTCGATCACGCAGGCATGGAAGCCCAGGGAGAGCAGCCTGACAGCGACCGGCTCGTCCTCCCTAAACGAGCGGAAGCCATAACCGCCCCCCGGGCAGACGATCACCAGGGGACGGCACCGCTCCGCGTCGATCTCCAGGCTGTTTTGGAGGAGGTACACGCGGACGGGGAGGTCCGGCGCCGCGCCGTCCATGGGGACGAGATGGGTCGCGTGGATCACTTCTCAGCCCTCCTCAAGCAGCGAAGCGGGATTGAGGCAGCTCAGGTCGCTTGTCACGAACAGGCCGTCCTTCCGGACCAGTTCGCCGTCAAACAGGATCTCCCCGCCGCCGTACTCCGCCGTCTGGATGAGGACCATGTCCCAGTGGATGGCGCTGCGGTTGCCGTTGGGGCAGTCGTCATAGCAGTTCCCCGGCGTGAAGTGGAGGGAGCCCGCGATCTTTTCGTCAAACAGCGTGTCTTTCATGGGGCGGGTGATCCAGGGATTGACGCCCAGGGCAAACTCCCCCACGCCCCTGGCGCCTTCATCGGTATCAAGGACGCTGTTGAGCAGGTCGCTGCGGCTGCTTTCCGCACGGACGATGCGCCCGTTCTCAAAATGGAGGCGGATGCGCTCGTGGGTGACCCCCTGGTACAGCGAGGGGGCGTTGAACTGGATGCTGCCAAAGACGCTGTCCCTCAGGGGCGCCGTGAACACTTCCCCGTCGGGGATGTTGAGCCGGCCGTCGCACTTGATCGCCGGCTGGCCCCTGATGGAGAAACGGAGGTCCGTTCCCTCGCCGAGGACGCGCACGCGGTCGGCGCGGCGCATCCTTTCGGCCAGGGCGTCCATGGCGATGCTCATCTTCGCGTAATCCATGGTGCAGACCTTGAAAAAGAAATCCTCGAAGGCCTCCGAGCTCATGCCCGCCTGCTGGGCCATGGACGGCGTCGGCCAGCGCAGCACGACCCATTTGGTTTTCGGCACGCGGATCTGGTTGTGCACCCGCGCCGTGTAACGCTGGCTGTACAGCCGCTTGCGGTCTTCCGGCACGTCAGCCAGCTCGAAGGCGTTGTCCCCGCCGCGTACGCCGACATAGGCCTGGCACTCCGTCATGCGCCGCGCGTCAAGGTCCGCCATCAGGTCCAGCTGCTCCCCGGAACAGCCCGCAAGCAGCGCGCGTTCCGTCCGAGGATCGATGAGGCTGAGCAGCGGGAGCCCGCCCGCGCGGTACGCCGCCCTGATCAGTTCCGTATCCAGTTCCGCGGCGACGCCGCGGTCCTCAATGAGGATCCTCTCCCCTGCCTGAAGCCTGCAGGAATAGCCGATCAGCAGTTCGGCGAGCTTCCTGACTCTCGGGTCCTTCATGCCTGATTCTCCTTTCGGGATCTCTTTGCGCGGCCCCGCCCGCCCAAGCGCGCGGCGAGGGGGCGTTCGAACAGGAAGGTCACGAGGGCGGAAATGCCCAGGGCGCCCAGCCAGCAGCACAGGAGGTAGGCGATCTGCCAGCCGCGGTCGCCCGCCTGGTTCGGGTTGGGGACGGCGGAGGGCGGGAAACCCCAGACGCGCAGCTGGACCGCCAGCACCTGGTGCCACAGGTAGAACTGCAGCGACATTTGGCTGAGCAGCCGGGCGACAGGATTGCCAAAGAGCAGCCGGACGCCGCCCAGCCCCAGCGACACGCCCAGAATAAACAGCGAAAGGTACACGGAGAGGCTGAAGCGGCGGGCCATCTGCCCCGCGCGGATCGCCTGCGCGCCGCTCTGCGCCGCCTGTTCCCGAAGAAGAGCCAGGATCAGGCCCAGGGCCGCGAAGGCGCAGGCCGTCAGCAGGATGCGCGTCCAGACGTCTTCCTTCATGCGCCTGCGCAGCGAAACGAATACGGAAGCCGCCACGAAGCCGTTGGCGTAGACATCCAGAAAGGCGGGGAGCTGGTTGAAAAGCATCGCGCTGTCCGGGAGCGAGGAGGCGTAGGCCCTGAAGCCGAAGGCGGTCAGCGCCATGGCCAGCCAGGTCGCCAGGGGCATTTTTCGAAATGCGCGGGCAAGCAGGGGAAACAGGAGGTAGAACTGCATTTCGACGCCCAGCGTCCACAGCACGCCGTTGAGCGGCGTGTTGAGATAGCTGAAGGGAAAGAGCGTGTGCGTAAAGGTCAGGTGGGCCAGGACGTCCTTCGCCGCGTCCCCCGCCGCCGCGTAGCGGTTCTCGGGGAGCGCCACCGCGAAAAAGACGACCGCCAGGTTGAGCAGATAGGAAGGGACGATGCGGAAAAAGCGTTTCCGGTAGAACGGCAAGGCGACGGGCGGGGGTTTCGCCCCCTCCTTCGCCTCCGCGTGGGGCAGATAAAGCAAAAATCCGCTCAGGAGCAGGAGCCCGTCCACCCAGAGGTAGCCGGACCTGAGCAGGAAGTCCAGGCTGAGCCTGCGGCCCGGGAGCGCGATGACGGGCGTGAGCCAGCTCTGCTGCCAGAAGTGGAAGGCCGCGATCAGGAGCACCATGGCCGCCCGCACGCCGTCGAGCGCAGGGATCTGGCCGTCCCTGAGGGCGGTCTGCCTGCGGTAGGAGGCGATCAGGCCCTGCATCATTCCCCGGCCCTTGTCATTTTGTAGATGGTCCGGGTCTCAACGTGCCTGAGGTTGAGGCGCTTTTCAGCGAGGTCCAGGATGTTGTAGCTGTCCGTGAATTCGCCCGCCCGGCTGCCGGTCTTCAGGAGGTAGTTTTTTGCGGTGAAAAACCGCTCCCGTCCGTCGATCGTGCAGCTCCCGTCGTCACGGAATTCCATTCTGACGCCCTTGGCGCTTTCCCAGACCCCGATGATGCGGTAGGGCACGCGGGTCAGTTTCTTGTCGCTCACGTCCCGGTAGTCAAGGATGTTGCGGTAATAGGGCAGCGCCCCGTACGGGTCCCCGGCGTTGTAGCGTTCGTTGGCGTACAGGTAGTTGGCCTGCTCGTACAGCGACTGGATGTCCGCGTACTTTTCGCCCGGGTTTTCCCGGTCGAGGGGATGAAGCGCCTCCACGACGGACCTGTAGTCCTTTTTTGTCATGGCGTCCGACGCGAGCCGGTAGGAATCGGCGTAGTAGGCGTCGTAGCAGGCCTCGCTCTGCTCAGCCGCGTCCCTGAAGCCCGCGATGAGCGCGAACTTTTCGGCTGCCGCGCCAAACCTGCCTTCCTCCCTGAGGGCGGTCGCCGTCTGGTACACCGCGCCCTGATAGAGCTCCGTCGCGTTCTTGTAGCCGAGGATCTCCCTGAGGTAGCCGGAAGCCGCCTCCAGTTCTCCCGCGCCCAGCGCCCCCAGCGCCAGCTGGTAGAGGCTTTCCTCACGCCTGTCCGCGGCGTCCGAATATCCGCCCAGCGCCTTGAAGCCGGCGGCCGCGGCCTCATACTCCCCGGCGTCAAAGGCCTTCTGCGCCAGCGCGTAGCGCGTCTGGTCGATGTATCCCGAGCTGTCCGCATAGCCCCTGAGCGCTTCGAACTCCACCAGGGCCAGCTCCAGCTCCCCCGTCTCGAGAAGGGAAACCGCGCGGCCGTATTTGGCCAGCAGCAGCTCCTTTTCGCTGTCCCTGTAATCCCCGAGGGCCGCAAAGGCCTCAATCGCCGCGGCGTACTCCTGGCGGCCCATCGCGTCCAGCGCCATGCGGTAGCGCAGCTCCCTGACGCGGGCGGCGGCGTCGCCGTAGCTTCCCGCGCCTTCAAACAGGGAAACGGCGCGCTCGTCTTCTCCCAGGGCCAGGGCTTCCTCCGCGGAGAGGTAGCGGGCCTGCCCAAGCGCCTCCTGCGCGGCCTGAAGGTTCGGCGCGGCTTCAAAGCCGGCGATCGCTTCGGTGTATTTCTGCTGTTCCAGCGCCTCGAGGCCCAGCTGGTAGGAACACTCCTCCGACAGGAGGGAGGCGTCCTCGTAGGAGGGGATCCTGTCGAGCCTCTCCTTCGCCGAAAGATATTCGCCCTCCGACATCAGCCTCACCGCAGGCTCATACAGGCAGGCGGCCGCCTTGCGGAAGGAATCGAGGTATTCCCCCGCCAACAGGTATTTTTCCGCGGCCTCATCGAAGGATTCCGCCGCCATGAGCTGCTCGCCCCAGAGATAATGACATTCCTGAAGGCGGAGCTTCGCGTCCTCCCGGCCGGGCAGAAGGGCGAGGAGGCCGGCCGCCTCGGCGAATTCCTGCTCCTCCATATGAGACAGGGCCGGACGGTACAGGCATTCCTCCGCCAGGGCCGCGGCGTCCCCGTAGGGACCCAGGCCGAGGAATTTTTCCCTGGCCCCCTGGTAGTCAAGCTCGTCCATCAGCGCGACCGCCCACTGGTATTCGCACTCGACAGCGCGTTTGTCCGCGTCCTGGTAACCGGAGATCGCTGAGAACCCGGCGATCGCCTCGCCGAAGCTGCCGGAAATCTGAAGCTTTTCCGCCTGCAGGTACCGCGCGTCCATGGCCTTTTCCCCGCTGTCGGCGTATTCCCCGAGCGATTCAAAAATATCCTGGGCCGCCCTGAGCGCCGTAAGGGTCCCGGAAGCGGCGAGTTCCTTCGCACGCAGATAATCGCTTTCCTTCGCCATCCTTTGGCTGTCGCGGTAATCCAGAAGGGAGAGGTAGATCTCCCTGGCTTCCGGGTAGCTCCCCTCCCTGATCTTCTGCCCCGCCCGGTAATACTGGTAGGCGGGGATACCGTGGAAATAGACCGCGTACGCGCTTCCCGCGAGCACCACGGCCGCGGTGACGGCCGACAGGGCGCGCTTCCTGCGCCTGCGCGCCTTCAGTTCCTTTTGCTCGCGCTCCTCCTCCCGCCTGCCCGCCTCTTCGCGCGCCCTGCGGGCCTTCTCTTCCAGGGCGCTTTCCTTCTCGAAGATGAGCGTTTCCACGGCCGCCTTGTTGAAGCGCGTGAAGACCTCGTGCTTGTCCCTGCCGCAGCGCGCGCAGTCTGTCCTGCTGGCCGGGTTCGGCCTCCCGCACACGCACAGCCAGACGGCGCCCTGATCGCTGGGGTACCCGGCGGCGTCCCCGCCGGCGATGTAGCGGAGCATCTCCAGCTGCCTTCCCTGCTGCAGGGCGTTCTCCTGGTATTCCACCAGGCCGTCGGCGCTCCGGCGCCAGACCGTGCCGTCAAGGAACCACACCTTCTCGATGATGAAGTCCATTCTGGACGCTTCAGGCCCGTCCTCGACCTCCGCCTGGACCTCGAAGGCGCAGCGCGCCCTGCCCTCGAGGCCCTGCACGCGTTCCGTCTGCCTGGAGAGCCTGTCGCCATGCAGATCGTAGCAGGCGAAGGCGGCCTGGATGCTCGTGACGGTCCTGTCCGACAGGTTGTACAGCTGCAGCGTAACGAAAGGCTGCCCCTTCGTGGGCATCCTGAAGTGCCACAGCTCGACTGGACAGGTCAGGTCGATCTTCATGGGTCCCCCTCTGTCAGGAACGCCCCGTCCCGGGGAATCAGACAGCCCCGGTCGGCGGCGCGGCGGGCCTGCCTATATGCGGGAAGCGCTCATTTCTACCAGGATGCCTTCAAGGAAAGAGAAGATCAGGACCACCGCCCTTCCGCCTTCCTCGATGGCGTAATGCACCAGCGCTGACCCTTCCTCCACGGACAGCAGCCCGTAGGGGGCCGTCTCCTTTCCCGCGTCCCCGTACAGGACGGCGCTCTCCTCGGGGAGCGGCCCTTCCCCGTGCTCGAAGCGGCTCAGCACCATGGGCAGCGTGTTGCCCACGCGGACGCCGCGGGGGCCTTCGACGGCGGAGGAGGACACGGTGAAGCGGTCGGTACGCAGGAAGCGGCCTTCCGCATCGAAAATGAAGGCGGTCTCGGCGGCTTCCCATTGGGCGATGAGGATGAGCTCGCCGTTGGAATCCTCGATCGTTTCCTCATGCACGGCCGGGCCGAGGACAGCGGCGGCGGCCTGCGGGGAGAGGTCAAGGAAATCCAGGCCCGCGAACGAAAGGTCTTCCCGCGTGAGCGGGCCCGGGCTGCGGGTGTCGTAGGCGAAATACCCCGTCTGCTCCTGCAGGGCGGCCAGGCCGCGCAGCCTTTCCGCCGCCTCCTCAAGCGTGACCGCTTCCGCGCCGCCAAAGAAACGGACGGCCGAAACGGCGCCGTTCTCGACCGTGTACTGGATCCCCGACTGCAGGATGCCCTGGTCGGCCGCGTAGTACACGCTGTGTTCGACGAGCCGCAGTTCCTGCCCCTCCCTGGTGAGGACGCCCGCGCTCACGGGGAGCGGCAGCTCTCCGCGCAGGTACAGGACCGCGTTCTGCTGCGTGCCCGCGAGGTCCGGGTTATCGTTGGGATAGGCCGCGAGGAGCGCCTCGACGCTGTCCGGGACGGACACGCCGCGGATGGCCTCCGCGGCCGGACCGCCCGCTTCGCCTTTGGAAAGGATCACCGCCTCGCTGACCACGGTATCGGAGCTGAGGTCCCCCGAAGACAGGAACAGCGTGCAGCCGGGCCACGAAACCGAATACCCTTCCTCGCCGCGGACCGGTTCAAGCCTTTGGGCAAGGGCGCGCTCCACGAGGGAGGCGGCGAAGGCGTTGAGCTCTTGAAGGCTCAGGGGCTGCGCAGACGCGTCCTCCGTGAAGGCAAGCGCCGGCGCCGCCATCAGGAGGGCGAGCAGAAGGCCGAGAAATCGTTTCATGTCTGATCCTTTCCGCCATCGGATGGCGTCGCGGGCTCAAGGGACAGGCCCTCCCGCGCGGGCGCTCCCCGCACGCCTGCCCCGAAGCCCATCCAGAGCGCGCCGACAGGGCACGCGTTGACGCAGTCGCCGCAGCGAACGCATTCGGCTTCATTCACCTTTTTCGAGGGATCCAGGCCCATCCCGCAGGCCCTGGCGCAGGCGCCGCAGCGGATGCACTTCTCCTTGTCAAAGCGCAGTCGGTACAGCGCCACGGGGTTCATCAGGCCGTACATCGCGCCAAGCGGGCAGAGGTATTTGCAGAAAGGCCTGTAGACGATCACCGAGAGCAGCAGGGTGAGGACGAGCAGCGTGAGTTTCCATTGAAACAGCGCTCCGGTCTGGTAGACCCTCCCGTCGTTCCGCACACCCAGTACTTCTGGAGCTAAGAGGGACCCGCTGATACCTGTGATCTTGATTTCCTTGGAGAGACCGGAAACTTCCGGGATTCTTGTTGCAGGGTTACCATTGTTTGGGTTGAGCAGCACCAACGGCACGCCCGCCTCCAGGGTGCCGGCCGGGCAAACCAGCTTGCAGAAGTACGGGGACGCGGTGCCCGCCTCGCTGTTTACAAGCATCGGCAGCAGGAAGACCAGGATCACGAGCACCGCGTACTTGAGGAAACGAAGGATCCGGTCCCCCCGGAAACCTTTCTTCTTGACGGGAAAGGGGATCCTGTGCAGCAGCTCCTGTACGAGGCCGAAGGGGCACAGAAAGCCGCAGACCATGCGGCCCATGAAGGCGCCGAAGAGGAGGATGAGCCCGAACACATAGCAGGAGAAGGAGAACGAGCGGCTGCCGATCACCGCCTGCAGCGAGCCGATGGGGCAGCTCATCAGGGCGCCGGGGCAAGAGTAGCAGTTGAGACCGGGCACGCATACGGTTTTCAGGCTGCCCTGGTAGATCTTCCCCGCCGCGAAGCCGGTCACATAGCTGTTGGTGACCGCGCCGAAGAACAGCTGCACGGCGCGCCGCCCCCTGACGCGCTTCGGGCGCCTCTTTTTCTCCCCGCGCTCAGCCAATGCCGATGCACTCAAGACAAACGCGGATCGCTTTTGTCAGCACGATTCTGACTTCCTCTCGAGAAATACCGATCGCCACCAAGCCGACAGCCAATACGGCCAGGAAAATCCACGCGTGTTTACGGATTGCCTGCGTCCTGGCTTTCCACATACGCGAGCACCCCCTCGATCAGTTTCTTCCAATCATCTCCGGAGTGTGCGCCTTCCTCGATATAGATCAAAAGTCCGTCACGATTCAAGAACCAGGTTGTTGGATAAGCCTGGAGCTTGGTCTCTTGCATCAGGTAATGTAGGAGATAGTTTGGGATTAGCGTAGGATACCCGATCTGTTTGGCTTCATAGAACTCCCTGCCGCCATCAATCTCATCCTGAGCCAGGGTCACTGACCCTTCCTGGTTGGGCGTCGATCCTTCCGCGAGAAGACCAAGAAAGGTAATCCGATCGCCATATTGCTCGGAAAGCTCACTCAGCACTGGCATCTCCTCCAGGCAGAAGCCGCACCAGGTCGTCCAGATGTTGATCATCGCGGGCTTGCCTTCAAACACGGATGCATCGAATGCCTCCCCGTACAGGTCAGTGACCTCCATTTCGGCAAAAAGGTTCACAGGGGTCTGTACCTCGGGAGTCTCTGCGTCGGTCTCCGAAAAAGCTAAGAGCGCAGCAAACATGAGCAGCATCGCTAGTATCAGGGCAGCTATTCTTTTCGGTTTCATCAAAGCACCTCCGTACCGTCTCTGGTCACAACCGCATACAGGAGCCTGGCCTTTTCGGCGGGCCTGTCCCCGACCGAAAGGGCGGCGAGCAGCGCCGCGGCCGCCGCCTGCGCCCTGGCCGCGTCGTTGGCGTGGATCACGGCGAGCGCCTCCCCCCTGCGCACAGGGTCGCCGATGCGCTTGAGCATCACCAGCCCCACCGCGGGGTCGATCGCGTCCTCCTTGGTCCTGCGCCCCGCCCCAAGCCCCTGGGCGGCGTAGCCCACCGCCTGGGCATCCACCTCCTTCAGCCAGCCCGTCCTTTCAGACAGGACCGGGCGCAGCAGGGAGGCCTGCGGCAGCAGGGAGGTGTCCCGGCAGACCCGCGCGTCGCCGCCCTGCGCGCTGATCATCATGGAGAGCCGTTCCAGGCCGCTCCCGCTCTCCAGTGCGGAAAGGAGCATCCGCCGCGCCTCCTCCGGGGTGGAAGCCGTCCCGCCGGCCGTCAGCATCCGCTCGCCCAGCAGCAGGGAGACCTCCAGCAGCGGGCCTTTGACGCGGCCGCTGAGCACGTCGATGGCTTCCTTGACCTCCAGCGCGTTGCCCACGTGCGAGCCCAGGGGTTCCTGCATGCCGGTGATCAGCGCGACAACCTGCCTGCCGGCCCGCTGGCCGATATCCACCATCGCCCTGGACAGCTCGACGCACTCGTCAAGCGTCTGCATCAGCGCCCCGGAACCGGTCTTGACGTCCAGCACGATCCCCTTTGCCCCCGACGCGAGCTTCTTGCACATGATGCTCGACGCGATCAGCGGGATGCTGTCCACCGTGGAGGTCACGTCGCGCAGCGCGTACAGGCGGCTGTCCGCGGGCGCAAGCTCCGCGCTCTGCCCCACCACGCAGCAGCCGATCTTCCGCACGATCCGGAGGAATTCCGCTTCCGGGAGCGTCACGCGAAGGCCCGGAATGCTCTCCATCTTGTCCACCGTGCCGCCTGTATGCCCCAGGCCGCGCCCGCTCATCTTGATCACCTTCGCGCCGCAGGCAGCCGCAAGGGGCACGAGCACCAGCGTGGTCGTGTCGCCGACGCCGCCGGTGGAGTGCTTGTCCACCGGCACGCCGCCCACGTCGGGCTCGAGCATATGCCCGGAGCGCGCCATCGCCAGCGTCAGGGAGGCTGTTTCCCTTTCGTCCATCCCCATGAGGCGGATCGCCATCAGCAGGGCGGCCAGCTGGTAGTCCTTGCTTGAGGGGTCCACCGCGCAGGCGACGAAACAGGCGATCCCCTCGTCTGTCAGCGCATGTCCAAATTTTTTTTCGGCGATCAGGTCAAGCAGCTCCATGACGCCTCCGGTTCCAGCATGGATGGTCAGGCGAGTATAGCATACCGTGCTTTTTCCGTAAAGCTTTCGAAACGCCTCCGTTACAATTGGCGGCCAGCGCTTCCCGGCCATGGGGAGGCGCCGTGAAGGCTGCGAAAAGAAGGGGCGCGGAGGGACGGCGCCTCGCCGCCGCCCCTCCGCCGCCCGCCTTTGCGTTCAGCCGAACATCACCTGGTTGATGATGTTTTCCAGGTACTCCTGCCGGCTGGAGAGGTTGGTGGACACGTCCCCCATCGCCAGGGCGTGCTGCTCAAGTTCTTCAAGGGTGGCGGTGCCCAGGTGGATCTTTTTGCCGATGCCGCTTGCGTAGCTTTCGTAGCGCCCGGCCACGAAGGCGTCCAGGCGGCCGTCGCCCACGAGCCTGGCGGCGATGCGGAGCCCCAGGGCGAAGGCGTCCATCCCGGCGATGTAGGCGTGGAACAGGTCCTCGTCCTCAAAGGAGCCGCGGCGGGCCTTGGCGTCGAAATTGAGCCCGCCGTTGGTGAAGCCTCCCGCGCGCAGCACCTCCAGCATGCACAGCGCGGTCTCGTAGACGTTGGTGGGGAACTGGTCGGTGTCCCAGCCCAGGAGCAGGTCGCCCTGATTGGCGTCGATGGAGCCGAACGCGCCGTTTACCCTGGCCACGGCCAGCTCGTGCTGGAAGCTGTGGCCGGCCAGCGTGGCGTGGTTGGCTTCGACATTGAGCTTGAAGTCGCCCAGCAGCCCGTACTTTCTAAGAAAATTGACCACCGTTGCCGCGTCGAAGTCGTACTGGTGCTTGGTGGGCTCCTTGGGCTTGGGCTCGATGTAGAAATCCCCCTTGAAGCCGATGGACCTGGCATAGTCCCTCTCCAGCGTCAGCAGGTACGCCAAGTGATCCAGCTCCAGGCCCATGTCCGTGTTCAAAAGGGTCTCGTATCCTTCGCGGCCGCCCCAGAACACATAGCCGGCGCCGCCGAGCTTCACGGTGACCTCGATGGCCTTCTTGACCTGAGCGGCGGCGAAGGCGAACACGTCGGCGTCCGGCGCGGTCCCCGCGCCGTGCATGTAGCGCGGGTTCGTGAACAGGTTGGCCGTGCCCCACAGCACTTTCTTGCCGCG
>CAZLYF010000067.1:0-16392 GCA_964563725.1 uncultured Oscillospiraceae bacterium
GCAGGCTACGACACGTCTCGGTGTCGATGAATTCGAGATCGCGAGCGCTCTCATTGGAAGTCCTCTGAAGTTGGTCAAATGCGAAACGGTTGATTTGGAGGTGCCGCTTGAGAGTGAGTTTGTGCTTGAAGGGCGGATTCTGCCCTCTATCAGAGAACCGGAAGGCCCCTTTGGTGAATATCCAAGGACCTATGGCCCCAGATCTGACAAGCAAGTTATCGAGATATCCTGTATCACGCACCGTGAAAAGCCAATTTATCATACGATTATTCCGGCTTCGATGGAGCATCTTCTTTTAGGAGCTATTCCAAGAGAAGCTGTCCTACTTCAGCTGATCAGGCAGGCTGTTCCGACTGCATTGCAGGTTCACTTGACTCCTTCAGGAGGATGTCGCTACCACTGCGTCATTCAGATTGACAAAAAGCATGAGGGAGAGGCGAAAAATGCGATGTTCGCCGCTTTTGCGAGTAGTTCGGAAATTAAGCATGTTGTTGTTGTTGACCAGGATATTGATCCATTTGATCTTGCGGATGTTGAATGGGCTATTGCAACAAGGTGTCAAGCGGCAAGGGATGTGTTTATCATACAACGCGCTATGGGCAATAAGCTAGATCCATCGTCTGACGATGGTGTTAGCGATAAAATGGGTATCGATGCGACAATACCCTTTGATGTTACTGATCGGAGTAGGTTTTCAAAAATTGGTATACCAGGAATCAAGGAGATGGATTTGAGCAATTACCTTTCCTGAAATGATACGGAGTGTTCTTGCATACAAACAGGTGTTATCCATTCAATAGTCATGAGGCGATGAATAATTGTAGAGGGCAACATAATGCTCCGGATTCGATTCCTAAGCCGTAATGTTCACGGATTCCTGAAGGGTGAGTGCCTTGTTTGCTCTCAAATGAAAACATGAAATATGTACCGGAGGTTCCATTTTTGATGAACAAGGGCGGTCTCCTGCGCCTGACGCTGTCGGCGATGTTTCTGGCGCTTGCGCTGCTGCTCCCCTTCCTGACCGGACAGATCCCGGAGATCGGCAGCCGGCTGAGCCCCATGCATATCCCCGCGCTGCTGTGCGGCTTTGTCTGCGGGCCCCTGGCGGGCCTGGCGGTCGGCTTCATCGCGCCGCTGCTGCGATCCTTCCTCTTCGGCCTGCCGCCCCTGATGCCCACGGCGCTGGCGATGGCCTTTGAGCTCGCCGCCTACGGCGCCGTCGCGGGCCTCCTGTACGCGCGGCTCCCGAAGAAGGCCCCCTACCTCTACCTGACGCTGATCGCCGCGATGATCGTCGGTCGCGTTGTCTGGGGCCTGGTCAGCTTTCCCATCTACGGCCTGGCCGGTAGGCAGTTCTCCCTGGCGCTGTTCTGGGCCAACGGCTTCGCCAGCGCGCTCCCCGGCATCCTGCTGCACATCGCCTTGATCCCGCCGATCCTGATGGCGCTGGAGCGCGCGCGGCTTGTACCGCTTGAGGAGCGCATTAGGCGCATGTAGTGCGCCTGCGGTGCGTGAAGAAATGGTGAAGAGCGCTTCGCGCGTGAAGAGCGCCTTCGGCGCGTGAAGAGGTAGTGAAGAGCGCCTTCGGCGCGTGAAGAGGTAGTGAAGAGCGCCTTCGGCGCGTGAAGAAATGGTGAAGAGCGCTTCGCGCGTGAAGAGCGCCTTCGGCGCGTGAAGAGGTAGTGAAGACGTAGGGGCTTTGGCTCCTGCGGCGCAAGGAAAAGCCGCTTTGCGACTTCCCCACGGCAGCATCGCTGCCGCTTCACAGGCCAACATGCTTCCCCTACCTCTTCACGCGAAGCGCTTCACAACTTCTTCACGGCAGCGCCGCTGCCGCTTCACAGGCCAGAGCGCTGCGCGCGCTGGCCGTCGTTAAGGAGACCGATGAGGCTGGAAGAAGTCCTGCTTTCGCATTTCCGCAGATACCCCGAAATGGAGATCGCGGACGCTGTCAAGCTCGTGTACCAGAACGAGTTTGGCAGCGCCCACCTGCTCAGGGACATGGGGGAGAGCCTCAAGCGCCTGCGGGAGGAAATGGCCGGCCTGGAGGCGGACCCGGACGAGCCGCTTTTTGAAGCGATCGGCAACGGCCTGTGCAGGATGAACCTGCGCGCCTGCCTGGCGAAGGGGATTGACACGGAGGAAGTCCACCGCCTGTGCCTGGACGCCGCGCGGGCCGTGAACGGGACCCTGGAAGGCTTCGAGGCGAAGCTGGCCGCCCTGGCCGCGCTTCCCTTCGACGGCTCGGCTGTGCGCGCGTATCTGGACGGATACAGGCTGCTCGGGTACCCGCCCGTCCACCACAGCCCACGCTACGCGCGGGCGTACGCCCCGGCGTACCGGGTGGTATTGGAGACTGATTGCGCCCTTGACACGGCGGCAGGCGCTTCATAGCATGGAACATATCAAATGAATCGGGGTGACATGCCATGAAGGATTCCGTGATCAGGATGGCGATCGTCGGCGCCGGGACCTGGGGCGAGGCCCACGCGGGCGTCTGCGGCGAACACCCCTCTGTCGAAACCGTCGCGGTCTGCGACCTTGACCGGCCGCGCGCCGAGGCCTTCGCCGCCAGGTACGGCATCCCGGAGGTCTATGCGGACCACCGCGATATGCTCAAGCATTGCGGCTGCGACGCGGTCGCGGTCGTGACCCCCGACCACCTGCACGCCGCCGTCGCCGTTGACTGCGCGAACGCCGGGAAGCACATGATCATCGAAAAGCCGCTGGCAACCACGCGGGCGGACGTGTTCAATATGCTGGAAGCCATCGAGCGGGGCGGCGCGCGCGCCATGGTGGACCTGCACAACCGCTGGAACCCGCCGTTCAACGCCGTCAAACAGCTGGTGGACAGCGGCCGGTACGGCAGACCCACCGCCGCCCACATCCGCCTGACGGACTGCCTCTGGGTTGCGACCGACCTGCTGCCCTGGACGGCGAAGACTTCCATCCTCTGGTTCCTGGGCAGCCACTCGCTGGACACGGTGAGCTGGATCGTCGGCGAGTATCCGGAGGAGGTGTACGCGGTCAAGACCGAAGGACAGCTGAAGGCGCTTGGCATCGACGCCGCGGACAGTTACTTCGCAACACTGAAATATCCCTGCGGCGCCGTCGCGCACATGGAAAACTCCTGGGTGACGCCCAACGGCAATTCCAACCCGAACGACTTCAAGTTCCACCTGCTGTGCACAGAGGGCAAGTTTGATATCGACGCCTCCAGCCACAGCCTTTTGCAGGTGACTGACCGGGAACGCATGGTCACCCACGACGTCCTGGTGCGCAACCTCGTGTTCGGCAGCCGCCGCGGCTTCGCGTTTGAAAGCATCCGCAGTTTCCTTGACTGCCTGCTCAGCGGGGAGCCCTTCCACATCAGCCTGCGGGAGGCCGCGAGCGTCTCCCTCTCGCTGCTGGCCGTGATGGAGTCCGCCGAAAAGGGCGTTCCCGTCCGGGTGGAGCGCGTCTGATGCGGAAGGCGGCGGCGCCCGCGGAAGCTCCCGGCTTGCCTGAGACGGCGGAGCTGCCCGGCCGCGAGGTGGTGATCGATTACCGCCATACCGTCCTCGCCCGCAGACTGACGGTCGGGTCGGTGGTGAGCTTTCATTACTACGACTACGCCCCCGGCTTCCGGGGCATCCAGGAGCGGCACGATTTCTGGGAGCTCGTCTACTGCGACGGGGACCCGATCGTCTGCGTCGCGGACGGCAGGATGATCCCCCTTGAACAGGGGCAGGCCGTCCTGCACCCGCCGTGGGAGGCGCACAACATCTTCTCCGCGAACGCGGGCGGGAAAGCCTGCATCCTGTCCTTCGTCTGCGGGCAGCTGGACCCGGAACCCTTCCGCGGGCGCAGGCTGACGCTGGACGACGCCCAGCGCGAGACCGTCGGCCTGCTCTTCCGCGAAGGCCGCGAGCTGTTCGCGCCGCCCTACAATCTCAAGTGGCAGGAGAGCCTGCAGCTTCGACCGGAGGCCCCCTTCGGCGCGGAACAGCTGTTCCTCAACCGGCTGGAGATCCTGCTGGTCCTCCTCGTCCGCGGGCTGACGGCGCTGCCTACCGGGGAGGGACTGCCCGAGGGGCCCGTGATCTCCGCGCAGGCGAAACGCTCGCATTTCAACGAGGCCTGCATCACGGAGGCTGTCAAGGGGATCCTGAAGGAACGCCTCGACCGGCGCCTCTCCATGGACGACATTTCGCGCCTGACCGCTTTCTCCAAGAGCTACATCCACGCGGTGTTCAAAAAGCACACGGGCGAGAGCGTCATGGGCTGCTTTATCAGCATGAAGATCGAGCGCGCGAAGAAGCTCATCAACGAGAACCGCTGCACCTTCACCGAGATCAGCGCAATCATGGGCTTCGGCTCCGTCCACTATTTCTCGCGGCTCTTCCGCGCCAAAGTTGGCATGTCGCCTTCGGAGTACCGGGAATCCGTCAAAATGCTCGCGGACCTGTAGCGAGGCCCCGCTCCGAAAAGCAGCATCGTGCACATGAATAGGCGAATCGTGTAAATACAAGCGGCTGGCCGCGGTGTACGATACAGCTGTTGTTCGTTGGCAAAAACGGAATATTCGAAAGGAGCATGGGATCTATGAAGAAACTGTTGGCAATGACCCTGGCCCTGACGCTGGTCCTTGGCATGACGGCCTTCGCGGGCGCCGAGGACAGCCTGGAGGCTTGGGGCGCGAAGATCAAGGAACAGTATGACGGCAAGACCGTGACCGTCGCGCTGGCCGCGCATCCCGCTTCCGAAGCCTACAAGACGATGGGCGACGCCTTCACCGCGCTGACCGGCGTCAAGATCGTCTGGGACGTCATCGAGGAGACCAACCTGAAAAGCAAGCAGCTGCTCGACTTCCTGGGCGCCGGCAACTATGACGTGTTCATGGTGGACGCCTTCTGGATGAGTGAGTACGCCTCCAAGGAAGTCCTGATCCCCGTGGAGGACTTCGTCAACAACGCGGGGATCACCCCCGCATTCTTCGACTACAATGACATCATGGCCGCGTTCCGCAACGGCATCGCCGGCTCGGGCGGCGTCAACTACGGCATCCCGATCGCGGGCGAGACCCGCTTTGTGGGCTACCGCACAGACCTGTTCGAAAAGTACGGCAAGACCCCCCCGAAGACCATGGACGAGTACCTTGAGCTGGCCAGGTTCTTCAACGGCAAGGAAGAAGGCCTCTACGGCGTCGCGATGCGCGCGCAGCGCGGCATCCACTTCGCTTCCGGCTGGATGAGCCTGATGTACAACTTCGGCGGCGGCTTCGTGGACCAGCAGGCCCTGGCCAAGGGCGAGGACGTCGTCACCTGCGACACCCCGGAGACGATTGCCTCGCTGCAGTTCTACGTGGACCTGATGAAGAACGCCCCCGCGGACGCCACCAGCTACACGCACGAGGAAGCGCTGAGCCTCTTCCTCTCCGG
Source organism: uncultured Oscillospiraceae bacterium (assembly GCA_964563725.1). GTDB lineage: Bacteria > Bacillota > Clostridia > Christensenellales > Aristaeellaceae > CAZLYF01. Next base: position 5,421 of record CAZLYF010000067.1, read on the forward strand.
CAAAGCGGCGATGTGGCTTGACGCCACCACCCTGGCCGGACAGATCACCAACCCACAGACCTCCAAGGTGTGGGACAAGGTTGCCTTCGTTCCCACGCCCACCGGCCCCAAGGGCGACGGCGCCGCGCTGGCCGGCTGGAACCTGGGCATCCCGAAGTCCTCCAAACAGCAGGAGCTGGGCTGGGCCTTCATCGTGTACATGTGCGGCAAGGCCACTTCCGCCGAGTATGTCTCCAAGTCCGGCGCCGCCATGCGCGAGTCCGACCTCTCCAACCCCGACCTAGTCGCGGTCAACCCCTCCTTCCCATCCCAGATCGAAGCCCTGAAGTCGGCGAACGGCCTGGTGGAAAAGGGCCTCGCCTGGATCCCGCCGCATGACCAGATCAACCAGATCCTCGAAGTCGCGGGATCCTGGGGCAGTTCCGCCCTGGCCGGCGACATCACCGTCGAAGCCGCCATCGCGGGCATGCAGGCGGAGATCGAGGACCTGCTCGGCCTGTGAACCTGTTCTGCACGGATTGAAACCGATTTGACGCTGACGGGGACCGCGGACACCGGTTTTGACCTGCCTGCGGTTCCCGTCTTCTTCCCGCAGGAGCTGACCAATGACGCAAAAGAGCAGGACGGGATCCGCCCGGATCGTTGTTCCCGAAAGGGGCCTGAACGGGTGGCTTAAGCGAAACCCGCACCTCAAGTTCACCGCTCCGGCGATGACGGTGCTGGTGCTGCTGTCCATCGTGCCGACGATCTTCCTGCTGGTCGTCAGCCTCACCAACTACCAGCTCGGATGGAAATTCGAACGGGCGTCGTTCCAGGGCATCGGGAACTACGCCCGCCTTTTTTCGGGCAGGGACCGCGATTTCTGGCACGCGATCCAGATCAGCCTGGAGTTCATGGCGCTGTCCACCGCCATCGAAATGGTGTTCGGCTTCGCTGTCGCGCTGCTGCTCAACGCCTTTGAGTTCAAGTTCAAGGGCGTCGTCATCGGCATCCTGATGATCCCGCTGGCCATGACGCCCACTATCGCCGGCCAGATGTGGAAACTGATGCTCAACGCGGAGTACGGGCTGATCAATTACTTCACGGACGCCCTGTTCCGCGTGCGGATCTCCTGGCTCTCCAACGATTTTGCGTTTCTGTCCATCCTCATCGTGGACATCTGGCAGTTTATGCCCTTTGTGGCGCTGATCAGCTACGCGGGCCTGCGGTCGCTGCCCTCCGAACCCTTTGAGGCCGCGATGATCGACGGCGCGTCCAGGTTCCGCACCCTGATCAACGTCACCATCCCCATGATGCGCAAGCTGATCTTCCTGACGCTCCTTTTGCGCGCCATCGACGCGCTCAAGCTGTTTGACACGGCCTTCGTCCTTACCCAGGGCGGGCCGGGCAACACCACCTCCTTCCTGAGCCTGCACGTCTACCGCCTGGTATACGCCACCAACGGCCTCATCGGGCGCGGCGCCGCCGTGGCCGTCGTGCTGCTGGTGATCGTCAACGCGGTCAGCACCGTGCTGATCAGGTTCCAGAGAAAGGGGATCGACGACTGATGAACCGCAGGAAAAAGCCCCTTGCGTATGTGTTCGCGGTCGTCGCGTTCGTTCTCCTGTGCGCGTACGTGCTTTTCCCTTTCCTCTGGATGGTCAGCGTCAGTTTTCGCTATAAGGCGGACATCTACGATCCCGCGAATTTTTCCCTGTTCACGCTGGCGAACTACGAAAAGATCATCTCCGAAGGCATCCTGATCAATTTCAAGAACTCCGCGATCATCGCGGTCGCATCCACCCTTGTGTCCCTGGTGCTGGGTTCCCTGGCAGCCTACGGATTCGCGCGCTTCAAATGGAAGAAGCGCGAGAGCCGCGCCTTCTGGGTGCTGTCGCAGCGCTTCCTTCCGCCGATGGCCATCATCGTGCCGTATTTTATGATCGCCTCTTAAGCTCCTGGACACCTACCTGCTGCTGATCATCTGCTACACGTCCTTCAACCTCCCCTTCACCATGTGGATGATGCGCGGCTTCATTGAGGACATCCCCGCTGAGCTGGAGGAATCCGCCCGGGTGGACGGCTGCACGCACGCGCAGAGCCTTCTGAGGATCGTGTTGCCCCTCGTCGTCCCGGGCATGGCCGCCACGGCGATCTTTTGCATCATGAACTGCTGGAACGAGTTCGTGTTCGCGAACTTCCTGACGACCATCAACGCCAAAACCGTGCCCACCACGGTCATGGCCTACCTGACGGTCGCTGGGGTCAAATGGGGCGAGATGGCCGCCACCGGCACGCTGGCGGTGCTGCCGGTATTGATTTTTGCCATCAGCGTGCAGAAGTACATGATCCGCGGCCTCACGTTCGGTTCCGTGAAGGGCTGACGGGTCCATCGATCATAAAAGGAGAAGACCCATGGAAAAAATCAAAATGGCGATCATCGGCGCCGGGCTCTGGGGCGAAAACCACGCGAAGATCTACAACGCGCATCCCCTGGCCGAAGTGGCGGCCGTGTGCGACCTGGACGTCGCGAAGGCGCGCGGCGTCGCCGAACGCCAGCGCATCCCCAAGGTCTACGGCGACTATATGGAGATGCTGAAGGCTTGCCCGGAGATCGACGCGGTCGCCATCGTGACGCCGGACTTCGCCCACGCCGACGCCGCCGTCGCCTGCGCCGAGCACGGCAAGCACATCCTCATCGAGAAGCCCATCGCCACCACCCGCGAAGACAGCTTCCGCATCCTCAAGGCGGTCCGGGAGCACGGGGTGCGGGCCATGGTGGACCTGCACAACCGTTGGAGCCCGCCTTTCCACAGCGCCTGGCAGGCCATCCGCGACGGGAAGCTGGGCGAGGTCCAGGGCGCCTATTACCGCCTCAACGACTGCAAGTGGGTCGCGACCGACATGCTCCCCTGGGCCGCGAAGTCCTCGATCCTGTGGTTCCTGGGCAGCCATAGCCTGGACAGCCTCAACTGGCTGATGGGCAGCCGCGCGAAGAGGGTCTACGCCGTCAGCAGCAGCGGCGTCCTCAAGGGCCTCGGGGTGGACGTGGTGGACCAGTACCTGTCCACCATCGAGTTTGAGAATGGCAAAATCGCGCAGATGGAGAACGGCTGGATCACACCCAACGCCAACCCCTGCGTGAACGACATCAAGTTCACCATCACTGGTACCAAGGCGATGATCACCATCGACGCCTCCAACCATACCCTGATGCAGCAGTACGGCGACGACAAAATGTTCGTCCCCGATATCATGGTCAAGACGAATATCTTCGGCGCGCCCTTCGGCTTCGCGTTTGAGAGCATCCGCAGCTTTGTGGATTGCCTCGCCACCGGAGAGGAATTCCACGTCACCCTCAAGGAGGCCGCCGAGGCGACGCTGGGCCTGCTGGCGGTCATGCAGTCCGCGGAAACGCGGATGCCGGTGGAGGTCGACTACGGCGGGCTCTGAGCCCGGGACGGACCGGCCCGGGAGCGCCTGACGGCGGCCGGGCCTGTAACAAGGAGGCCTGCGGTTGGATCCCTCAACCGCGGGCCTTTCGCTTTGGGATTTAGCTCAGGAAAACCAACAGCTTCGCTGGTGAGAGTAAAAGGAATATAGCAGAAAAATGCCTCCTCTGCTAGAATCAAGCAGTCTGTCAATCACAACAGGAAGCAGAGGAGGCATGTCATGAATGACATACAGAACTTATCACACTCGAAGCGGAAATGCATATACAAAATTTATGTTCGCACCAAAATACCGGAGACAGGAATCAAGACGTGCCCTCCAGAATTGCCCCGTTTGCTTTCAGGAGCGCTCTCAACCTGTCTACGTTCATTTGCCTTGGCTGGATATGTTCCAACACACACAGGGCAGCTGCTGTGCCCGCAGCTTCACCCAATGCCATGCAGGTGCCCATCACGCGGGCAGTGCTGTGCGCGCCACGAGTAGCTGATAAATGTCTTCCAGCAATGTACAGATTATCTACTCTTTGCGGGACGATGCAGCCATACGGAATATCATAAGAACCTCCATTGAGGAGCTGCTTGCGGATATGCTTCCTCCCGGCGCCGTGAATGTCGTATTCATGGCCGCCTTTTGCGATACCGTCAGGCTTTTTCCTTGATTCCAGAACGTCTTCGTCGGTCAGAATATAATCGCCGAGGATTCTCCTGGTCTCGCGTATACCAATGCGCGGAGCGGTCCCGGAGAAGAACGCGTTCCGGAATCCGGGCACGTTCTCTTGGAGGAACCTGATCCCTTGATCAACCTGTTGATACAGGACAGACATCGCCGCGCTCAACTCTTTTGTGTTTGTCGCATCAATAGGCACCCGCGTTGAGTTGATGCTAACAGTACCCCGCTCAATTGAGTTTGGTATTGTCGCGATGATGGAGGCTTCAGAGATAAGACCCCTCTCCATGGCGCCTCTCATCAGCGGGCCGTTGCTTACGAAGAAGACCTTCGCGTATCCTTGCTTCACCAGTTCCTCAACCAATTCTTCGTTTGATCTTCCCTGCCGGATGATATCCGATTCCCCCACTGAGATGTTTTCCGGGCTTTCCTTAACAAACGCCAGCAATTCCTCCGCATTGACGTTGTCCATGGAATACACAAGGGAGACAGGCTGCAATTCGCCAAGCGCAACATCTCCCTGCTCATACGGCGTGCCAGCCTTGAAGGCAATATCGCCGTCGCCCGTACAATCAATGAACACATCGGCAACCAGTTCGATGCGCCCCTGTTTATTCACAGCGCTCACTTCCCGGATGATCCCTTGATTCATCTGAACACCATCCGCAAAGCTGTACAGCAGGAACTCCACGTGATACCGTTTCAGGACATCCATAATCGCAAACTGCATGAGCCTGTGGTCGACACAAACCACCCACAAGGCCCTGAAATCACAAATGGGACCTATGTATCCTCCGCGTTCCTTGAGTGCATCAAATATCTCCCTGGTTACGCCGCCAACAATCCATTCCCCCCGGCTGTTCAGGCATCCGTCAACCGGCAGGCCGGACAGCAGATCACCGCCAAAGCCCGGTCCCTGCTCGACCAATAGGGTCTTTGATCCGTTTTTTGCGGCTGCGATCGCCGCCGCTACGCCCGCGCATCCGCCCCCCAGAACGATCACGTCATAATGGTACTTCATCTTTTGCTATCCTTTCACAGAGCCGGCAGTCAGGCCGCCGACCAGGTGTTTTTGCAGGTACAATGCCAACAGCAGCACCGGAATCATCTGCAAGGTCGTACGCGCCGCCATATCCTGCCACAGGAACACATCCTCTCCCTGGGCTTCAGCGATCAGCACAGGCAGTGTCCTTGAATTGATCACAGAAAAGATATAGGCAAAGGTGAATTCATTCCATACCTGAACAAATACGAACGTAGCGGCTGTTGCGATACCTGGCGCTACAAGTGGCATCAAAATATACCATACTGATTGAAATGTTGAGCATCCGTCAACAACGGAGGCCTCCTGTATCTCAAACGGAACAGAATCAAAGAAACTCTTCAGCAACCATATGCAGAAGGGCGTATTGAGCGCGACATCAATGCAGATCAAAAAAACATGCGTATCAATCAAGCGCATACTGCTTCCAAGGAGAAACAACGGAATAATCGTGCTGATTGGCGGAAGTAATCTGGTGGCAAGAATGAGGATCCAGAGCGCTCCACTGATCTTGAATTTCATGCGGGAGAATGAATATGCGGCCATTAAACTGATCAGCAGCGTAATGAAAGTTGCGCCAAACGCGATGATAACGCTGTTTTTCATCTCATTGTAGACCGAGTTCGACTTTGGAGACAGCGCAGATGCGTAGGCTGACCAGTCAGGCTTGACCAGGAACTTCGGTGTGAATGAGAAGATCTCTGAACGTGTCTTCACGGATGTCAGAATGTTCCAGTAGATCGGAAACAGAGACCAGACCAAAAGAACTCCGATGATCAGGAAACCTGCAACAATCTGGATTTTGCCGGGTTTTCGCATGTTCTCTCTTATTTCCTTTTGTTGAGCAGAACAATATATAGGTAACTGAAAACCGCGCCCAGCAGGATCAGGACAACAGCAATCGAACTGGCGAAACCAGCTTCGTAGGTCTTGAAGTAGTTCTGGTACAGCATCACGCCAAGGGGCGTCGTCGACGTCCCGGGACCTCCTCCGGTCAGCGTGATGATCAGGTCAAAGACCCTGAGTTTGAATATCGTCTCAAAAACCAGTGCCAGCGTCGCGGACGGGATCAGCAAGGGCATCGTGATGTATCTGAAGGCCTGAACGCCATTCGCGCCATCCACAGTCGCAGCTTCATAATAATCTTCCGAAATGGCCTTCAGGCCGGCGAGGAGAATCAGCATGACAAACGGCATGGATTTCCACGCCTGCGTAATAATCGCCGACCAGAAAGCGCCCTGGTTTGAAGCCAACCAGTTAACAGAGGGAATGGACACCTGATTCAGGAATAGGTTGACGATGCCATAGTTCAGATTCAGCAAAAGCCGCCAGATCTGACCGGCAGCAATCGGGGCGATCATGTATGGAAGGATGACAACTGTCCGGAGCGCGGCGCCTCCTTTACCCACCCTCTTAAGCAGCAGCGCGAGACCAAGCCCGATCAAGAACTCAAACGTGATGCATACGAGCGTGAACCGCAAAGTGAAGGAGATGCTGTTTTTAAAATTGATCTGAGAAAACAACTTCAGGAAATTATTGACTCCGACAAACATCATATTGGGGCGGAAATAGGAAAAGTTGAAAAATGACAGGTACGTGGTGTATAGCAACGGATACACCAAAAAGAGCAGCAGGAAAAACGACGCCGGCAGTACAAGAAGATAGGGGGCGATCTTGCTGGATCTCATCTCTACTCCTTGATGAATGGATATGCCTCTTTGCGAATGGAATGAGGGGCTGAAGAGCCCCCCACTCCATCGATTGCAGGGTCATAACGCAACTGTTCAGCGAATCAGAAACCAAACAGCTCGTTGATCCGGGCAGTCAGGTCATTCATGCCCTGCTCCGCCGTTTTCTGGCCCTGCATCACATACGTCAGCTCTTCAGCAATCGTCATAAACATCAAAGTCGAGTTGCTTGTTGATGGGTCGCGCACGATATTGTTGGCGGCAACCTTCAGTTCCGCGGCCTGTGGCCAGAGCGCCTTGTATTCTTCAGATTCATAGATTGAAGTGCGTGTGGGTCCGTTCGCCCATTCCAGCGCTGCCCTTAGGCCGTTTTCCTTGTTGGTCAGCGCTTTGAGAAGCTCCCAAGCCAGGTCGGGATTCTTGCTGAACTTGTTGATTGAGAGAAACCAGCCGTTTGAGCGGTTTGCCCCGCCGTCAGGCAGAGGTGCAAAACCAACCTGTTCTGGAGTGATGACGTCGTCGAAGAACCTGCCGTAATACGCGCCGATGAACGGCGCGAAAGCGATCCTGCCCTGCGCCATGGCGGCGATGAAGTCATCGCGGCCCCAGGCAAAGATGTCTTCAGGGAGAATGCCGTCCTGGTACATGTCAGCGAACAACTGGGCGCACTTGATCCCGGATTCGGAATTGAAGCCAGCCCTGTTCCCGTCTTCGATGAATTTGCCGCCCATGCCGTAAAAAGCGCTTAGCCAGGCATGCGCGAGCTCTTCGCCTTTACCCGCGTGAGCGAATCCGTAGACGTCAACTTTCCCGTCGCCGTCCTGATCTTTTGTGAGGGCTTTTGCAGTTTCATACACCTGGTCCCACTTTTCCGGTACTGTCAGATTGGCTTCGTTGAACAGATCGGTCCGGTAATAGAGCAGCAACTGTGTCATACGATAAGGGACGCCGACCTGTTTTCCGTCAAACTGGCAGATGTTGACTGGACCCTGGAGGAAGTCATCAAACTCATAACCGGGATCCGCTGCGATCAGGTCATCAAGCACCAGGAAGTTCTGCGCATTCTCTGGCGTGAACTCAGGGCCGTTAACATTGAATACATCATAGGCGCCACCTTGGGATATGAAATCCAGCATCGCTTTGCTCATTGCGTCGGTGGCGGTTACCACATTGACTGTGCAATTGTGCTGAGCCTGGAAATCTTTCACAATGCCTTCGTCACCGCCAGCGGCCAGATAAAGTGTCGGATGAATGAGAAGTGTGATGGTTGGTTCATCAGCAAAGACGCTTGGCAGGATTGCTACGCTCAACACCAGAGCCAGGAACAGAGCAACTGGTTTCCTCATGTCATACCTCCCGCTTAATGTGCCATTTGAATACACAGACAATGCTATACTAGAGGCATCTTTCTCCCCTGTCAAGTACGATTCTTGTCTCCTTTGGCATAGGTTTAGCGGAACCTCATCCATATAGGGCTGATGCAAACCACCAACTTAGCTGGTGGTTATGATTCTGGAACGGAGCGTGGATGAGAGCGACGGCCGGCTTCGAGGCTGGACTGGTCTGCCGCTGAGCGAAGCAATCTGATCGAATCAATGAGGAGCGTCGGCCTGGACAGCCGCACCATATGCCTGCGCTGCCACAGGCGGTTTCCCCTGGGGAGCCGGGACCCGCAGACCCGCACAAGGGGAGTGGAGACTTTCTGGGTACAGCGTATACATTGAGGAGGGCGGCCAGGACACCGAAATGATGTTTCTGGACAACCTTTTTGCCTGCGTCGCTTTCGCGGCGAAGTACGGCGTGCTGCTGGGCTTTGAAACGATGGAGACGCCCTTCATGGATACGGCGAAAAAGCGATGCGGTTCGTCAGCCACGTCGTTTCCCCTATCTGGGCGTGTATCCGGACTTGGGGAACCTGACCAACGCGGCGGGCAAGTATGGCTTCGACGTCCTTGAAGACATCGCCAAAGGGAAAGGCCGTCTGGTCGCGATGCACCTGAAGGAAACAGTCCCGGGCAAGTACAGGGACCTGCGTTTCGGGGAAGGGCAGGTGGATTTCACGGGCGGCGTCAATGCGGCACGCAGGCAGTGCGTCCGCCTGTTTGTCACGGAAGCGTGGGACCACGGGGAAGCGGACTGGCGGGAAAATGTGGCGGGCATCTGCCGTTTCGCAAGAACACTGCTGGACGGCCATGCGACGGGGAATGACCCGCGGGGCTCCCCGCCGCGCGCTTTCAGCCGGGGAAGCCGTGCCTGGCCAGGGAGTGGTTCAGGTAGGCTTCCTCGCCGGTCACTTCCCGGATCACCTTCAGAAACCTGGGGATGACCACTTTGTCCCCCTCCTCGCGCAGCTCGACCTCCAGGATCGCCTTGTCCGTCAGGAAGGGATAGACGTCGATCTCGTAGTACATGCCGTTCGCGGACAGGCAGTAGCGCGTCTTTCGGATCTGGCGGCACTGCGGGTCCGCGTCCATCAGCAGCCGCAGGTATTCGTCCTGGCTCAGGCGCGTTTCCACTTCGACGCGTTTGCCGTCCCCCGCCTTGCGTTTGCGGGTCTTGAAGTAGATGTAGTGGCCGTCCGCCCCCCTCTGCCGTACGCGCAGCTCCTCCTCCGGGTCGTCCGTGCGCAGGTAGGTCTGGATGATGTCCACCCGGGTGCAGTTGGGCATCCTCTCCAGCTTTTTCAGGTCCGGGTAGGCGATCAGGTACTTGCGCTCGATCTCCATGGGTTCGGGCTCGCCCAGGAAGGAGGAGATCTCCTTGAGGAGGCGCAGCATCTTCTTCTCAAAACTTGTGCTGTTGTCTACGACGCGCAGATGGGGATGGCCCGTCCAGGCAGCGATCAGCTTGTCGTCCAGCGCGGCGGCCTCCTCGGGGGTCTCCGTGCGCGCGGCGTTGTTGGCCCGGGTATAGAAGGCTTCCGCGCCTTTGGCCGCCGTGACCAGGTGGAAGACCGCGTCGTAGTGGTCGCGCAGGTCCACCTCGTTGGTTCCGAGCTCCTGCAGCACGTACTGGAAATCCAGGGGGTCCATGTAGGCCCTGTTGTCCAGCGCCCCGCGGTCGCACACCACCAGCGCCCGGTCCGTTTTCATCAGGCCGGCCACATTGGAGAAGGCCTGCTCCTTGTGAAGCTGCAGCTGCATCAGGCTTGCCTGGAAGCCGCGCGCGGAGCGGCACAGCCAGGGCGCCGCGCCGCCGGCGATGAGCTCCGTCGCGGTCTCCGGGACAAAGACCACGCTGTAGCCCTTTTGCGTGAACGCGTTCTGTATCCAGCTCATTGCTGTCGTCTTGCCCGCGCAGGGGCCGCCCGTGACCACGATGCGGCTGATTTTGGGGCCGTCCGCGTCCTTTTTCAGCAGCTCGTCCACCGACACGCGCAGGGCCAGGGCCAGTTTTGCGATCACGTCCACGCCGGGCCTCGCGGACCCGTTCTCCCATTTGGAGACGGATTTGTTGCTCACGCCCACGGCCTGACCCAGTTCCGCCTGCGACAGCCTGTTCTGTTTGCGGAGCGCGTAGAGGCGGTTGCCGAAATGGTAATCGTTCATGCAGTCTCCCTTCGGGTCAGGGCCGCCTGCCCGCTCCTGCGTACGGCCGCCCCGCGGCGCCCGTCGCTACGCGGCGCGGGGCTTCAGGATGCCCTTCAAGAATCTTTCAGACGCGATGCAAAACGGGATGCTGATGAGCAGCACCACGCTGTCCGCCACAAAGGCGTAGACGTTCTTTGCCATGCGGGCCCACATGGGCTGCGCGTACAGCACCACTTCCGTGAAGGACTTGAGAATCAGGATTCCGGCCGCCGAGAGGGCGACGGCGCCGGCCGCGGCCAGCGCGACCTTGAGCGCGGAGCGTCCCTCCCGGAGCGTCAAGGGGAACAGCCAGCCCAGGCCCAGCCCGATCAAGAGGTTGCCCAGCGCCCAGCCCGGCATCCCGCGCAGGCCGTTGATGATCAGGCAGTGGAGCACGCACCCGGCGACGCCCACGACCGCGCCTGCCGCCGGGCCGTACAGATGGCTGAAGACCGCCAGCGCCACGTAGCCCAGGGCGAGGTAATAGTTTTCAAAGAAGGGTACCTGCAGGGCCAGGTTCATCGCCACGTAGAGCGCGACGCCGATCCCGAGTGTCGCCACCCGCAGCGCGGGCC
>CAZLYF010000068.1:0-2542 GCA_964563725.1 uncultured Oscillospiraceae bacterium
GCGGGGCAAGCGCTCCCGATCGGTCATGGGTCCCCCCGCGGAAGGGGGCTGCTGTCGGCGAAGTACGCCACAACCAGCGTCTCTCCCCTGACCGCGACGACACGCGGGGTCTTGCCTTCCGTCCCGCGGCGGTCAAGCGGGTCCAGGGTATACATGACAGCGGGACTGATCCCTTCGCGCGCAAGCGCTTCGAGCGCCTGAGGAAGAGGACGGCCGATAACCAGATCCGCGTTCACACTTCCATGATCTCTTTTTCTTTGTCTTCCGCCAGCTTGTCGATGTCCTTCACCGCGGCGTCGGTGACCTTCTGCAGTTCTTCCTCAGCCTTGCGCTGGTCGTCTTCCGTGATGAGGACGTCCTTTTTCAGCTTTTTGATATGCTCCATCGCCTCCCTGCGGATCGCCCTGAGCGCGACTTTGGATTCCTCGGCGGCTTTTCTGACGATCTTGTTCAGGTCCCTTCTGCGCTCCTCGTTGAGTTCCGGTACGACCAGGCGGATGATCTTGCCGTCGTTGGCCGGGTTCAGGCCCAGATCGCTCTTGAGGATCGCCTTTTCAACGAGGGGAATGGACTTTGGGTCCCACAGCGAGATGGTGAGCATCCTTGGCTCGGGCGACATGATGTTCCCAAGCTGGTTGAGGGGCGTCTGGGCACCGTAGTAATCCACCATGATCCTGTCAAGCAGCTGGGGATTGGCCCGGCCCGCGCGCAGCGAAAGCATATCCTTTCGATATACCTCCTTCGTTTTTCCCATCTTCTCTTTCGCCTGCTCGATGACGTCACGGTACATTTCTCTATCCTCCCGTTTTCTTTGAGCAACATTGTATCTTTTTTGCCCGGCATTGGCAACCCGGCCTTCATTGCCCGGCAAGCAGGTCCCTGATCGCCGCAGTGTTTTTCTTCAGGTCGGGAACGATATAGTAGGTCCCTCTGATCATCTTGGAGGCATAGGCGCCTTTGACAGGGATCCTCAACGCGTCGACGCGGACCTGGGACAGCGCGAAGGCTTCCGCCGCCAGGCTGATCCCCCTTGCCATCGTGACGTCGGTCCTGACCCTGTCCATGTGACGGATGAGGAGGTCGGCCAGCCTGTCCGGAGCCATCCCCATCAGCTTCCGAAACACGGCTTCCATCACCCGCTGCTGTCTGAGGACCCGCTCGAAGTCGCTGTCGATCTTCCTGATGCGCGCATAGGACATGGCCTGCAGGCCCGTCAGCAGCCTGGTCCCGGCGGAAGCGAGCCTCCCTTCGCGTTCGGGCCTGTCCCTGAGATAGTTGTAGTATTCGAGGATGCCGTTGAGAGGCCTGAGTTCATCGTCCTCCACAGTGAGCTCGACCCCTCCAAGGGCATCGATGAGATCGACCATCGCGGAAAAATTGACCGCGAGATAGCCGTCGGCTTCTACGCTGAAATTTTGCTCCAGCGTCCTTTGAAGCAGATCCGGTCCTCCAAAGGCATACGCCGCATTGAGCTTGTTGTGCCCTTTTCCCGGTATCGTGACGTACAGGTCACGCATGAAGGAGATCATCTTCAGACTGGCGTTCCTGATATCCAGGGAAGCAAGGATCATCGTGTCGCTTCTCCCCGCCAGCTGATCGTTGTCCGTATCGACCCCGATGATCAGGAGGCTGAAGACGCCGTCCGCTCCGGCGGCCGGAGGTGAGTAATCGTCGGGAAGGACCAGAAATTCGGACTGGGCGTCCCCATCCAGCGAAAGCTCGTACAGGAGCCCGGTCAGTTCGTCGTCCGTGAGCCTGTCTTCCGCGGCTGCGGGCATACAGCCGGACGCGATGGCGAGCAGGAGGAGAAGGATGCCCAGTACGCCCCGCATGCCTTTCCGCCGCCCCCTTCCCAGTGGAATGCTGAAGCGCCGCGCCTGTTGGGCCGCGCCCAGGCCATCATACCACAAACGCGCGGGAGCGGCGCGGGCGCCGGAGCCGCAAAAAAGCGCCCGCGCACAGGCGGGCGCCCAAGGTCGGAAAGGCTCCGTTCACTGCGTTTCCAGCATCGTGATGCATTTGCTGGGGCAGACGGGGACGCATTCCCCGCAGCGCGTGCATTTGTCGACATCGATCCTGGCGCAGTTGTTCACGACGTGGATCGCGTCGAACCTGCAGGCTTTTTCGCACCGCTTGCAGCCGATGCAGGCTTTCGTGCAGCTCTCTCTTGCTTCCCTTGCCCCGTCAAGATTTCTGCAGCGCACGGTGACCGTCGCGGTACGCGGCAGCAGTTCGATCACGTCCCGCGGGCACTCCTTGACGCACATGCCGCAGGCGGTGCATTTCTCTTCGTCGATGACGACCAGGCCGTTGACGATCTTCATGGCGTCGAATTTGCAGACCCTGACGCAATCGCCGTAACCGACGCAGGCGTAGACGCATTTTCTGGGCCCGCCGGACAGCTGGACGGCCGCATGACAGGTCTGGGGGCCGTCATATTCATACCGGAGGTGGGAAACGCCCAGCTCGCCAAGGCACAGGACCCTCGCTACCAGCGGGAGGGACTCTGTTGCAGCCTGTCCCATGATGTCTGCCAGGGCTT
>CAZLYF010000068.1:2552-7258 GCA_964563725.1 uncultured Oscillospiraceae bacterium
CTCGGCACGGCAGACGCCGCGGCGTGCGCGCCGGTGCGGACGAGACGGGTCATCGCCCAGCTCGGCCTTCCCGGCCGGCTCCGGGACTTCGACCTGAAGCTCAGCGATCTCGTGGACGCCGCCGAGGCCGCCTCCGGCTTTGACGACAGCCTGGGCGAAGGCGTCGCATCCGGGATATCCGCAGGCGCCGCAATTGGCGCCCGCGACCGCTTCGCGTACCTTTTGAACCCGTTCGTCCTCCTTGACAGAGAACTTCTTTGCCGCAAAGGTCAAAACCAGCCCGAAGATGATCCCAAGGCCTCCCATCAGCGCTACCGCGTACAAAACCGCCGTCATGCTCATGCTCTGTCTCCTTATTTGACCAGGCCGGAAAAGCCAAGGAACGCGAGCGACATCATCCCGGCGATGATGAGGCTGACCGGAAATCCTTTGAAGCTCGACGGAATGTCCGACGACTCGAGCCTTTCGCGCACGCCAGCCATCAGCACGATCGCCAGAAAAAAGCCGAGCGCTCCGAATACCCCGTTGAGAACGGATTCAAGCAGGTTGAAGCCACTGCTGATGTTCGACAGCGTGATGCCAAGAACCGCGCAGTTCGTCGTGATCAGCGGAAGATAAATGCCCAGCGCGCTGTAGAGCGCGGGCAGGGACTTTTTCATGAACAGCTCCACGAACTGCACCAGCGCGGCAATGACCAGGATGAACGATATCGTATTCAGATACCCCAGAGACAGCGGGACCAGGATATAGGTGTTCACCAAATAGGTGAACAGGGAGGCGATACCGATGACGAAGGTGACCGCCATGCCCATTCCGGTCGCCGTCTCAAGCTTTCCTGAAACCCCCAGGTACGGGCAATTGCCGAGGAAACGGGAAAAGATGATGTTGTTGGTGAATACGCAATTGATGAAAAACAGGAAAATGCCGATATCGCTCAACCTCATCGCGCTTCAGCCTCCTTCGTCTCCCGCCTGGTTTTTCGCCCTGCGGCGATGCCGTTGATGATGCCCAGGAAAGCGCCGTACACGAGAAAGCCACCGGGAGCGAGGATCAGCAGGAGCATCGGCTCATACGAGGGAGCCATGACCTGCAGATTGAACAGCGTCCCGTTACCGACGAGCTCCCTGACAGATCCGATCAAAACCATGGCGAGCGTGAAACCCAGGCCCATGCCCAGGCCGTCGACCGCCGACGCGAGGATCCCGTTCTTGCTCGCGAACGCCTCAGCTCTGGCAAGGATGATGCAGTTGACGACGATCAGAGGGAGGAATATTCCCAGCGCGTCATACAGGGAAGGGATATACGCCTGCATGAACAGCTGCACCATGGTGACAAAGGTGCAGATCACCACGATGAACGACGGGATGCGCACCTTGCTGGGGATGAAATTCCTGATGAGCGATATGACGACGTTGGATCCTAACAGAACAAAGGCTGCAGCAAATCCCATTCCGACACCGTTCACCGCGTTCGTCGTCACGGCGAGGACCGGACAGGTTCCAAGGACCAGCCGGAACACGGGATTCTCATTGAAAACGCCGTTGAGGAAGACCCCCCGCAGACCATTCTTTTCAGGCATGTGTTTTCACCACCCCATATACTCTTCTCGACGTGAACCGGTCGATGAGCGGCGTGAGGATGTTCATCAGGAGGATGGCGAAGGTGACACCCTCAGGGTAGCTGCCGTATTTCCTGATGATGACGACGATGATGCCGCAGCCAAGAGCGAAAATGCAGCGCCCGCGCCTAAGGAGCGGGCTTGTCGTATAGTCGGTCGCCATGAAGACTGCGCCAAACAGCAGGCCGCCGCTCAGCAGGGAAGTCAGCGGATCTCCTCCAAGCAGCCAGGTCGCGAGGGAGGCAGTGGCCAGAAAGACGACGGGCGCGTGCCAGGTGATCGTCTTGACGATCAGCAGGTAAACAAAGCCGATGAGGATCGCGATCTTGCATACTTCGCCGATGCTGCCGGGGATATTTCCCATCAGCAGGTCATAGATGCCCCACTTGCCGGGTGAAGCAAGCGGCGTAGCCGCCGTGATCGCGTCGACGCTTGACGGCGCGGACGTGGTCCCGAGCGTGCGCACGGGCAATGTGAAAACCGTCATCCTGGCCGGCCACGAAGCGAGCAGGAAAGCGCGGGCGAACAAGGCAGGGTTCATGAAATTGTGCCCGATGCCCCCGAAAAGTTCCTTGACCAGAATGATGGCGACTGTGCTGCCGATCACGGGAAGCCACAGCGGGGCGGAGGCGGGCAGGTTGAGGCCGACCAGAAGCCCGGTAACGACCGCCGAAAGATCGGAAACCCTCAAGGGGCGCTTCATCAGCTTCTGCCAGAGGTATTCGCTCAGGACCGCTGCGGCAACAGAAATACCCAGGACCCAGGCGGCACGCAGCCCGAACAGATAGACCCCGGCGGCTACGGCGGGCGCCATCGCGATGATGACGTCCAGCATGACCGTCTGCGTGGTTTCCCTGGCCAGGAAATGCGGTCCCGCTGATACTCGCAGATTCATCGGCTCTTCCCCCTTGCGGCAATCAGTTCCTTCGCGTTCTTGAATGACACGCAGAGCCTGCGGTGAGCGGGGCATACATAGGAGCAGGCGCCGCAGAGGATGCAGTCCATGAGATGAGCTTTCTGCGCCGCGTCCAGCTTTTGAAGGTCGCACAGCTCCCGCAGCCTGCAGGGATTGAGCATGACCGGACAGGCTTCCACGCATCTTGAACAGCGGATGCAGTTTGTCTCTTCCTTCACTGCCGCGTCTTTTTCATTGACGACAACGATCCCGTTGTTGGCTTTTGTGATGGAAACCGAGTCGTCCGGCGCGCAGATCCCCGTCATGCTTCCGCCGGCGAAAATCTTTCCGGGCTCTTCGCTTAAGCCGCCGCAGGCTTCGATCGCATCATGAATGGACGTGCCGATCCTGACAAGCAGGTTGGACGGTTCGCGCACACAGCCGGCCACGGTAGTGATCCGGCTGACCAGGGCCTTCCCTTCCGTCACCGCGTCTGCGATCGCCGCGGCGGTCCCCACGTTGAGCACGACTGCGTGCGCATCCGAAGGAAGTCCTCCGGAAGGGACCTCCCGCCTGAGCAGGGCCTGGATCAGTTGCTTTTCTCCGCCCTGCGGATACTTTGTCCTCAGGACCGCCACTTCGACGCCTTCGCGCCCGCCAGCCTCCCTTCGGATGGCCTCGATCGCGTCTTTCTTGTTGTCCTCGATGGCGATGATCCCCCGCGATACATGCATCGCCCTCATCGCGGCGCGTAGCCCGTCGACCACGCGGCCGGGCGTTTCAAGCATCAGGCGATGGTCGGAGGTCAGGAAGCATTCGCATTCGGAACCGTTGAGGATGAGCGTGTCAACGCTTTTCCCCTCCGGGATGGTCATCTTGACGTGCGTGGGAAAACACGCCCCGCCAAGCCCGCAGATGCCTGCCGCGAATACCGCGGAGACGATCCTGTCCGCGGGCGCGGTCTCGACGCTTCCGATCCCGGCGTGTTCCACCCAGTTGTCTAAAAAGTCGTTTTTGATGGTCACGCACAGGCTTTTTCCCTTGTTGAGCATCTGGCGGCTGACCACCTCAGTGACCTGGCCGCTGACGCTTGCGTGCACGGGAAGACCCAGCGCGCCGACGGGTTCGCCGATCACCTGCCCCATCCTGACAAGATCGCCTTTTTTGACAATGGGCTTGCTGGGCGCTCCCAGATGCATGTCCATCGGGATGCAGACCACCTCCGGAGCAAAGGCTTTGATCGCCTTTTCTCTGGTCGTCGCCTTCCCTTCGTGGCACTCGCGAAGCGGATGGATCCCGCCTCTAAAGCTGAATTTGCTCAAGCTGCAGTCCCGCCTTTCTTTGTGTTGTGGAAATCGAAAAGCGCAGCGAATTCATTTGCCCGTGAGTTCCTCCCAGGCCTTGTTGACGGCGCTGAGCACCGCCTCGCTGGTGACCGTGGCGCTTGCGATCGCGTCAATGTCGCCCAAGCCCAGGGGCGGGGTCTTTCCGATGAACTGCGCCGTGAAGGCTTCTTCCTTCGCCTTCGCGCCGAGGCCGGGCGTTTCCGCGAAGCTTTCGTCTCCGACCGTCAGCGACGCGATCGCGCCAGCCGCGTCAAAGCGGACTGTCACGGCCACCGGCCCTCCGTAGCCTTCCGAAGAAGCTGTGTACAGCGGCTGCGCGCCTTCAGGAGCGGGTCCTTGCGTCGCGGCAACCGTCGCGGCTGTCGCCGCTGCCTCAGGTTCAGCGCTGACAGAAGCTCCCGGTGCGCCGGTTTCGAGTGCATTCCTTTCGCTGTAGGCCTTGTTGACCGCGTCCACGACTGCCTTTGAGGTGACCGTGGCGCCGGAGAGGGCGTCGATGTCAGCAAGGGCAAGCGGCGGGGTTTTCCCGATGAATTGAGCCGTGAAGCTTTCTTCCTTTGCTTTCGCTCCATAGGCCGGCGTCTCTGCAAATTCATCGTCGCCAACGGCCAGGAAGGTGATTGCGCCTTGATCGTCAAATTGAATAGTCACTGCGACAGGCCCCTGAAAACCTACGGAGGAAGCCTTGATCATTTCCCCGGTTCCTTGAGCGCCGGACGGCACGGGCTGTTCAGTTGGCGCTGCGTTATCGGCAGGCGCTGTCGCCCCCGGCCTTAAAAATTCAAACGCCTTGTTGACCGCCTTGAGCACCGCTTCGCTGGTGTAGGTCGCGCCGGCGATCATATCG
>CAZLYF010000068.1:7358-10721 GCA_964563725.1 uncultured Oscillospiraceae bacterium
GCCACCGGCCCCGCAAAGCCCTGCGCCGAGGCCGTGACGCCGGCCGGGGCCTCCGGCTCGGGCGCGGTTTCTTCCTCTTCCTTTTGCTCCTGCGCCCCGGCCTGCGCTTCCCAGGCCAGGTTGACCGCCTTGAGCACCGCTTCGCTGGTGTAGGTCGCGCCGGCGATCATATCGATGTCGCCCGCTCCCAGCGGCGCTTTCTTCCCGATGAACTGGGACGTGAAGCCTTCTTCCTGTGCCTGCGTGCCGATCCCCGGCGTCTCCGCGAACGCCGCGTCGCCCACCGCCAGGGACGTGATCAGGCCGTTTCCGTCAAAGGCGACCGTTACCGCCACCGGCCCCGCAAAGCCCTGCGCCGAGGCCGTGACGCCGGCCGGGGCCTCCGTCGCAGCCATTGCCGCGGTCGTGGCCGAAGCAGCGGGCGAGGCGCTCGCGTCAATCGTCGGCGAAACGGTTTCGAGGGCATTCTTTTCGCTGTAGGCTCTGTTGACTGCGTCAACGACCGCCTGTGAGGTGACCGTGGCGCCGGAGAGGGCGTCGATGCCGTCAAGGGAGATCGGCAGGACCTTCCCGATGAACTGGCCGGCAAATTCCTTCTCCAGGGCCATCTCGCCCAGGCCCGCGGTTTCGTTGAAACGCTCGTCACCGATGGTGAGACCGGTGATCGTGCCGTCGTCCTTCACGGTGACGAATACTGTAACAGGGCCGGCATAGCCTTTTTCGGACGCCGTGTAGGTAACGCCTTCCGGCGCGGGAGCGGCGGATTCGTATACGTTTTTGCTTTCATACGCTCTGTTGACCGCGTTGACGACCGCCTTTGTCGTGATGGTGGCGCCAGCGATGGCGTCGATGTCTCCCTGCTCAAGAGGAATCACCCTGCCGATGAACTGGTTTGTGAAGGCGGGTTCATAGGCCAGTTCTCCCAGTCCGGCGGTCTCTTTGAACTGATCGTCCCCGACGCGGAGCCCGGTGATCGTCCCATCGTCCTTCACGGTGACGAAGACTGCGACCGGCCCGCCGTAGCCCGGTTCTGACGCGGTGTACGTGGTCCCCTCCGCCTGCGGTCCCCCGTCCGCTTCCGGATGAAGAAGGGCGAATACGCTCGCGGCGATCTTGTTGACGCCGCTTGTCACGGCGCGGGAGGTGATGGTCGCCGCCGTGATCGCGTCGATCGTGGATGAACCCTGTTCTTCCCCTGTCTTGACCACCTTCAGGGGCGTCTGTTTGCCGATGAACTGCGTTTTGAACGCATTGTCCTTTGCCTTCGCGCCCAGGCCGGCGGTTTCCGCGAAACCGGGACCGCCCACATCGACCCCTGTGATCACGCCGTCCGGATCGACCCCCGCTGTGATCCCGATGGGCCCGCCGTAGCCGTTCACCGTGATCGTGCCCACGTATCCCAGGACATGCCCGTCCATTTTCCCTTCAAAGAGGGGGCCCGCCAAGGCTTCTGCGGGCTGGATCTCCTCAAACAGGTCCGCGCCCTGCAGCACGTTTCTGCGCGACTCGACCGCCTGCTCGTCAGCCTGCTGGGCGATGACCCCTTTGGTGACTTCGTTCGTCGCCGAAAGGAGCAACCCGGAAACCACCGTGATGACCCCAAGGACGATCCATGCCGCAACCCGCGTTTTCATCAATAATCCTCCATACCCGCCCGTGGCTCAAATTGGGGGCCCGGCGCCTGCCGTACCCGCAGCAGCATCTGTTTGGTGCAGGGCCTTCCCAGCATTTCCTCTGCAAGCGCGATCTCGCCCCGCAGGATCGCAGCGCGGATCGCCGTGCTGGATATCGCGTCCCCGCGCGCATTGACGACAGGCGGGACGACCGTCAGCCCGACACCGGAAGCCTCGCACAGGGGCCTGAGCCTGCCGGTATCCGTATCTCCCCTGTAGCCGAAACGGTGGTTGAAGCCGGCGACGAGATGCTTCGCGTTCAGGCGGTCCACCAGGATCCGTTTGAAGAACTCCGTTCCGGAAAGCGTCATCAAGTCTTTGTCAAAGCGGCTCACGGCGACAAAATCCACTCCGGCCGCCTCAAGCAGACCGCATTTTTCCCCAAGGTCCGTCAATTCCGGGACCGCGGAGCCGGGAAAGACAAGCGCGAAGGGGGAACGGTCATAGGTATGGGCGCAGACAAGCCAGCCGTTCAGGGACGAAACCGCCTTCGCCGCCCGGATAAGTTCGACATGGCCGCGATGAACGCCATCAAAAAAGCCCAGGCAGACAACTGCAGGCCTTCTTACCCCTTCCAGGGTGTCCACCCATTCGACCAAGGTTCCCCGTCCGTCCTTGCTTCGTTTGCCCGCGGCGCGATGCCCGGACAATTCCGGGAAATACTACCATCTGAATGGCCTGCGGTCAAGGCGGCGGGCTGGTTTGTTAAAAATTTGTCGAACGCGCTCCGCCTTCTCTCCTCTCACCCTGTTCTTTCGTCGTCAAAACTGCCGTACTCTTCCCGGGTGATCAGCGTTTTCCTTGGTTTTGTCCCTTCGTTTCCGCTGATGACCCCGCGTTTTTCCATTTCGTCGATCAGGCGGCCCGCGCGTCCGTACCCCACCCTGAGCACGCGCTGCAGCATGCTGATGGACATTTGCCCCGCTTCCACGGCCATTTCGATGGCCTTGGGAAGCAGTTCGTCGAAGACGCCGCTGTCCGAGTCATCCTCCGGAAGCCGCGCTTCCTCAGGCTTCTCCTCCCTTCCCAGGTGCTCGATGATATCGACGTTGTACTGGGCCTGGTTCCTGCTTTTCACATATTCTGTCACCTGCTGCACGTCATGGTCGCTGATGAAGCAGCCCTGCACCCGCTTGGGTGACGACAGGTTTCTCGGGAGGTACAGCATGTCGCCCAGCCCAAGGAGTTTTTCCGCGCCGGGCATGTCAAGGATGGTCCTGCTGTCGACCAGGGAACTGACCTGGAACGCGATGCGGCTGGGGATATTCGCCTTGATGACCCCTGTGATCACATCCACCGAGGGACGCTGGGTAGCGAGGATCAGGCAGATGCCTGCTGCCCTCGCCTTGGCCGTGATGCGCTTGACATGCTCATCGATCGCTTTCCCGCAGGTCGCCATCAGGTCCCCCATTTCGTCGACGACCAGGATGATCTTCGGCAGCGGGAAATCTTCCTGCGCGATCTTCTTGTTGTACGCGTCGATGTTTCTCGCGCCGCACTCCTGCAGTTTCCGGTACCTTTCGTCCATTTCCTGACAGACCCAGTCCAGCGCGGCGACAGCTTTTTTCGGGTCGGTCACGACCGGGAGGAGCAGGTGGGGGACATCGTTGTAGGGCTGCAGCTCCACAAATTTCGGGTCGACGAGGATCAGGCGCACTTCGTCGGGCGTGGAGCGGTACAGAAGGCTCGT
>CAZLYF010000068.1:10731-16124 GCA_964563725.1 uncultured Oscillospiraceae bacterium
ATGATGCTGTTGATGCAGACGGACTTTCCGCTGCCCGTCGCGCCGGCGATGAGCAGGTGGGGCATATCCATCAGTTCAAAGAGGACAGGCGCGCCGGTGATGTCCTTTCCCAGCGCGACCATCGTCGGCGACATGACCTCCCGCATCCTGGCGGAGTTGAGCACCTCGGACAGATACACCTTGGTCGCGCGCTCATTGGACACCTCGATGCCGATCAACGGCGTGCCCGGTATGGGGATCTCCGCCCTGATCGGGCTTTTTGCCAGAAGTTCCACGGCGATGTTGTCCATCACATTGCGCAGCCTGTTCACGTTCACGCCTTCCGCCAGCCTCACGGCGAAGCGCGTGATCGCAGGCCCGTGGGTGATCTGCTGGACCTGCGCGGGGATGTTGAAACTGGCCAGCGTCTGCAGAAGTCTCTCGGCGCGGCACGCATCCTCCTCCGTCGTGTCGGCCTGTACGCTGCTTTCCGGAACGGAGAGCAGCCTGACGGGCGGCCGGTCATAGTCCGTGATGGGCAGGCGCATCTGCTTTGGTTCAGCTTTTTGCGCCGGAGTCCCGTCGAGCCTCGTTTCCGTGCCTGCAGGCAGACTGGTCCTGCGGGCGACCGGGATCCTTTCGCCTGTCAGGGGAACGGCCGCGGCGGTCGTGACCTCACGCGCGGGCGTCTGCGCCAGGCTACCCGCTGACCTGCCGGCGGAAGGGCCGACGGCCGCCGTTTGCGCCGGCTGTTCCCGCGAAACAGTTTTTTCGGGTCTGCCCTCATCCCGTTCGGCCGCGCCTGCCCCGCGCACGTCAGCCTTGACGGCTGCCTGTGGAGGGTTGTTCTCCTCTTCCCGCCCGCCGCGCAGCGCTCCAGGCGCGCTGAGGGCAGACGTTCCTTTCACCTCTGTCGGGGATGGCAGCTTGCCGCGCTCAGAACGCTCCGCGTGAGGAGGCGGGGCAGCAGGGCGCAAGGCGTCCGCAGCCCTCCCGTTTTCGGCAGGAGGCGCGGCCGTTGGCGGAGGGGCAGCCTTCGCAAAGGTTTCAACAGGGCAGTCGTTTCCCCGCGCCGGCTGCAGCTTCCCTTCCTGCGGTGCTTCCTCCGGGACGCCACTGTCCCCGAACCAGTCGCAGAGGTCTCTCCCGGATGCGCGAAACCCGTCTACGGGCTGTTTGTCCGTGCGCATCGGACCGGCCTCCGGGATGCCCCCAGCACGGAGCGCGGATGCCTCTCCCGCCAGCGCTGCGGCAGCCGGTATGGATCTCCCGGCACCGTACGAAAGGACAGCTGCCGGCATGCCGTCATCCCTGCCTTGCGCCTCAGTTGCATCCGTGCTGCCGGTTTCGGCGCTCTGCCCGGCAGCGGCCGGCGTTTCTGACAGCTTGCGCGCTCTTCGTTCTCCCCTGCGTTCGCCGGCCTTCTGCAGCAGCCTGACAGGATTGACGCCCAGCGTGAAAAACAGCGACCCAAGGGTGGCGAAAGCCATCAATACGGCGCCGCCTGCCGGACCGAGCATTTTCCAGACAGGGTAGGCAAGGAGCATCCCGAACGCTCCGCCGCCCGGGAGGGGTTCGAGCTTGCCGTAATAGCTCTGGTAAGCGCATGAAAGGTATTCGGCGAAACCGCCGGGGTCGGCGACCGGGTGATCATAGGTATTGATGCTGTGGACCTTGTCAAGCAAGGACCCGAAACCGGAAACGTAGGTGATCAGGGTCAGGAAGGCAAGAAGGCACAGGGCGGACAGCAGGGAAGCTGCAAAAGCCCTGAAGCTGACGCGGCGCCGGGCGGAAATGCACAGCAGCCCTCCGAACCAGACAATATAAAGCGGGGCTGCAGGAGCCAGCGCGCCGCCCATGCCACGTGCCATGTATTTGAGGATACGCAGTGATGCCCCCGCCGTCTGCTGTGTCAGCCCAAGGATCATCCCGCTCCCCAGCGCGAGGCAGACGATCCCCAGAGGCAAAAGGAACGCGCTTCCCCGGTCTGTCGACCGAGGGGTCTGGGCCGTTGTCCTGCGCTCTGAAGCTGCCGGCAAGCCTACCTCCGATCTACGGCTGTTCCGTCAGGATCCAGACGGCCCTGACGATCTGATCTGCGTCCGTTGAAAACGTCAGGCGGTTGTGTCCGAACGTATAGGATTCAAGCAGCCCCTCGGGCAATCCGTACGCTTCCGCCGCCTCGGCGCCAAGCGGAAGCGATGACCGGGGCTCCCCCAGCAGGGCACGGTAGTCCCCCGCCGCGCTCTGCCCGGTGACAATGCCGGACAGGTCCATCCTTCCGCTCAGGATCCCCTCGACGGTCGTCCCTTCCTCTTCCCCGGCAATCAGCCAGGTCCCTCTGAACGCGGCGCTTTCCATCTGGTATTTGGCCCCGTCCGGAAAGTATTCCGGATCCATCGTCTGGCCATAGCGCCGGGCGCATTCTGACAGCGCGTCACCGATGGAAGCCGGTATGCCCGGCAGCCGGCCCTCTTCACAGGCAGCGCGGATGCCTGCGGCGGCCTCCGGCCCCGACAGCCTGCCCGTGCCAAGCCCCAGCTGCGCGAGCAGGGAATCCGGCGACAGGGCAAGGAGGCCCTCCATCTCGTAAAAGCGAAAATTGATCGCCCCGCTCCTGCCGGAGAGGAACGAGAAGCGCTCAGCGGGGTAGCAGAACGTGATGCCCGCATCGTCCAAAAAAACGTTGTCCATCGGGAGCGGAAGGAGTCCCTCGGCATTGGCATAGTCCGAGATTTCGTCGAGGAGCTGTTCGCGGATATATCCGGACAGGCTGTCCGCGGCCTCGTCGGAGTCATTGAACAAGACCGACGCTGTGAGCAGCTCCCCGCTTGACAGGCTGAAGAGCATCGCGGATGACGCGCTGCCGGGCCTCCCGCCCGGCATCCTGCCCTCCGCGCTGATCAGGACGGACAGGACGGCTTCCCCGCCGCTGCCTTCGAACACATGGGCTTCCGCGTTCACCTCGATCCCCATGGAGCCGGGATCCATCAGGGAGGCGAGCGTCAGGAGGTGTTCCCGGATCCTGCCTTTTTCGAGGATCGTCCGGTTGACGGTATCCTGTACGAAGAGGTTGCCCATCCCCGTGACCTGCGGATACTGAACGAAGCTGCCAGCGGTTTCCTCCCGATGATAGACCAGCTCCGCCGTGACGCCTGCGCCTGCGCCGCAGGCCGCGCACAGCGCGAAAGACAAGAGCAAGTACCCGAATATCCTGCGCAGCATATCGATCGCCTCCTTCGCCAGTGTACGTCAAAAAGAAAAACGTTGCAAGATTGAAACAATCCGCAACATAAATGATACAAGTCGACCTGCGGCGCCGCGGCCGCTCAGCGCGCCGGCGGATCCGTCGGGAGCGCGTATCCGGGCTTGCCGCTCAAGCCCATCTGGCGCCTGAAGTTTTCCCGGTTTTTTTCCATGTAGAGGCTGTGGAGCTCGTCCGCGTCCATTCCGGCCTTCAGGCACATGCTCACGTAGAAATGGAGGATGTCGACAAGTTCTTCCTTGACAGCGCGGCTGTCCAAAGCCTTGGGGTTCTTCCACCACTTGAAATTCACTTCGTCAAGCAGCTCGGCCATTTCACTGAGCATAGCCAGCGTATATTTCTGGATCCATTCCCCGCTGCCGATGCCGGACAGTCCCCTGGCCGCGATCAGGTCCTCGTTGAATGCCTTCTGCCGCTCAAATATTTCCTCGAGCCTGTCCATACCGTCCTCCGAAGCAGGTTTTTATTTGAAGTAACGCAAATACCGTTCGGGGTTTTTCCCTACCACCGCGAGGCTCCGGCGGCCTGTCAGCACAGCGTTCGACAGGCGGTCGACGTCCTCGCGGGAGACACGGTCGATCTTCCTGAGCGTTTTTGCCGCGGTGACGACCTTCCGATGGATGAGCATGTTCAAGCCCAGGTCCGTCATCCGGCGGTACGCGCTTTCCTGCGCGAGCACGAAGCCGGTCTTCAGCTGCGCTTTTGCGTACATCAGCTCCTTTTCCGTGATCCCGGCGCACAGAAGCTTCTCCAGTTCCTCGTCGATCTGCCCCATCACCTTCCTGAGATTCCTGGGCGAAGACGCGGCGTAGACCATGAAATCCCCGCAGGTGGGATAATAGGATGGGCTGGTATAGATGTTGTACACCAACCCCTGCTCCTCCCGGATGCGCTGGAAAAGGCGGGACGAGACCCCCCCGCCGAGGATGCCGCTGAGCACCATCATCGCATGGATGTCCTCATGGTCGCTGGAAATCCCCGCGTACCCCGCGAAGCAGTGGACCTGTTCGCCGTTTTTGTCCCGAAAGAGGTTCAGACAGGTCTCGTTGGGGACGTTTTTCGTGTAGGTCAGTTCATTTTCTCCCCTCCACGGGCCGAAAGCGGACTGCAGGGAGTCCATCAGCTGCTGTCTTTCAAAACGTCCCGCCACGGCGACCACGGTGTTGGCGGGCGTATAAAACTTTTCGTAAAAACGGAACAGGCTTTCGCTCGTATAGGCCGCGATCTCCTCTTTTTTGCCGAGGACCGTCATGGCGAGGGACTGACCGGAATACATGGCCTCGTTGATCAGGTCGTCCGCCACGTCCTCGGGGGAATCCTCGGCCATCGCGATCTCCTCGAGCACGACGTTCTTCTCTTTTTCCAGATCCTCCCTGCGCATCAAGGGATGCATCACAAGATCTGCCAGCAGGTCGATCGCCAGGGGGAGGTCCGCGTCCGTCACTTTCGCGTAAAAGGACGTGCACAGCTTGCTGGTCGCCGCGTTCAGATGACCGCCGAGGGCGTCAGTCAGTTCCGCCAGTTCCCTGGCGCTCCGCTTCGTCGTCCCCTTGAAAGCCATGTGCTCCATCAGGTGGGAGAGCCCGTTTTCTCCACTCGTTTCGAGCATCGAGCCCGCCTTGACCCATACGCCCGCGGCCGCGGACTTCAGGTGCGCAAGACGCTCGAAGACCACGGTCAGCCCGTTGCCGAGCCTGACAGTTTCGATCATCTCATCCCTCAAAAACAGGAGGAACCCGCAGGTTCCCCCTGTCCTGCAGATCGCGCCTCAACGGCGTTCGTTTCCCGGTCTTCCGTCGCGGCGGGGAGGGCGGCCATGGAAAGCGCCCTGCCCGGGGCGGTCCGGCGCCTTCCTCTCATAGACGATGTCGTTGCGGATCAGATTGACGCGGCCCTGTGAGTCGATCTCCGACACCTTCACCTCAATGGCGTCCCCGATTTTCAGGACATCCTCGACTTTTTCGACCCTTTCGTTGGAAAGCTTGGAAATATGAAGGAGTCCGTCCTTGCCTGGCAGGAGCTCGACGAAGGCGCCCATTGTGCTGAGGATGCGGACGACCTTGCCCTGATACACTTCCCCGGCTTCGACATCCTTGGCAATGCCTTCGATGATCCTGCGCGCCTTCGCCGCCGCGTCCTCGTCCGGGGT
>CAZLYF010000069.1:0-16112 GCA_964563725.1 uncultured Oscillospiraceae bacterium
TCAGGGCAGGTTTTTTTTTCAACGGCATCACGGTCGTGGCAGTCATCCTGCTGGTCATCAGCCGCAACATCGTCCGGGCGATCATCATTTTCTGCGTCGACCTGGCCTTCAGGCTCAAACTGGTCAAGGACAGGGCAGCCACATCATCCCGCTGGGACGCCGCCCTGCTTGACTTTCATGACAGCGTCGACTTCGTGACGAAGCATCCGGGGCAACTGGCCGCGCTCTTTTTTCTCGCGCTCGCCCAGGTGACCGCGCTGATGAGCGCCGTGTATTTTGTCTACCGGGGCTTCGGCCTTGACCGCGCGCCGTACGCAGACCTGCTGACCGTCCAGCTGATGCTCTTCATCGCCGTGTCCTTCACCCCGCTTCCCGGCGCCAGCGGCGCGCAGGAGGGCGGGTTTTACCTGTTTTTCTCAAATTTTTTCAACCAGAACACCATTTTTGCCGCCCTGTTCGTCTGGCGCTTCATCACGTACTATCTGTCGATCATCCTGGGCTTCGGCAGCCTGGTCATCGACGGGACGAGGAACCTCAGGAAAGCCGGGAAACCAGCCATGGCCGTACAGGGGGCCGAAGAACCTGATGGAACGGGAGGGCATGATGGACAGCAAAGGAACCTCAGGCTCAGGCAGGCTCCGCATTCCTTCAAAGTATACCGGAGGGCGAGATAGGCCGCGCCGCGCCGCCCTGCGCGCGGCAGCCGCAGTCCTGGCCGCGCTTGCGCTGTGGACCGCATGCGCCGGGGCGCTTGAAAAAACCGCGGGCCTGACCCTGGCCGTCGGGCGGAGCGCCGTTTTATCCCAGGAGTCCGCGGGCCTCTGGTCAAGCGACAGCCCCCTGATCGCCGGGGTCGATCAGGATGGCCTGGTGACCGCATACTCGGCCGGCGAGACAAGCGTGAGGTTCCTGTCCGGGGAAGGCGCCGCCGCGGCCTATTCCGTGACGGTGCTGGACAATCCCGTCCCGGACGCGGTGGGCCGGGGAGTCGCGCTTGCGCTCGGGGAGTGGGAAGCGTCCCGGGGCAAGGCCATCGCCCGTTCAAACAAGTATACGAAATGGTACTGCGGGACGAAGAGCGAATTTGGCTGGTGCGGCGCGTTTGTCAGCTACGCGCTGGACAAGGCCGGTATCCCGATGGAGTACTGGCGTGAAAGCACGCTGCAGGCGGACGGAAACCCTTTCGCCGTGCGGGAGGCCGACGTCCTCAAACTGCTGAGGGGATACACCAACATGGATCGCGTCGGGCGCGTGCCCAGACCCGGATACCTCGTCATCTACGGAAAGCGCGACGGTTACGCGACCATCCATGTCGGGCTGGTCACGGACACGCTGCGCCTTCAGGACGGTCTGTACCGCATCAGCACCGTCGAAGGGAACGTGTCCAGCCGCATCAAGCGGTACAGTTACCTCTACGACGCGTTTTCCCCCGACCCCGAACGAAACATGAGGCCGCTGCCCGAAGAGGAGCAGCTGGAGCCCGATATCTTCCAGTACCGGCTGCATCAGGAAAACTGGTATGTGAACGTCTTCTGCCAGACGTGGTACTGAGCCGCGGCCGGCGCCGCAGGGCGAACTACTCCATGAGCCGTTTCGCGTCGGCGATCTCGAGGTCCCGCGACCCGGCGAGCGACTCAAGGTGATGCGTCAGCTCGTGTCTGAGCACCGAGCCGATTTCCGCGCGGGCTTCGGCTTCATTATCAAGGAAGGGGAAAACCTTCGCAAAGGAGCCGTAGTACAAAAGGATGCCGCGGCCCAGCACGCGGTGGACGCGGTATTCGCCCAGCACGAACAAAGTCCTGCCGCCGCGGCCCGACCGTTTGGCCTTCTCCTTTTCGGCCACGCAGACCCCGAGATTGAGCTCCCTGAAGAGCTCCCGCGGGAGCGCAGTGACAATTTCGTCAAGGATCCTGGTGAAGCAATCGATGTCGATCAAAGCCCGCTCCTTTGCGCCGCGCCTGCCTGCACTGCATGGGCCGGCACGGGGAGTATTCGACGCGCGGCGGTGGATTCCTGCCTGCGCCGGCTTTGGAGCGCTTTTGCCTGCACAGCCGTTGAGGAGGCTTTTTGCATTGATGAGCAGGGTTTTCAGAGGCCCGGCGGCACACCCCTGATGAGCCGGGGACCAGGGTGCCGCGCGGGCCGCGGGTCAAATCGGAGAGGAGAGAGACGGACATGAGGACACTGGTATTCGCGCACCGGGGAGCGTCAGGCTATGCGCCGGAAAACACGCTCGAGGCCTTTCATCTGGCCGTGGAGCTTGGCGCCGACGGCGTCGAGCTGGACGTGCACCTGACGAAGGACGGCGAGCTGCTCGTCGCCCACGACGAGAAAATCGACCGCGTATCCGACGGGAAAGGCTTCATCGCCGACATGACCCTTGCAGAGATCAGGCGCTACACCTTCAATGTCCTTCACCCGGAATACAGGGACGCGAGGGCCCCCACGCTCGGAGAGGTGTTTGAACTGCTCAGGCCCACGGGGCTGCAGGTAAACGTGGAACTGAAAAACAGCCTGAAACCCTATATGGGGATGGAGGAAAAGGTGATCGCCCTGGCGGAAAAGGCGGGAATGTCCGAAAGGATCCTGTATTCCTCCTTCAATCACCACAGCCTGCTGAAAGTCAAGCAGCTGGACCCGCATGCCCTGTGCGGCCTTCTGTACGCCTGCTGCATGGTGCGCCCCTGGGATTATGCCAGAGGGATCGGCGTGGACGCGATCCACCCGCATTTTTCGGAACTGTCCTTCGTCGACGATGAGTGTGAAAGGGCGCACAGGATCGGGATCAAGGTGAACGCCTGGACGGTCAACGGCGAACGTGACATGAAGAGGGTGAGCGAGGCCGGCGCGGATGCCCTGATCACCAATTATCCGGACCGCGCCAGGGCCTGCGTCGGCTGAACGCAGAGCCGCCGCGGACCGGGCAGAACGTTTGACGCCATCGGGACGCGGATGTATAATGCCGCGAAAGCCGACCGCATCGCGGAGGAAATGCTATGTCAGGACATTCGAAGTGGGCGAACATCAAGCACAGGAAGGGCAAGGCTGACGCTGAGCGCGGGGCTGTATACACCAAGATCGGCCGGGAAATCGCCATGGCCGTCCGTGAGGGCGGAGGGGACCCCGCCGTCAACGGAAGGCTCAGGGACGTGATCGCCAAGGCGAAAGCGAACAATATGCCCAATGACAACATCAGCCGCAGCATCAAAAAAGCGGCGGGCGAAGCGGGGAGCGTCGCCTATGAGGAGATCACCTACGAAGGCTACGCGCCTGGCGGCGTAGCGGTCATCGCGGAAGTGGTCACCGACAACCGCAACAGGACCGCGGCCGAGATCAGACACATATTTGACAAAAACGGCGGAACGCTCGGGACGACAGGTTCCGTAGGCTATATGTTTGAGCACAAAGGCGTCATCGCCGTGGAAAGGGAGCCGGGCCTTGAGGAGGACGCGGTCATGATGCTGTCCCTGGACGCGGGGGCGGAGGATGTGCAAAGCTCGGAGGACTCCTTTGAGATCTATACGACGCCCAACGGCTTTTCAGCCGTCCGCGAGACGCTGGAGGGCAAGGGCCTGTCCTTTTTGTCGGCCCAAAGGCAGAAGATCCCGCTGACCACCGTGCGCGTCGACGACGAGGAAACCCTGCAAAAGGTGCGCAAGCTTCTGGAGATGCTTGAAGACAATGACGATGTGATGGAAGTGTACCACAACGCGGAACTGCCTCCTGAACCGCAGGAGGAATGATGATCCTCCGGCCAGCCCCTGGCCGCATCGTGAACAAAAGCCCGCGGCGGACAGCCGCGGGCTTTTGACCGGGAAGGGATCCGCCGCGCCGGCTGCACGGACCGGCCCGCGCTACCTGGACGGCACGACGTTGACATAGGGTGTCCAGTCCTTTTTGGGCAGGTTACGCATCAGCTCCGGAAGGACGCCCCTGGCGACGGGGACGAAGCCGAAATCGCAGTTCAGGTTGCGGGAGCCGCTGGGCACCACGATGTTGTCTGCAGACGCCGTGACGCCCTTGGCCTCGTTGAGCACGCTTGCCACGAGGGGGTAGGCTGTCTGACGGATGGTGGGGCGAAGCTCCGCGTGCATCGTCACCTCGACCGTATAGGAACCGGGATAGAGCTCGTCAAACAGATACCGTCCGTACGGGTCGGTCACCGTTTCGGCGACGGCGGCGCCATACTGGAACAGCCGGATGACAATGCCCGGGACGCCCGGCTCGCCGGCGTCCTGCATGCCGTCCCCGTCCGTGTCAAGCCAGGCGATGTCGCCGAGTTTGCCCATCGAGCCCATGCCGATGTCCTGACCGGCCCTCTTTTCGCCCATGGCCAGCGTGAAGACATCGGAGCGGCCAAGATTACGCGCGACCGAGGCGCTCTCTGAGGTGATCAGGCTCATGCGCCCGCGCGCGTCCGCCGGCCTTGCGAAACGGTATTCCCCGGGCAGCGAAAGGCTCAGCGAGTATTGCCCGGGATAGAGGGAATCCAGCCTGTAGGATCCATCCTCATCCGTTCGCGTTTCCACGAGGGGCAGCGTGCCGTTTCCCTGATACAGCCTGACCGGCAATCCGCCGATCCCCGTTTGGGAACCGTCCAGGTTCCAGACGCTGCCGTGAAGCGAGCAGAACTGCACGAGCCCGGCGTCGATGACTGAAGCGGCGGCCGAAACCTGAATGCCGGCTGACCATCGGTTTGCCGACTTCCTGGCGCCGGCTGGGGCGAACAGCTCAAAATCGCCGGGCAGCGCGACGGAAAGGTCATAGGCGCCGGGAAAAAGCGCCGGGACGGCGTATGTCCCGCCTGCGCCGGTCAGCGCCGTGAACTCGATCCCCGACAGCCTGTGCCGGAGACTCAGTTCCGCGCCCGGGTATGGCATTTCGCCCTCCGTACGGAGCCGGTCCAGGTTTTCGTCAAAGTACAGCGTTCCCGAAAGGGAAGCGGAAGACACCGCGGCAATCTGCCGGTCGCCGAGAAGCATCCCCATCGTGACCTCGAAAGGAGCCTGGGCTGTGTGTGAGACCGTTGGAGGAACGGGAGAGGAGTCGCTGTGGGAAACCAGCATTCCCTCGGGGACCGTGACCGTCAGGGTGTAGGTCCCCGGCCGCAGGCCGTCCAGGTGGTAGGTTCCGTCGGGACGGGAGCGCGTCTCCACGATGGGACCGCCCGCGTTGCTGCGCACGACGAACGCCGCCCCGCCCAATGGACTGTCTCCGGCACCGAACAGGCCGTCGTCGTCTCCGTCAAGAAAGACAAGGCCGCTGACCGTCCCCGTTTTTTCGGCGAACAGCGTGGGCGCCTCGAGTTCCGCGCTTGATTCGACGCTGAACTGATCCGTCTGGAAGACGCCGGACGAAATCAGGGGCTTTGAGAACGCAGCATTCTCCGGGAGCGTGTACTGAAGCGAATAGACGCCGGGGAGGGCGCCCTTGAGCAGAAAGTATCCGTCCACGTCCGTCCTGGCAACAGTATAATCGGAAACCGGGGCGTCATACTCGTCGTAGAGCTCCACGAACACGCCCCTCAGACCACCGGCTTTCCCGGAAAAGCCGTCCGCCCCGTTGCCAATGAGGACGTACCCCTCGATCACCGCCGAACGGAAAAGCGCGCCGTCCACGTTCACTGCCGACTGACCGGGAGCAAGCGCAAGGAGTTCCGTTTCGCCGTACTCCGGGATTTGCCTGACGATCTTGTTCCCGATGACTTCTCCTGTCGGGAAAGAGGGGGAGAACACATAGGGGGGCCTGAGCAGCACGCGAACCAGGTACTGGCCGGGGATCAGACCGGACAGCTGATAGCGTCCGTCGGCGTTTGTCGCCGTCTCCAGCACTGCGGCGCCGTCGGGCCTGCAGGCTTTGACAATGAACCCGGGCAGCATCTTCTCGCCCGCTTCATACGCCCCGCTGATATCCGCGTCTTCAAAGAGGGTCCCGGCCACAGCCGCCGGCAGCGTGACTGCGGCGAACAGCTCGCCCTTCGTACCGTGCCCGATGGCGCGTTCAACCGTGACGGCTGAAACGGCCAGCAGCGAGGAGAAGGCGTTGCCGCCCGGGCCGCCCTCCACAGAAAAGACCTGCCGGTCCGGAAGGGTGCAGCGGATCCTGACCTCGCCTCCGCGCAGGATGGGGATCAAAGCGGCCCCGTTTCCGTCCGAGAGCGCGGAGGCAGCCACGGAATCACCTGACAGCACTTCCAACGTAGCGCCGGCAAAAGCGGGCTCTCCTTCCTCACGGACACCGTTGACGTTCATGTCGTGGAACGCATGGACCACAAGGGACGTGACGGGAATGGCCCCGATGCTCCCGACGCGCGCGGTTTCCTTCGCGACAACGCGGACCACCGTGCTTTCCTCCCGGCTGTAACCGTTGAAAAACAGCGAATCCCCGCCTGGAAGCGTGAACATCAGCTGCTCCGGCAGCCTTGCCGTCAGGATATACTCCCCTGCCTGCAGGGCGTCAAAGACGAAAGATCCGTCCGCGCCGGGGCTGAGGAGGCGCGAGACGCCCAATGCCT
Organism: uncultured Oscillospiraceae bacterium; assembly: GCA_964563725.1. Taxonomy (GTDB): domain Bacteria; phylum Bacillota; class Clostridia; order Christensenellales; family Aristaeellaceae; genus CAZLYF01. The sequence goes on from CAZLYF010000069.1 coordinate 6,515, forward strand.
CGTTGCGCAGCGTAAGCTCCGCGCCGGCGAAGCCCGTTTCCTCCCTGTCGGCTTTGCCATCGATATCCTCGTCCAGCCACAAACGGCCGGCTGCCGAACCTGTCTGCACCCCTCCGACGCCAAGGCCTGTGCTTCCCATGTAGGGGACGCGGAAAGGGTCGGAGAGGCCGTGGGGGGAGTCGGCCGGCCTGATGCAATTGTAGAAGGGGTTGATCTTGCTGCCCAGCGGGCCGACGATATAGGGGTCAGGCAGCGTTGCCGCAATGCGGTAGGTGCCCGGGGACAGGTCGCGGAAGGTGGCGAAGCCTTCGCGATCCGTCTTTGCGGACGCGACCGTATGGATCCCGCCGTCCATTTCGAACAGCAGATCGATCCTGACGTCCCTGAGCAGAGGCTCGCTGCTGAAGCGGCCTCCGTTCGCGTTGTCGTCACCGAAGGCGACCACGTTGATGAAGGAAGGTTTCCTGACCGCGCCGACAAGAAGCGGCGCGGACAGCGGCAGTCCCGGGGACACGGCAAAGCCCGCGGACGAACTGGCGCGCCCTATGGCGGGCAGCATCAGGCTTCCGCCTGCGGCGGGCATGGTGAACACGAAGCCGTCAGGCAGAAGCGCTTTGATGCAGTGGTCGCCCGGCCGGGCCGGCTGAACGCTGAAAGCGCCTTCGCTGTCAGTCACCGCGGTGGACAGCAGTTCATCGCCCGCTGGCTCCTTCCTATAGAGCGACACCGCCGCGCCTGCCAGGCCGCGCTCGCCCGGGTCCCGCAGGCCGTTTCCATTCCCATCCAGAAAGACGACCCCCGCGAGCGGCGGGAGGCCAACCTCCGCCGCCGCCAATGAAACCGCGCAAAGGGACACAACGGCGAGCGCGATCTTAAGCGCTCTGAGCAATACACGCATATCTTCCTCCGGGATCTGCGCCCCGGCGCAGGCCTTGTCTGCCCGCCGGCAGGCGACTGAAGGGATCAGCGCAGGAAGCTGACCTTGTCCGGGCCGACCGGATGAGGGGGCTTGTCGTCATCGGGGACCCCGAGCGCGACAGCGATCTGGAAGACGGAGCCCACGGGAAAGCGGAGGGATCTCTCCAGCTCCTCTTTTCTTTTCCCCGCAAAGGCTTCCCCCGGCATGCCGAGGATCACGCTGCCCAGCCCCAGGCTCTCCGCCGCCAGAACGATGTTCTCAACGGCGATTCCGCAATCGATCGGCGCGTAATGGGAAGGCGGCGCCGACAGGAAGATGACGGTCGGGGCATGGTAGAATACGTGAAAGTCAGGGTCGCTGAAGCGCGGGCCGCGCTGGGAAGGGTCCTTTTCAGAGACGGCTTCCCACACGGCCCGGTTGAGAACGCTGAGCAGTTCCTGATCCTGCACGACGGAGAAATGCCAGGGCTGGCGGTTGACGGCCGAGGGGGACTGCAGCGCGGCCTGGATGAGGGCCTCAAGCTGCACCTCGGAAAGCTGGTCCGGCAGGTATTTTCTGTGGCTTCGCCGTTTTGCGATGGTTGTGAGCGTGTGCGTTTCCATGCTGTCCTCTCTTCCACGGGCGTTCGTGTGCTATGATGGGGCATCGGCAGGGGGGGATGACCATGACCGACGAAGAGTTGATGCGCGAGGCGCTCAGGGAAGCAGCCCTGTCGGATGGGGAAGTCCCGGTGGGCGCCGTCGTGACCCTGGGAGAGCGCGTGATCGCACGCGCGCACAACCGGCGGGAAACCGGCCGCGGCCCGTTCGGCCACGCGGAGATGATCGCGCTGGAAGAAGCCTGCGCCGTCCTTGGCACACGGCGTCTTTCGGGGTGCACCATGTACGTCACGCTTGAGCCCTGTCCCATGTGCGCCGGCGCGATGATCATGGCCGGGCTGGAGGCCTGCGTGTTCGGCGCGTTCGACAGCAGGTACGGCTGCTGCGGCAGCGTGTACGCCCTGCCGATGGACCCCGCGTTCAGCCATCGCGTCCGCTGTACCGGCGGCGTGCTGGAAGAGGAGGCTTCCGCCCTGCTGAAGCGCTTTTTTTCCCGGCTGCGCAGGAAGGGGAGCGGCTGATCATCCCATCGCCAGCCGATAGATCTCAAGCACGTCGGCTTTGGAAAGCGGGCGGAAAAACCCGACTTTTCCTTCGCTGTTGTAGATGACCCCGTCCGCAAGCATCCCCAGGTCCCCCTCCGCCACGCCAAAGGCCCTCAATGAGGCGGGCAGGCCCAGGGAGCCGTAGAAACTCCGCAGCGCGGCGATCCCCCGCAGGGCCGTCCCGTTCGGGTCCCTGAAATCCATCGCCACTCCCATGACGCGCACGGCGAACTGGACAAAACGCTGCACGTCCGCTTCCAGCTGATATTCCATCCAGCAGGGGAAAAGCACGGCGAGCGCGCCTCCGTGCGGGGCGCCGAAACACGCCGAGATCACATGGGACAGGGCATGGCTGCTCCAGTCCTGCTGGCGTCCCGTGCTGAGCGTGTCGTTGTGCGCCAGGGCGCCAGCCCACATCAGGTCGGCGTGCGCCGCATAGCCCTCCGGGTCTTTGAGCGCCAGCGGCGCGGCCCTGAGGACAAGCCTCAGCATGCCCTCGCACAGTTCGTCGGTCAGGGCGACGTCCTCGGTGCGGCTGAAGTACCTTTCGAAGATATGCGCCATGATATCTGCGGCGCCGTACGCCTTCTGTTCCGCCGGCACCGAAAAGGTGAGCGCGGGGTTCATCAGCGCAAGCTGCGGCTTGATCAGTTCGCTCCTGAGGCCGCGCTTGAGGGTGAGTTCCCCGTTGGTAATCACGCTGCTGTTGCTGCTTTCGCTCCCCGCGGCGGAGATCGTCGGGACCGCGATGATCTTCAGCGCTTTTTCCGGCCGGGCCTTTCCCGCAAAAAAATCCCAAAAATCGCCCCGGTAGGGCGCGCCGACCGCGATGGCCTTCGCCGTGTCGAGGGCGCTTGCGCCTCCCAGGCCCATCACCGCGTCCGTCCCTCCCCCGCGAGCCAGGCCGATCCCTTTGCGGACGGGTCCGTCAAGAGGGTTGGGCTGGACCCCGCCGAGCAAATCAAAGGCGATCCCGCTTCCGCTGAGGGAGGCGCAGACCTTGCCAAGCAGGCCGGACCTTTCCACGGAGCCCTGCCCGTACACGATCAGGACACGGCGTACGCCCGCTTCCCGCGCGCACTCGCCGGCCTTCGTTTCGGCGTCCCTGCCGAAAACAAAGTGCGTCGGATTGTAAAACGTGAAGGAATCCACTGTTTCTCCACCTCCGGCTTTCTCTGCGCGATTGTAGCATGGCGGCCGCGGCGAATCAAACCCGCGGTGAGGAGCCGGCTTTCCGGCACGGGGAGGGAAGCCGGCCTGCATACAGCAGGCCGGCCGCTTGACAGGGAGGGCTCAGGCCGATAGAATGCGGCTGGACTGTCAAAGAAGGAGATCCGCCAATGAAGATCACCACGCTGAAGACGCGGGACCTGGCCGCGAGCCTGAAAAACGGCGGCTGCGGCGAGTGCCAGACTTCCTGCCAGTCGGCCTGCAAGACATCCTGCGGCGTCGCGAACCAGGCCTGCGAAAACAGGGACGGGAAATAGACCTGGCCGCCAATACCTGTCGGACAGATGCCGCCTGCCTTGACGCAGGCGGCGTTTTTGGGAGATTATGATCCATCAGTACAGCCTCGGCGGCTACGACATCACCCTTGACGTGTACTCAGGGTCCATCCACGTGACCGACGGGATCTCGGCGGAAGCGATCAGGCTTTGCGAGACGCTGCCCGATGAAAGCGTCAGGGAACGGATCCTGGGCGACTTTGGCGGCAGCGTGACTGCGGAAGAAGTCGACGCCTGCCTTGCCGAAATCGGACGGCTGAAGCGGGAGGGGAAGCTCTATGCCCCGGACAGGCTCTCGCAGGCAATGGGCGAGCGGCATGAAGCGCGGCCTGACGTAAAAGCGCTGTGTCTGCACGTGGCGCACACCTGCAACCTGGACTGCTCCTACTGCTTTGCCGCCCAGGGAAGGTACCGGGGCGAACGGGCGCTGATGAGCCTGGAGACAGGAAAGCGCGCCATCGACTTTCTCCTTGAAAACTCCGGGACAAAGCGGAATCTGGATGTCGATTTCTTCGGCGGCGAGCCCCTGATGAACTGGGGAACGGTGAAGGAGATCGTCCGTTACGCCCGCGAAAGGGAACAGGACCGGAGGAAAAGCTTCAGGTTCACGCTGACGACCAACGGCGTCCTACTTGACGATGAGGTGACGGAATTCTGCAATCGGGAGATGTACAACGTCGTTCTGAGCCTGGACGGCCGCAAAGAGGTGCATGACAGATTCAGAAAAGACCGCGCGGGGAGAGGGAGCTACGACCTTGTCGTCCCCAAATTCCAGCGCTTCGTGCAGCGCCGGGGCTCAAGATCCCATTATGTCAGGGGGACCTTCACGCATTTCAACCTGGACTTCTTTGAAGACCTCATGCACATGGCGGACCTGGGTTTCACCCAGCTGAGCATGGAGCCGGTCGTCTGCGGGCCCGACGAGCCCGGCGCCATCACGGCAGGCGACCTTCCCGTCATTTTCAGACAGTATGAGCTCCTGGCGGAGGAAATGCTCCGCCGCTTCCGAAACGGAGAAGAGGAACTCGTGTTTTACCACTTCATGCTCGACCTTGAGCACGGCCCCTGCGCCTACAAGCGCCTGACGGGCTGCGGATCGGGCAGGGAGTATTTCGCGGTGACACCCTCGGGCGACCTTTTTCCCTGCCATCAGTTCGTGGGAGACGCAGAGTTCCTCATGGGGGACCTGCGCGCAGGCATCACCCAGGAGCGGCTGCGCGGGGAGTTCGGCGGCTGCGGCGTATGGCGTCGCAGCGCATGCGCGGACTGCTGGGCGAAGCTGTATTGTTCAGGCGCCTGCGCGGCAAACGCCTTCCGCGCCTCCGGAAGCATCAGCGGCCTGTATCCCCTGGGCTGCGAGATGTTTAAAAAGAGAATGGAATGCGCCATCATGCTCAAGGCCGCGGCCTCTCTCGGCGCCGATGGCGCGGGCGCTCCCGCCACAGCGGATTTGCAGGACTTGGAAAGTTAAGTTGCATATATTGCATCCTGACGCCGGGATGTGGTATGATTCCGGCGAATGGACGCTTCCGTTGTTCAAATTAGGAGCGACCTTTCGGGAGGAACCGGCCGATGCCGCTCACGATCTCCTCTGTCTGCAAAAGCATCCAGCCGTCGGCGACCCTCAGGCTCAACGCGATGGTGGCGGAAAAAAAGGCCTTGGGCGCGGACATCATCGGCCTGGCCGCGGGCGAGCCGGATTTTGACACGCCGGAAGCGATCAAGGAAGCGGCCAGGCGCGCGATCGACAGCGGAAAAACCAAATACACCGCGGTCAGCGGCATCCCCGAGCTCAGGCGCGCCATCGCGGCCAGCCTCGAAAGGGACAAGGGGCTCAGGTACTCGCCCGGGGACGTGATCACAGGCGCGGGCGCAAAGCAGGTGCTCATGGAAGCGCTGCATGCCGTGCTGGACCGGGACGACGAGGTGATCCTCCCTGCCCCCTGCTGGCTGAGCTATCCCGAAATGGTCCGCATGGCAGGCGGGGTGCCGGTCGTCGTCCCCGCCGGGGAGGACCGGGGCTACATCCCCGATATCCGCGCGCTGGCCAGGGCGGTCACGTCCCGAACGAAGGCCCTGATCCTCAACTCGCCGAACAATCCCACCGGCGCGGTCTGGGGGGAGGATGCGCTGAACGAAGTGGCTGAGCTGGCCCGGCGGCACGATTTTTACCTGGTCAGCGACGAAATCTATGAAGCGCTGGTGTATGGCGGCGCAAGGCATGTCTCTGTGGCTGCGCTGGGGGACGACGCCTTCAGGCGAACGGTCGTCGTGTCCGGCTTCAGCAAATCCTACGCGATGACCGGCTGGCGCCTGGGATACGCGGCGGGCCCCAAAGAGGTCATCCGGGCGATGGACGCCTATCAGAGCCACGCCACAGGCAATCCCTGCAGCATCGCGCAGTACGCGGGCCTGGGGGCGCTGTCGCAGGACCGGCACTGCGTCAGTTCGATGTGCTGCGCCTTTGAAAGGCGCCGCGACCTGATGCTCTCCTGCATCGGCAGGATCCCTTCCGTTTCCTGTGTCCAGCCTCAGGGCGCCTTCTATGTTCTGCTGAATATCTCGGGCCTGGTGGGAAAAGCATTCGCGGGGCGCGAAATCGGCAGCGACACGGATTTCGCCGAACTCCTGCTTGAGCACGCCCTGGTATCCGTCGTTCCGGGGGAACCGTTTTTCGCTCCCGGGCACGTGAGGCTGTCCTACGCGGTCTCGGAAGAACGCATCCTGGAAGCGATGCGGCGGATCGCGCATTTCATCGGAAACCTGGAAGCCGCGGCAGCCTAGGCTCCCCGAAGATCGCCCCTTGCCTCGTTCTTTTTGAGCCAGACCGTCAGCACCGCGATATCCGCTGGGGAAACGCCGGGAACGCGGGAAGCCTGGCCCAGCGTGAGGGGCCGGTGCCTGAGGAGTTTCTGGCGCGCCTCGGTGCGGAGCGCGCCGATGCCCATATAGGGGAGGCCTTCCGGCAGCCGGCGGCTTTCCATCGCCGCGGCGGCGCGGATGTGCGCCTCCTCCTTTTGCAGGTAGCCTTCATATTTCAGGCGGATCTCCGCCTGTTCCACGGCCTGCGGGGAAAAGCCGAGGCCTTCCGGAAGGAGCTTCGCCAGGCGGTTCCCGGGACGCCTGATCCCTTCCGCCAGGCCGGACTCCTGCAGGTATTCGAGCAGCCCCTTCGTTTCCGTTTCTTTTCTTTCGACGCGCCTGAGCCTTTCGTCGCTGGCGAGGCCGATTTCGCGCGAGCGCCTCGTCAGACGCAGGTCCGCGTTGTCCTGCCGCAAAAAGAGCCTGTGTTCAGCCCGGCTCGTCATCATGCGGTACGGCTCGTCCGTCCCTTTGCCGGTCAGGTCGTCCGCCAGCACGCCGATATAGGCCTGGCTGCGCGTGAGGATCATCGGCTCCCTGTTTTTGAGCCACAGCGCTGCGTTGATGCCTGCCAGGATCCCCTGCGCCGCCGCTTCCTCGTATCCTGACGTGCCGTTGACCTGGCCCGCGAAGAAAAGGCCGGCGACCTCCAGGGCAGCCAGCGCGGGCGACAAGGCTGTCGGATCGATGCAGTCGTACTCGATGGCGTAGGCCAGCCGCGTCAGTACCGCGCGGCGCAGACCGGGGACCGTTCGGTACAGGGCCCACTGCACGTCTTCAGGCAGGCTGGAGGACAGGCCCTGCACATACCATTCCGGGTAAGCGTCCCCTTCCGGCTCCAGAAACACCTGGTGCCGATCCTTGTCCGCGAAGCGGTGGACCTTGTCCTCGATGGAAGGGCAGTAGCGGATCCCCGTGCCCTTGATCTCGCCCGAGAACAGGGGGGAGCGGTGCAGGTTCCTCCTGATGATGCCGTGGGTCTCCTCATTCGTCCAGGTCAGGTAACAGGTCTGGCGGTTTTCGAGTTTCCTGTCGGTCAGGAAGGAAAACGGCGTCACCGGCTCGTCCCCGCGCTGAGGCTCCATCTGGCAGAAATCGACGCTGCGCGCATCGACGCGCGCGGGGGTCCCCGTCTTGAAGCGGCGGAGGGCAAAGCCCAGGTCCCTCAGGCTGTCGGACAGCCTGGTGGCCGGCAGGAGGCCCTGCGGCCCTCCGTCCCAATGGGCGTCGCCGATGATGATGCGGCTGTTCAGGTAGACGCCCGCCGCCACGATCGCGGCGGAACACGGGATCAGGTCTCCGGTCAGCGTTCTCACGCCGGAAATCCGGCCGTTGTTTTGGAGGATCTCCACCGCCTCGCCCTGCCTGACGGTCAGATGCTCCTGGCCAAAGAGCGCGGCGGTCATCCTCCTTTGATAGGCGCGCTTGTCCGTTTGGGCGCGCAGGGAATGGACCGCGGGGCCTTTGGCGGTATTGAGCATCCGTCCCTGCAGGAGGCTGTCGTCGGCCGCCAGGCCCATCTCGCCCCCCAGCGCGTCCACTTCCCTGACAAGATGCCCTTTCCCGGTGCCGCCGATGGACGGGTTGCAGGGCATCAGCGCGATCGATTCGATATTCAGCGTCAGCAGGAGGGTATCGCAATGGAGGCGCGCGCAAGCCAGCGCGGCCTCGCACCCCGCGTGCCCCGCCCCGATGACAACGACTTGCGGCATAGCTTTCCTCCTTAGGGGATCCGCGGGAAGTATAGCATGAGGGGCCGCCCCCGGAAAGGACGCGAAAGGGGGGATCCGGCGCCGCATCCGCTCGGCTGCTTCCGCGGGCCTTGCGCAGCCGTGCAATCTCAATGGAAAAATCTGTCAGCACCGGCGCGTTCCTGCTTGACAGCGTCTGTACCCTGTGCTATTTTGTGTCCGCGGCGCTGTCCGTGCGGGAATGGCGGAATTGGCAGACGCGCTAGATTCAGGTTCTAGTGAGCATTACGTTCATGCAGGTTCAAGTCCTGTTTCCCGCACCACAAGGGTTGCCGGCCTCGGCCGGCAGCCTGTTTTTGGCTGTCTCCCGCGCAGGGGCCGCCGGCGCTTCGCGCCGCCCCGCTCAAACGCCTGCGACAAAAAGAAAAACATTTGACCAAAGCTTGGGTTTGCTGTAGAATGGCGTACACAGAGGGCGGCCCGGATCCGCGAAGAGCGCAGGCAAAACCGGTTTCCGGCCCAAAACTGCGAAGCGGTTTTTGCGGAAGTGTTTCCTGTGCGTGAAGAGAGCGCATGGCGTTCGTGCCTCGGCCCGCGGAGTTTAGATACCAATTCCCCCGCGGGGGAAAAAATAGAAGGAGGATCATTCCATGAAACGACTGCTCCTGTCCCTGCTTGCCGCTGTCATGATGCTGACCCCGGTCCTTGCCGGCGCTGAAGGGCCGATCGATGTCGCGGTCATCATCAAGGCGACCACCTCTGATTTCTGGCAGTATGTGCTTGTCGGCGCGGAGAACTATGGAAAGGAATTTCCCGACCGCGTGAACATCACCACCTACGGCCCGCCCTCGGAAGCGGACATCGACCAGCAGGTATCGATCCTGGAGGACGTGGTGAGCACGAGCCCCGATGCCATCGTCATCGCCTCCACATCGTCTGACGCGACGATCCCCGCGCTGCTGGAAGCGCAGGAAAAGGGCATCGTGGTCATCACGATCGATAACCGGCTCAACGAGGACTGCTATGATTCCTTCCTGGCCACCGACAACTATGTCGGAGGCGGGCTTGCGGCGCAGCAGATGGTCGCTTCCTGGGCGGAGCTGGGCATCGAGCCGGCCGGCAAGGTCGGCATCGTCAACGCGATGGCCGGAGTGCAGGTGCTGATCAACCGCGAGGCGGGCTTCCGCGACAAGCTCAAGGAACTCGCGCCCAACGTGGAGATCCTTGAGACGCGCTTCACCGACAACGACATGATCAAATCCATCACCGCGGCAGAAGATCTGGTGTCCGCCAACGACGACCTGATCGGCATCTTCGGCTGCAACAACGTGACGGGCGACGGCGTGGCCCGCGTAATCACCGAGCAGGACCTGTTCAGCAAGGTCGTCGGGATCGCGTTCGACTCCGACCCGGAGGAAATAGCTGCGATCGAGAGCGGCGCGCTGAAGGCCCTGATCCTGCAGGACCCCTATGGCAT
>CAZLYF010000070.1:0-3046 GCA_964563725.1 uncultured Oscillospiraceae bacterium
GCGGCCACACCGTGGGCTCGGGCGCCGTCGCGCGCATGATCGAAGACTGAGCGACTGATCAACCAGGAGAGAGGGGTTTCCCATGGCAGCGAAGGAAGCGCGCGTGAGCATCGTTCTGGCCTGCACGGAATGCAAGCAGCGCAATTACAACACCAGGAAGAGCAAGAAGAACACGCCGGACCGCGTGGAGTTGAGCAAGTATTGCCGTTTCTGCAGGAAACACACCGCGCACCGGGAAACGAGGTAAGACCATGGCAGACGGGAAGAATGCCCAGGCAGAGGACAGGAAAAAGAAATCCTTCATCGGCAGGGCCGTCGGCTTTGTGAAGAGGCTTCCCCGAACGATCATTCAGCCTTTCAGGAACATGTGGCTTGAGCTGAAGAAGGTCACCTGGCCCAGCCGCAGCGACTTCCTGAACTACACGCTGATCGTCCTTGCCTTCATGATTTTCATGGGCGTCGTCATCGGCCTGCTCGACCTGGGGTCGTCCAAGCTGGTGTCCCTGATGGTTGGCTGAACCGCCCGCACAGGAGATGAGTATGTCCGATCAGGATACCGGCACGGGCGCGAGGGTACCGGAGTGGTATGTCGTGCACACGTATTCCGGATATGAAAACAAGGTCAAGGACAACCTTGAGAAGGCCGCGGAGAACAACCGGATGCAGAACCTCATCCAGGAAGTCCGCGTCCCTGTTGAGGAAGTGTCCGAGATCAAGAACGGAAAGCGCGTCACGACGCAGCACAAGACCTTCCCGAGTTATGTGCTCGTCAAGATGATCATCACCAACGAGAGCTGGTATGTGGTGCGCAACACCCGGGGCGTCACGGGGTTTGTCGGTCCGGATGGCAAACCGCAGTCCCTGACGGAGGAAGAAGTCCAGGTGATGCTCTCAAGCCAGCCGCAGGCCGATGCCTGCCGCCTCGTGGTGGGAGAGGAGATCCGCATCCTGTCCGGACCTCTTGAAAATTTTACGGGCGTCGTGGAAACGATCGACACGGCGCGCAGGAAACTGCAGGTCAAGGTCAAGATGTTCCTCGGGCGCGAGATGCAGGTCGAGATCGGCATCGACGAGGCGGAAAAAGTCTGATCGGACCTTCAGGCGGAAAGGCCTGCGCAAGACCCGGTGGGAGGCGCGCCCGGCGCGCCGGCATGACCACGATTGTTGAGGAGGTGCCAGCAAATGGCAAAGAAAATCACAGCGATAGTCAAGCTTCAGGTCAACGCCGCCAAGGCGACGCCCGCGCCGCCCATTGGCCCGGCGCTTGGCCAGCACGGCGTGAACATCCCCGGCTTCTGCAAGGAATTCAACGAACGGACCGCCAAGCAGGCGGGGCTTGTGATTCCCGTCGTCATCACGGTTTTTTCCGACAGGTCCTTCACCTTCATCACCAAAACGCCGCCCGTGCCCGTCCTCATCAAAAAGGCGCTGAACCTCGAGCACGGCAGCGACAAACCCAACAAGAACAAGGTCGGCGAACTGACCAGGGAACAGGTCCGGGAAATCGCCCAGCAGAAGCTGCCTGATCTCAACGCGACCGACGTCGAGGCGGCCATGAGCATGGTCGCCGGTACGGCGCGCAGCATGGGCGTCACCGTCAAGGACTGATCAGCTGTGTGGGAGGACTCTGCGCCGCTAGCACCACAAGGAGGATTGTTATGAAACACGGCAAGAAATATATCGAATCCAGCAAGCTCATCGAGCAAAACCGCGTGTATGACCCGGCGGAAGCCGTTTCGCTCGTCAAGAAAACCGGCAAAGCGAAATTCGACGAAACAGTCGAACTTTCCATCCGCCTCGGGGTCGATCCCCGGCATGCCGACCAGCAGGTCCGCGGAGCGGTTGTTCTGCCCCACGGAACAGGGAAAACGGTCCGCGTGCTCGTGTTTGCGAAGGCGGACAAGGCGGAGGAAGCGCGGGCCGCGGGCGCCGACTATGTCGGCGACGTGGATCTGGTGGACAAGATCCGCAATGAAAACTGGTTTGATTTTGACGTCTGCGTCGCGACCCCGGACATGATGGGCGTCGTGGGCCGCATCGGGCGGATCCTTGGTCCCAAGGGCCTGATGCCCAACCCCAAGAGCGGCACTGTAACCAATGACATCGCAAAGGCGATCGGGGACATCAAGGGCGGTAAGGTCGAGTACCGCATCGACAAGACCGCGATCGCCCACTGTCCCATCGGGAAGGTGTCCTTTTCAGAGGAAAAGCTTCTTGATAACCTCAACGCGCTGATGGAGGCCGTCGTCAAAGCCAAGCCCAGCACGGCGAAAGGGATTTATCTCAGGTCGTTGTATCTGAGCGCGACCATGGGCCCCTCCATCAGGCTCAACAGCCAGAAGTTCTGACGCGGGGCAAGGGACAGGGGAAAGCCCGCTCCTTGGAGGAGCGGGCTTTTTGACTTGACGCTTTGTCAGGCTGTCCGTTTCTCTGCGCCTAAGATCCGGAGGATACGGGACAGCCGAATCGCTATTCCCCGCTGTTTTCCGGTTTGGCTTCAGGCAGGCTTTCTTCGATTTCAGGCCCGCCGTCAGGCAGGCTTTCTTCGATTCCAGGCCCGCCGTCAGGCAGGCTTTCTTCGATTTCAGGCCCGCCGCCCGGTTCGTCCCCGGGGAGGTAGCCGCCGTAGTCGAACACGTTGTCCTCCAGGGCTTCCCGGATGCTCAGGCTGATGCGCTTTGCCTCGGGATCGACGGCGAGAATCTTCACCCTGACTTCCTGTCCAGGGCTCAGCACGTCTTCGACCCTGTTGATCCGCGTGAGCGAAACCTGCGAGATATGGACCAGGCCGTCCACCCCGGGCTCGATCTCGACGAAGGCGCCGAAGGGACGGATGCGCACCACCTTGCGGGTGATGACCGAGCCGACCGGGTACCTTTCCTCGACGTTGTCCCAGGGCTTGGGCTGGAGCTGCTTGTAACCCAGCTGGATGCGTTCGCGCTCCCGATCGAGGGAGAGGATCTTCACTTCCACTTCCTGATTGGCCTTGAGGACGTCAGAGGGAGCGACGGAACGGTTCCACGACAGGTCGGTGATGTGGATCAGG
>CAZLYF010000070.1:3056-15907 GCA_964563725.1 uncultured Oscillospiraceae bacterium
GTCGACGCCGCCGAGATCGACGAAGGCGCCAAAGGAGGCGAAACGCCTGGCGATGCCGCGCACCACTTCGCCTTCGGTGAGCTTTGCCCAGGCTTCATCCTTTTTTGCCTCGCTTTCCGCGGCGAGCACTTCCTTGCGGCTGGCAACCACGCGTTTCTTGCTCTTGTCGACCTCAATGATCTTGAGCTTCATCGGCTGCCCGACAAACTGGGAGATCTTGTCGACATAGCGCTGCGCGAGATGGGAGGCGGGGACGAAGGCCCTGACCCCGTTCATGGTGGCGATGAGGCCGCCCTTGACGGCTTCCTTGCCGACCGCGTCGACAAACTCGCCCGCATCGTACTTTGCCATCAGCTCGTCCCAGACTTTGCGGTTGACGATATTCCGCTGAGACAGTATGACGTTGCCCTCCCCGTCATTGACCTTGAGGACCTCAACCTCCACTTCGTCGCCCAGCTTGAGGTCTTGGTCGACAAGGTCGGAACGCTTGATCAGACCGTCGGTTTTGTAACCGATGTTGACGCAAATCTCGTCATCCGTGATCTGCACGACCTTGCCTGTGACCGTCTGGCCGTTGTGGATGCTGGCGATGTTGGCGGCTACCTCGTCCATGAAGCTGATGGGCTTTGCAGGCGGGGGCTGCTTTTCAGGCTCCGGGCTGGCGGCGGACGCGGCGGACAGGCCGCCATCCACGCCTTCAGCGGGATTCTCTTCGCCGGATGCCGTGTCCGCGGGTGCTTCAGGCTGGGGTACAGCCGCGTCCTCATCTTTGGCGGCTGGGTCTGCCGTCGCGTTTTCGAACGCGGCGGCTTCTTCGGCGGCGATGACCGCCGGGGCGTCGTCATGCTGGGGGACTGCGTCCGCGGTGAGTTCAGGCTGCTCCGCCTGGCTGTTGCGTTCCAAGTCGTTCATACTGTCGACAACCTCCTTGAGAGACCAGCCGGGCGTCGAAGCGCCGGCAGTCACTCCAATGAATTCCTTGTGGGGTATCCCAAAGTGAGGCGGAAGATCCGCCGCACACTCCACCAAATAAGTCCTCGGGCAGCGCTTTGCGCAGGCTTCATACAGCTTTCGGGTATTCGCGCTGTTCCTGCCGCCGACCACGACCATGCAGTCGGCCCGCGAAGCGATCTCATGCGCTTCCTTCTGGCGCTGCTCGGTAGCGCGGCAGATCGTGCGCTGCACCTTGAGCCGCGGAAAGCGTTCCTTGAGCCTTTCTGCAAGCTCGTCCCAGTCTTCCGGGGGAAAGGTGGTCTGGCAGACCAGCAAAGCTTCCGCCGCGCTTTCGGGCAGGGCGCCGGTCTCCTCGGGGCTGGAAACGATGTGGACCTCCCCGTGGCACCAGCCCGCCGTCGCCTGCACCTCGGGATGACCCCTGTCCCCGATGAGGATCACGGGGGCGCCGCTGAGGCTGAACTCGGAAACCGCCTTGTGCAGCCTGTCAACGAACGGACAGGTGCAATCGACGACTTTCCTGGCGTTTGCGGCGCTCTCGCTGAGCTCCAGGGGGGAGACACCGTGGCTGCGGAGAACCAGTACCCCGCCTTTGGCCATGGAAGGCGAGCCCACAGGGCGAATCCCTTTCTCCCGAAGGAGGGCTACGACGGACGGATTGTGGATCAGCTCACCCAGCGAGAAGCAATTGAGCTGGCTGCGCACCGCTTCTTCCGCCGCCTGCAGCGCTTTTGTGACGGCCATCTGCACACCCACGCAAAACCCGGCACCGCGGGCGATGACGATCGGCACGTTCACCTCCATGACCACCCGAATTATATACCTTTCGACGCCTGCCTGTATATTCCTGCTTCCAATGCGGGATCTTCAAAATTTTTTTGCGCTGTCCCTCATCTCCAGAATGGTGCGCGCGATGAGGCCGTTCAGCGCGGCGCTGTCGCTGCCGCCTTTGCGCAGCATGTCCGGCGTGACGGGATCCCCGACATACACGTGCGTCAGGCGAAAAGCGCGGATCTTCCCATGGATGTATACGGGGACCATGGGGACCCCCGCCCGCAGGGCGATGAGGCCGAGGCCCGTTTCGACTTTCTGCATCAGTTCGCCGGGAGGCCTGCGCGTCCCTTCCGGGAAGACCCCAAGCACCTTCCCGCGCTTGAGAACCTCGCTGCTTAAGCGCATGGCGGCGATATCGCTCGCGTTCCTGGCGACTGTGATCATATGGATCCTGGTCAGCACATAGCGGGCGATGCTGTTTCTGGTGAGTTCCCTTTTACCGAGGAAGTGGATCTCATAGCGCCTGCACGCGTACGCGATGACCGGCGGATCAAGCATGCTGGTGTGGTTGGCGAACACGATGAAAGGCGCGTCGGGCACATCCAGGCCTTTCCTGTTGTGAAAGCAGATGGGAAAGACGGTTTTAGTGGCGAAGGCCATGACGATCCGTCCGACGGTATACCAGAAGGTCCGCGCTTCATCCCTTGGCCGTGAGCCCATACTTGTCCTCAACGATCGCGAGAATGGCCCTGACGGCTTCGTCAAAGGTCATGAAAGAAGTGTCCACCACGACCGCGTCTTCCGCCTGCCGCAGCGGGTCAATGTCGCGGGTCCTGTCCTGATGGTCCCGTCGGTTGATCTCGCACAGGACCTGCCCGTACGTCAGCCCGGGATCGGAGCCTTCCAGCTGCCTGAGGCGCCTCAGCGCGCGCCGCTCGGCAGACGCTGTCAGGAAGATTTTCACTTTCGCCCGGGGGAGGACCACGGTGCCGATATCGCGGCCGTCGATGAGCATGCTTTGCCGGGAGGCGATCTGCTGCTGAAGGCGGACAAGCCAGCGCCGGACCTTCAGATACCTCGAGATGGAGGAGGCGGCCGAGCCGATCTCCTGCGTCCTGATCAGGGCACTCACGTCCTCGCCGTTGAGCAGGGTCTTCTGCCTTCCCTGCTCGAAATCCACCTCGATCTGCGCACTGCCGCTGTCGCACAGGGCCCCGGCCGCTTGCTCGTCTTGGGGTGAAAGGCCTCTGCGCAGCACGGCAAGCGCGAGGGCGCGGTACATCGCGCCGGTATCCAGGTGCAGGATGCCCAGACGGGAGGCGACGGCGTCTGAAACGCTTGACTTTCCTGCGCCGACCGGTCCGTCAACGGCGATCGTCAGCATGTCCGTGCGGGACTGCGAAGGATGCGGTGCCATTCATCTGGCCAGGTTCTTCGTCAGGTCCCAGCCGGCGAGGATCGCGTTCTGGTGCGATACGGCATAGGGACCGGTCCGCGCCGCCTCCTCCATCTCGCGGGGGAAATGGATGCAGATATGCCCGCTGAGCCCATTTTGGGCGTTGTGATCCACCTCGTGGCCGCGGCTGTGCGTCGACGCCATGTACACGCGCCCGTCGCTGAAGACGACCCAGACCGGACGCGGCGTCCAGTTGTTCTCGCCAAGGGCCGCGTTCATGGCCTGCGTGTCCGCCTTCGACACAGGCTCGCCATCCGCGTGCGCCCCGATGCTGAAGATGCGCACACTCCAGTGGCTGCCCGAAATGAAATCGTAGACGATCACGTTGGGCAGGCTCCGCGCCCGGGCCCTGACCTCCGCGTACCACTGGGCAAAGCGCACCTCGCCTGCCGCAGGCGCGGAAAAGCCCGCGGGCGCGGGGACGGGCGTCGGCGTGGCCGGACCCGCAGGGACCCCGGATGCCGTGACGGCTGACGCGGAATTGAGCTTGGCAAGGGTCAGGGGCCCGGCGACGCCGTCGGCGCTGAGGCTGTTTTTGGACTGGAAAGACTTGACGGCCAGGAAGGTGGCGGGCCCGAAGATCCCGTCGGCCGGGCCGCTGAGGTACCTGAGCTGCAACAGGCGCTGCTGCATCGCCTTCACTGCCTCGCCTCTGTCCCCGATTTTGAGCACCGTCTTCGCGGCTTCGGGGACGGAGCTCGGGGCCGGCGCAGGGGTGGTCTGGGGCAGCGCTTCGGCGCTGTAAAGCGAAGCGAGCGTCAAGGCTCCGGCGATCCCGTCCGGGGTAAGACGGTGATTTTTCTGGAAGGCCGCGACCGCCTCGGCGGTGCGGGTGCCGAATATACCGTCCGCCGCGCCGGAAAGGTATCTGAGGGCGATCAGCCTGGTCTGCATCGCTTTGACCGCGTTGCCGCTCATGCCGATGCGCAGGGAGGTCTGAGCGGCAGGCGCCGCTGTCGGCGCAGGCGTCCGGGCGGGCGCCAGCGTGGCGCCGGAGGCCGCGACAGCCGTGCCTGAGTAGAGGGCGAGCTGGGTGGCGGGGCCCGCGATGCCGTCGACTATCAGGCCGTTTATTTTCTGGAATTCCCTGACGGCGCTGACATCGTTGCCGTCATAGAAGCTGTCCGGGTCAATGCTGTAGTAACCCAGCTGAACGAGGCGCTCCTGCAGGTGATAGACCTGCTGCCCCCGCATGCCCAGGCGGATGGTGACCATGTCCGCCCCGTTTACCGCCCCCGGCGCGGGGGTGTCTTCGGCGCCCTGCTGCGCGCTGAGCGCCGTCGTGATGGCGAGTTGGGTAAAAGCGTCCGCCTTTCCGGTTTGTTTGATGCTGTGCTCCTTCTGGAAGGCCTTGACGGCGGCGGCGGTGGCTGCCGAATATTCATCCGTGAGCCGGCCGCTGTAGAGGCCAAGGGTCTGCAGGGCTTCGTGCAGCTGCCTGACCGCGTCGCCCCTGTCGCCCGCCTCCATGGGGAATCCGTCGACCGGAGGGAGGGTCTTTACATATACAAGCCGGTTTTTGCTGTTGCGGCACTTCTCCTCATAGAGGCGCTTCTGCATTTCCGGCGTGGCGGCGCCCGTTTCCCGCAGGCCGTTTCGCTTCTGGAAGGCCTTGACGGAGACCAGCGTGCCGCCGCCGAACACACCGTCGGCGGCGCCTGAATGGAACCCCAGCTCGCTCAGCGCCAGCTGCAGGACACGCACCTCATTGCCGCTGGAGCCCGCGGAAAGCGTCCGGTAGTTCAGCTGTGCCGCCGGGTCCGGCGCCAGGGTGCTCCCCGGGAGGTATTCCGCCGGGACATTCACGTATACCGTCATGACGTAGCCGGTGTATTTCCCGTAGCTGACCTTGAGATAATCCCCCGACTCGCCAAGAACGTTGACGGAAGCTCCCTTTGGGACTGTCAGGATGCGCATGGAGGAGAGGGAAGCCGTCCGCCTCAGATTGACCGGCGCTGACGCCGTCGCCCTGTACGGGTAGGGTGACCCGGAGACCTTCGCGGGCGCCGGGGATGGAGTTGGATCAGCCGCCAAGGCAGGCGAGGCGCCTTTGACAGGCGCAGTCGGCGAGAAGAGCGCTTCCTGCGTCTGCGCGCCCGCGACGCCGTCTGTTTTCAGGCCGTTCTCCTTTTGAAAGTCCCTCACTGCAGCGACCGTTGCGGTCCCGTACTCGTCATCCACCGTTTCATTGAAATACCCAAGTTCCTTCAGCCTCCGCTGCAGGGCGCCGACGGCGTCGCCGCGGTCACCTGGGCGCAGGGTCACTCCGGGGAGGGGGGAGAGGGTCCTGACGTCTGTCGTTTTGCCGTCCGCGTTCTTCGGGACCCCTTCGTAGAGGAGCTCCTGCATGGCGGGGTCCGCAGCCCCGCTGGCCGGGAGGCCGTTTCGCTCCTGAAAGGCCCGTACGGCTTCCGCCGTCATGGCGCCGAATTTGGCATCGACGCCGCCTTTGTAGAACGCAAGTTCCGAAAGCGCTTGCTGGAGGGCTTTGACCCCCGCGCCGGAGTCGCCGGCCGACAGGGTGGAGTAGGCGGAAGGGACCGGCTGCTCAGAGCCGGCGTCCAGCGCCTGGGCAGGGACGGCGACGAAAGGCTTCATCACGAATCCGGCCGCGCCCTCATACAGGACAGCATAGAAATCCCCGTCCGCCCCAGTGACGATCAGGGCTTCTCCTGCCGGGACCGTCAGGAGGACCTCGGCGCCCGCCGAGGGAGCCTTTCTGAGGCGGACGCTGTCAGATGTATTGGCTGTGAAGGGGAAGGCTTCCGCATACGCTCCGGCTGCGCCCTGAAGGAGCAGCGCCGCGGACAACAGGTAGGCGAACAAGCGGCCTGTGCCTGATATTTTCATGCTTCCCTCCGTCAAGATCCGATTCCTACGGATTTTATGTCAAAATCGTGAAGATGTCAAGGAGTGGCTTCATTGAATCTTAACATATGGCGGGCTTGCGGAGACCAGCCTTCCGGAAGGCTACAGGGCCCTGTAGGCGTCACGCGTGAGCCGGAGGATGTACGCCGCGTCGTCAAGCGGTTCGCCGAACACGTCCCTGCCGTCGACGGCGCTGCGCGTGACGAGCAGGGTGTCCGGGCCTTCAGCCGCGATCTCGAGATGTCCCGTGCGCAGCACAGGGCGGGAACGCCGCAGGCTGAAAGCTTTCCTGACCATGCTTTGGATCCCCCTGTCTTCCCTTCCCCAGGGGAAGCAGCGGCGGCAGAAAGGGTCGGCCGCCCCTTCCATGCCGGCTTCATCGCCGTAATACAGGGACGGCATCCCCGGCAAGGCGACGTACAGGTCGATCATCTTCCTGAAACGGGCTGAGGCGATGCCGCGCAGCTCAGCGGACAGGGCCTGCCTGCCGCGGTCGCGCTGGGGCAGCTCGGCGTACTCCCTGCCGCAAAGGACGTTGAGGATCCTCGGGCGGTCGTGGCTCCCCATCAGGTTCATCAGGGAATAGAAAAAGGGGGTGGGATAGTTTTCCTGAAGGGAGCGCACAAGGCGGACCACAGTGTCCGCGCCGGCCGCTCCCGTGAGAAAGCGGATGACCGCTTCGCGCAGGGGATAATTCATGACGGAATCGAGCGTGCCGCCCAGGCAGTAGGAGCGCATCTTGCCATAGGACACCTTGTTGCTTGCGTCTTCCCAGACCTCGCCGATCAGGACGCTTTGGGCGTTTTCGCTTTTGACTGCGGCGCGCAGCTGCCCGATGAAGGGCATGGGAAGCTCGTCGGCCACGTCGAGACGCCACCCGCCTGCGCCTTTTCGGATCCAGCGCCGCGCGATGCCGTCTTCGCCGCAGATGAAGCGCCTGAACGAGGGGTCGTCCTTGTTGATCTCCGGAAGCGAGGGTATATTCCACCAGCAGGCGTACTTTTCCGGATAGCTCGTGAAGGTATACCAGGGGAAATAGGGCGACTCCCTGCTCTGGAAAGCCCCCTTGCCCGGGTAGTTTCCGAAGCGGTTGAAGTACAGGCTGTCCTCGCCCGTGTGGCTGAACACGCCGTCGAGGATGACGCGCATCCCCATTTTTTCCGCCTGGCCGCAGAGTGACCGGAAATCCTCCTCGTTCCCGAGCATCGGATCGATGAGGCCGTAGTCGCCCGTATCGTAGCGGTGATTGGATCTGGCCTTGAACACGGGGTTGAGGTACAGCACAGTGACGCCGAGGCTTTGCAGGTAATCAAGCTTCCCGGCGATCCCCTTGAGGTCCCCGCCGAAGAAATCCAGGGCGCGGTTGTCGCCGCTGCGGGCGTCAGGATCCACGAGCGGATCCTCCTGCCAGCCTTCATGCAGGAATACGTCCTGCCGCTCGCTTCGCGGAGGCTTTGAGCGTGCGAAACGGTCGGGGAAGATCTGGTACATGATGCCTTCGCGAAGAAAGCGCGGAGGGTCGAAGCCGGGGTCATGCACGGTGATCTGGTAGGAAGGCGGGACATCCTGATACGTTAGGCCCGCGCCGCCCAGGCCGTCGCGGGCATTGCCATAGTACAGCACATGGCCCCGTTCGTCCTCGGCCCTGAAATCGTACCACAGGGTCCCGGGGACGGGGGGCGCCGTGATCCTCGCCTCGTACAGTCCCATTCCCAGGGGATGCATGGGGCAGGTCTGCTCGCCGCCGTTCCAGGTGCGAAGCAGCACCAGCCCCGGACGGCCCCTGATCTGAAGCCTGAGCCTGACGGGGGTACTGACGGGCACGGCGCCTCTGGGGAGGCGGAACGCCTCGTCCTGCGAATTGTGGAACAGCTCCATAGTCTCTCCTGACGCTAGGGGGAAACGCGCATGATTTTGCGCGCCAGCAGGCTGAGCCCATAAAAGATCCCCGCGCAAAGAACGATGGCGGCCCCGGCGCTGGTCCCCAGGTAATAGGCTCCCACGAGGCCGAGCACGCCGCTGGCGACGCTTGCGAGGACAGAAAAGAGCGCGTGCTGCGTCGCGCTGCGCGCGACGTTGCGCGCGGCTGCCGCCGGAAGGATCAGCAGCGCGTTGATCAGCAGCACGCCCACCCACCTGATGGAAAGCATGACGGCGATGGAGACCAGGCAGACGAAGGCGTACTCGATCCTGGGCGGTCGTATCCCCCGGCTCTGCGCGAGCGCGGGATTGACGGCGGTCAGCAGGAGGCGATTGTACAGAAGAAGCCAGGCGAGGACGCCCAGGACCAGGGCGGCGGACAGCCAAAGAAGATCTTCAGGCGATACGGCCAGAATGTCGCCGGTGAGCAGGGACGCGTATCTTGAAAAATTTCCACCCTGCGAAAGGAGGACAAGCCCCAGGGCGATCCCGATGGAAGAAAAAACGCTGATATTGGTGTCGGCAGAAGCGCCGCCCGTCCGGTTGATGTGGCTGATGAGCAGCGCCCAGGCGATCCCGAACACGATCAGCACGGCTTGCGTCTCCCTGATGCCCAGGAGCATCCCGATGCCGACGCCTGCCAGCGCGCTGTGTCCGAGCGCATCGGAAAAAAAGGCCATTCGCTTGTTGACGGCCATCGTTCCCAGCAGCGCCAGCAGGGGGGTCAGAAGCAGCAGCGCCAGCAGGGCGTTTTTCATGAACCTGAAGGAGAAACACTCAAAAGGCAGCAGCAGGTCCATCCATGCGTAGACGCTGTTCATGCCAGCGCCCTCCCCGCGGTGGCCGGAAAGGTTTCCGCAAATTCCGGGGAGGAAAACACTTCATCGGGGTTGCCGGCAGTCAGCACCGTCCTGTTGATCAGGGCGACGTGGTCGGCATACTGCCTTGCCAGGTCCCAGTCGTGCGAGACCATCAGGATCGCCATGTGGCGCTGATCCTTCAGCGCGCGCACGGTATCCAGAAACAACGCCTGGCCGTTCTGGTCCACGCCTGTCACGGGCTCGTCAAGGACCAGCAGGTCAGGCGTCGGGGTAAGCGCGAGGGACAGGAGCGCCCGCTGCAGCTCTCCGCCGCTGAGCGCGCCCAGACGCTTATCGATCAGACCCTCCGCCCGCGCGGCGGACAAGGCATCCATCGCCTGGCTCCTCGTTTTCCGGCTGATCCCCGTCCAGACCGGGCGCCTTGAAATTTCGCAGGCGATCAGGTCAAGGACGCTGACGGGCATCCGGCGATCAAAGGAGAGCTGCTGGGGCACATAACCGGTGCGGATCTGGGGAAAAGGCCTGTCATGGGCGTCAAGGTGACTGACCTTCCCGGTGCAGGGTACCTGGCCGAGCAAGGCGCGCAGGAGCGTGGTTTTCCCGCCGCCGTTGGGGCCGATCAGGACGGTCAGCTGTCCGCAGTGCACATGGAGATTGACGTCCTCAAGCAGCGTCTCCCCATCGAGCGTGACGCCCACGTTTTCCAGGGAGATCCGGCACAGGCCGCAGCATTTTTCCCTATACACCGTTTTTGCCGCCACCGTCCGAGGCGCTGTCAGGCGCCTGCCAGGCGCAGAGGTCCCTGAGCCCGCAGCTCGGACAAAGGGGCGCGCGCGCGCGGCAGACCTGCCGTCCGTGACGGATCAGCCAGTGATGCGCGCTGATCCAGTCCTCACGGGGGATGACCCGCGTAAGATCCCTTTCCGTCCCCTCGGCGGTCGCCGCGCAGGCCAGGCCGAGGCGGTTGCTGACCCTGAACACATGGGTGTCGACCGCCATGGCCGGGATTCCGAAGGCATTGGCGAGGACGACGTTGGCGGTCTTTCTTCCGACGCCCGGCAGCGACAGGAGCGCTTCCAGGCTGTCAGGCACCCGGCCGCCGTATTCTTCCATGATCTTGCGGCAGGCCATGACGATGTTGCGCGGCTTGGACGCAAAGCCGCAGCTTTTCACATAGGGGCGAAGGATCTCCGGGCTCGCGGCCGCCATGGCCGAAATGGACGGGAAGTCGCGGAAAACCGCAGGAGTCACCTTGTTGACCTGCCTGTCGGTCGACTGGGCCGACAGCATGGTGGCGACGAGCGTCTGGTAGGGATTTGTAAAATGAAGCTCCGGGCCCGCGTCCGGATACAGCGCCCTCAGCCTGCGGAGCAGCTCTTCTTTACGCGCGGCGTTTTCGGCGGGTCCGGTCATTTTGCAAGCCTTTCGAAGGTCACGCGGTATTCGCACATCCTGATGAGGGTGAAGGCCTCAATGGGGAAAAACAGGGCGTTCTTGAAGGCGCGCAGGGGAAGCAGGACCAGATAGGCCCTGCCGGTGACGGACGCGATGGCAAGGGTATTGAGCAGAAGGTGCGCGACAAGGGTCACGACCAGCTGCCCCAGGAGGATCATCAGCCTGGACGGCGCCGGCCGGTAAAGGAAAAAGCCGTAGACTGCGCCTTTGAAGGCGGCAATCAGCGTGAACCAAAGGTTCAGGGGGCCGGCCGGGAACAGGAATGCGCCAAGGAAATCCGCCGACGCGCAGGTCAGGGCACCCGCGGCGGGTCCAAACAGCATCCCGCATAGCGCGACGGGCAGGTAGGAGAAAGATACGCTGATGACCTTATCGTTGTATCCCAGCAGCCTTTCGAATACCACGGAAAGGGCGATGGCGAGGGCGACGGTGACCAGGGTCTTCAGCGGGGCCGCCTTGATCTGTCCAAAACCGCGCATCATGGGCCGCCTTCCTGCTCGCTTTCCGCGACAATGAAGGTATCTTCGAATAGAAAGTCCCGGAGCGCTTTGCGGTTCAACTCAAAATCCATCAGCTGGCTGGAGCCGTTGGCAAAGACAAAGAGCCGGAAGCTGTCATCGACCGGGAGGCGGAACTGCTCCACCCTGGTCCCGCGCAGCGAATAGGCGATGTTGACCGCCTCCAGCATGTCCGACATGCTCATGTTGGTTTTGAGGATGTTCTGCAGCACGGCCTGGAGCAGCTGCGTCGCCTGCGCGTAGGTGATGCCGCTGAGCTTGTCGGCGATGTTGGAAAGCACCATCCGGGTCCTGAATGTGCGCCCGATGTCGTGCGGGTCGCCGTTGGTGGCCGGGACCCTGCGGATGCGCATGTAGATGACCGCCGCGTGCCCCTTGAAATGGTATGTTCCGCCGTAGGCCATCGAAGGCGTCGTGCTGGTGGAGGAGATCGCGTACCTTCTCAGGTAGCTCGCCTCCGCGTTTGAAACGGAGATGTCCACGCCGCCTACCGCGTCCACGATGGACTGCACCTGGCTCCAATCCATCAGGACATACTTTTCGATCCTAAGGCCGAAATGGCGGTTGAGCGTCTCCATCAGGCCCTCGACGCCATACTCCCTGACGATATAGGTGAGCCTGCCGGGCTTTCCGTCCGGGTGCAGGACAAGCATGTCCCGGATGAACGAGGTGACGATGACCCGGCGGGCGGGCTCGTCGACCGTCAGAAGGACCATGCCGTCGCTGAAACCCAGGCGCCCGATGTCCGCAGCCCAGGAGTCCATGCAGACGAGTAGATAGTGACGGATCCCCGCCGGCGTCCGGGGAATCTGCTCTTCCGGCAGAACGCTGATCTCCGGGAGGCCCTGGTCCAGCGCGGCGCCAAGGCCGGGCAGGACCGCCAGCGCAAGCGCGCAGACAAACAGGAGGTACCGCCGCATCAACGGACTCATCGTGCGCGGCATCGGCGGCAAGGCGCCCTTACGGGATCAGCCTTTGCCGGGAGAGGGTTCGTCGGCCAACTCATATCGCTCAAGCAAAATCCCCGCTTCATGAATAATCTCCAGCGAAAAGGCATCCGGATATCCCTGTTCGTACACGATCCTCCTGATCCCCGCGTTGACGAGGATCTTCGCGCAGACGGAACAGGGCTGGTGGGTGCTGTAAATCGTTCCCCCGTCGATGGATACACCAAGCTTCGCAGCCTGGATCACGGCATTCTGTTCCGCATGGATGGCATAGCAGACTTCCGCGCGCGTTCCGGAGGGGATGTTCATTTTTTTTCGGAGACACTCGCCGCGTTCCCTGCAGGTCTTCAGCCCTGCCGGAGCGCCGTTGTAGCCGGTGGTCATCACCCGCTTGTCCCTGACGATGACCGCGCCGATCGCACGGCCTTCCTGAAAGCAGCTCGACCATCCGGCCACGAGCCTTGCCATCTGCATGAAGCGGCGGTCCCATTTATCCACGCTTGTCCTCCATGAAAACGTGCGCACAGTATATATCGCGCCCCGAAGACTGTCAAACCAGGGGAAGCCCGTCGCCAGGCCGGCGGGCCGGACAGAAAAAAGGAAGCCCCAGCCGCTCCGGGGCTTCCTGCTGCGGCGCGGGCCTCAGGCTTTCCAGAGACCGTGAAGGTTGCAGTACTCGTAGGCGGCGATGAACTCCTCGCCTTCGGCAAGGCAGAAACCCCCAGCCGGAGCGCCCGGGAGGCCCAGCGATTTTCGCTGGCTCCCTTTGCTGGTTTCAATGGCGATCCATGCGATGTGATGCTCTGCCGTCATCGGATGGTCGACGGAACCGACCTTCACGCTGACTTGCCTGCCTTCGACGGTGACCACCGGGATGTGTTTTTCCTTGGACGCGTCAACCGTGCCCGCGACCAGTTCCTGCATCTCCTCGCCACAGCACACGACGCGGACGCCCTTGTCTTCCACATAGGTGATGATGTTCCCGCAATGCCTGCATCGGTAAAACTTCATTTCAACGCCTCCCTTCATTCATACGCCCATGATACAGTCCGTTGATGCTTCTGTCAAGGAGCCGGCCGCGCGGGCACGGCTTACGCATGAACGGGGTACCTCCGGAAACCATCTGACAACAGAGGAT
>CAZLYF010000071.1:0-6811 GCA_964563725.1 uncultured Oscillospiraceae bacterium
CCTGGATTCCAGCCACTCCCCTCCCACGCAGTACTTCTTCCTCTCAACAGACATGACGATATCTCCTGTTCTTTTTATTCACCAAACCCGCCTCAGGCCGTCAGGTCCACCAGCACCTTGATGAGGCTCCCGGCGCCTTCGCTAAGCGTATCGAAAGCGGCCGTCGCCTCTCCCAGCGGGATGATTTTGCTGATGATGCCAGAAAAATCCTGGGGCTTGCCGGAAAGCAGCCCGACGCAGGCCCTGAAGTCCTCGCCCGTGTACACGTAGCTGCCCTGGATGTTCACTTCGCGCGTGACCACATTCTGCATATTCAGCGAAACCATCGGGGAGGAATTGCCGACCCAGATCACCTGTCCGCAATTTTGCACGAAGTCCACGGTCTGCTGGACGGTGGGGCTGACGCCGACCGCCTCAAACGAGACCTCCACGTCGTCTCGGATGCCGAGGTCCCTCAAAGCCTGGTCAAGGGGCGTCGTTCCCGGATTGACGACGTCGTCGGCGCCGTGTCTCCTGGCAAGCGAGAGGCGCTCGTCGCTCAGGTCGACCATCACGACCCTCTTTGCCTTGTTCAGCTTCAACACCTTGAGGATCATCAGGCCGATCGTGCCGCTGCCGCAGACCATCACGGTTTTTCCCTCGACCGGCAGCGCGTGCTTCACAGCCCGGAAAGCCACCGCGAAGGGTTCCACAAGCGCGCCCACCTCAAGCGAGACATTTTCGGGCAGCACGCAGATGTTTTCCGCCGGAACGCAGAAATACTCGGAAAACGCGCCGTTTGTGCTCATGGTGCCGAGGAATTTCCTGTTCTGGCAGATGTTGATCAGGCCTTTTTCGCAATAGCGGCAATGGCCGCAGTTCAGGATCGGCTGCACCGTGACCCGGGCGCCTGCCGGGATGCCCTGTACGCCGGCTCCTTTTTTGTCTACGGTGCCGCTCATCTCGTGCCCCATCACCATCGGCGCGGTCCTCCGCCCGGTGGTTCCCAGGAAACCGTGCACGTCGCTCCCGCAGATCCCGACAAACTTGCTTCGGACGCGTACCTCCCCGGGACCCGGTTCGGGCGCCGCCCATTCCTGGATCTCCATTTTCTTTGGTCCTAGATACACCAAGGCTTTCATATGCTGACTCCTTCGTGGAAAAATTCAGTGCTTGGTCCTTTCTGAGAATTCGAGGACGCCCGGCGTGCCGGGCCGCTCGACGTAGAAACTGCGCCTGCGCCCCATCACCGCATCTTCGGCGACGATTTCAAATGATATCACCGCGCCCGGGAGTTTGGAATAATATCCTCGCCATCGCTCGTAGTCCTCCACGTAATACGCGACGTGATGGATGCCCGGCCCTTTTTCACGCAGATACTTCAGCGGTGGCGTCTTTTCCCCGGAGACCACCTGGATCAGCTCGATCTTGGGGCCTTTGTCGGCCAGGATCTGCAGGATGCGGAATCGGACGTCATGGACTTCCTCGCCGCCGCACCAGGCCTGTTTGGGAACAAAATCGTACAGGACGTATTTTTCGACGCAGTATAGGTCCCTGAAGCTCTCAAGTGTAGCCTCGACGTCGCTGACGATATACCCGACGTGTCCGATTTCCGGCAGTTTCATCACTCTTTCACCTCATCAACAAGCCGCCGTTGACGTCAAGCGTCATCCCCGTGATATAGGATGCCATGTCGCTGCAGAGGAAGACCACCCCGTCCGCGACTTCATCGGTCGTGCCCAGGCGTTTGAGCAGCACGCCGTCCAACCCGAAATTCAGGCCTGCGCTCATTTCCGTCGCGATTAAGCCCGGCGCCACCGCGTTCACGCGGACGCCAAAGTCGCTGCCCGTCATGGCCAGCGCCTTCGTTGCGGCGATGATCCCCCCTTTTGAGGCGGTATAATGGATGCCGGCGAATTTCCCGCCGCGTTCTCCGGCGATGGAGGCGATGTTGACGATGCTCCCGCTATCGCGCCTCCTCATCGCCTGCATGACGTATTTGGACAGGAACACCACGCTGCGCAGGTTGACGGACAGCAGCCTGTCAAACTGATCCGGCTCCAGGTCAAACAGGCCGATCTGTTCCGCGATGCCGGCGTTGTTGACCAGGCAGTCGATTTTCCCATGCCTT
This sequence comes from uncultured Oscillospiraceae bacterium, assembly GCA_964563725.1. GTDB lineage: Bacteria > Bacillota > Clostridia > Christensenellales > Aristaeellaceae > CAZLYF01. The sequence continues at coordinate 2,111 of CAZLYF010000071.1, forward strand.
TGTTCCACCGTGTCCGACAGGGCTTTCATCGATTCGATATTTGTCACGTCCGCGTACAGCGCCTCGGCGGCATACCCCCGCGCGCGCAGCAACCCGGCTGCGGTCTCAGCCCGGTCGATATCGATGTCCGCGATGACTGACGCGGCGCCATACTCGCAGAACCTTCCCGCGATCGCGTACCCGATCCCGCGGGCTGCTCCGGTGACGATCACGGTTTTCCCGGTGAAATCAATGGGCATACCTGTCAACCTCCCAGGTAACTCTTTTTGACCTCTTCGTTGTTGATGAGCTGCTCGCAGGGCCCGGACAGCGCGATGTTTCCGGTTTCCAGCACGTATCCCCGGCTCGCGGTGCGAAGGGCGAGGTTGCTGTTTTGTTCCACCAGCAGGATCGCGATGCCGTTCTCGGCGTTGATCCGCCGGATGATCTCGAAAATCTCATGCACGATGATCGGCGCGAGCCCAAGCGACGGTTCGTCCAGCATCAGGAGCTTTGGCTTGCTCATCAGGCCGCGGGCGATGGCAAGCATCTGCTGTTCGCCTCCCGAAAGGGTGCCTCCCTCCTGCCTGCGGCGCTCCTTGAGGCGGGGAAACTGCCCGAACATCTCATCGACATCCGCTTTGACGCCAGCCGCGTCGTTTCGGACGTACGCGCCGACATGAAGGTTCTCCTCAACGGTCAGCCTCGGGAAGATGTGCCTGCCCTCCGGCACCTGGCAGATGCCCAGTTTCGCGACCCTGTTTGCTGCCAGGTGCGTGATGTCCTTGTTCCTGAACAGTATTTCGCTTTTCCCCTTGATGCCGCTGTTGGGGATCAGGCTCGAAACCGCATTGAGCGTCGTCGATTTGCCCGCGCCGTTTGCGCCGATCAAGGTCACGATCTCCCCTTCGTTCACGACGATGTCGATGTCCCGCAATGCATGGACCATTCCGTAGAAATAGCTCAGGTTCCTGATTTCCAGCAACGCCGACATCCGATCACCCTCCAAGATACGCCGCGATGACTTCGGGATTGTTCTGGATGCTTGCCGGATCGCCCTCCGCGATCAGCTTTCCGTAATTCAATACATAGATGTAATCCGTGATGCCCATGATTACCCTCATGTCGTGTTCGACGATCAGCACGGTGAACCCGCGGTCGCGGATCGCGTTGATCGTCGCCATCAGCTGCTGTTTCTCGCTCGTGTTCATCCCGGCCGCGGGTTCGTCCAGCAGCAGCAGCTTAGGGGAGGAAGCCATGGCGCGGACGATTTCCAGCAGCCGCTGTTCGCCGTAGGACAGGTTGCTGGACAGGAAGTCGGCCTTGCTTTCCAGCCCAACGAACGCCAGCAGCCCACGTGCCTTTTCCTTCGCGTCCCTTTCTTCTTCCCGCTGTCTGCGCGTGCGCAGGACCGCTCCCGCAAGGTCGGTCCTGAAACGGTCGTGCATGCCGACAAGCACGTTTTCGGAAACGCTCATTTTTTTGAAGAGCCGGATCGCCTGATAGGTGCGCGAGATCCCAAGCGCGTTCAGTTTGAAGGGACGCTGTCCGGTGATGTCCCTGTCCTCAAAGTAGACCTTCCCTGAAGTGGGCTTGTACACGCCGCTGATAATGTTGAAACAGGTCGTCTTCCCTGCGCCATTAGGGCCGATCAAACCGACGATCTGGCCGGGCTCGATCCGGATACAGACGGCATTCACCGCGGTGAGGCCGCCGAATCGGATCGTGATCTCATCGGTTTTGAGCAGCATCAGCTTCTTGCCCCCTTCTGTTCAGGCTTCGCTTTGATCCTGTCGTACCAGAGATCGCGCAGGGAGTTGGTGATGCCCTTGGGCATGAACAGCAGCACCAGCACGATGAAGATCCCGTACAGGATCATCTGATAGCTTCCCGTCACCTGCAGCAATTCCTGAATGATGACGATGACGACAGCGCCGACGACGGGGCCCCACAAGGTCGCCATGCCGCCGAACAAAACGACCGTCAGGAACCTGACCGATGTGTCCATCACAAAGGTTTCTGGACTGATATACTGCGTGAAGTGCGCGTACAGGGCCCCTGCAAGCGCGGTGAAAAACGCGCTGACGGCGAAGGCCATCACGCGGTATTTGCGTACGTTAACGCCCATCCCGTTGGCCGCCTCGCTGCTTTCGCGGATGGCGACAAAGGCGCGCCCGACTTTTGACTTGACGATCAGCTGCTTGACCAGGAGCATCAGGATGACGACGCCAAGCAGGAGATAGTAGAAATTCGCCATGCCGTTCTTGCTGTTGTTGAATTTTTGCCCAAACAGCACCAGCGCGGGGATCTTGGTCAGGCCTGAGAAACCGCTTGTCGCCGTGTCCCAGTGCACGACCACCAGATACATCAGTTCTGCGAAGGCGATCGTCGCGAGCGACAGGAAATGGTGCTTGAGCCTGGTGGCCGGGTAGGCGAGCACGATACCGATCAGCACCGCGATCAGTGTACCCAGCAGGATCGTCAGAGTGGGCGGCCAGCCCAGATGCTTTGACAGCAAGGCCGAACCGTAGGCCCCGACGCAATAAAAGCCTGCGTGCCCCAGGGAGATCTGGCCGGAATAACCAAAGAGCAGATCAAGGCCGGACGCCGCCAGCGTATAGAAGCCCACATAGCAGCACAGGGAAAGATAGTATCGCTTGATGGGCGTCAACGGGAGCAAAACAAGAAAAAGCAGGATCACGACCAGAATAAGGTGGCTTGGCCTGAATTTACTCTTCACGCTGATCTCCTTATTCCTGCAGCGCCCGTTCGTTGAAGATCCCGGTGGGGCGGACAAACAGCATCAGCAGCAGCATCCCGTAGGCGATGAAGTCCTTGAATTCGGAGGAAATGTATCCAGCCGCGAACGTCTCAGTGATGCCCAGGAGCAGGCCGCCGATCACGGCGCCAAGCATGTTGCCGTAACCGCCGATCACGGCGCCGGAAAAGGCCCTGACTCCGATGGCGGTGCCGATGGAGATCGACACCCCGTACACGGGGCCGTACAGCATCCCCCCGACGGAGGCGACGATGGCGGCGATGCCCCAGGTGAACCCCGTCGTCAGGGATACGTCGATGCCGCAGGCCTGCGCGGCAAAGGGGTCCTGCGCGGCGGCGCGCATGGCGGTCCCGAACTTGGATTTCTTGAGGAACAGATGGATGAGGACCATGCAGAAGAGAGCAACCAGGATGACCATCAACTGCTCGCTTTGAAAGTCGATCCCGGAGATATTGACGCTGTTCAGGTTCTTGAACAGGGTGGGGAACTCGATGCGGCTGCTGCCCCAGATCAGCATGGCGAGGTTCCTGAAAAAGATGGACAGGGCGATCGTCGCCAGCACGACGAAGATGCTGTTGGACTGTTTTCTGAGCACGTTGCGTATGATTGCCTTCTCGATACCGAAGCCGAGGAAAAACATCACGATGGCCGTCAGGATGATCGATATGGCGAAGGGAAGCTTCAGGATCTTGTAAAAGGTCAGCCCGACGAACGAGCCGAGCATGAAAAGGTCGCCCTGGGCAAAATTCATCAGGCCGGACGCCCGGTATATGAGGCTGCTCCCAAGCCCGATGAGCCCGTATGTGCTCCCGATCACGAGGGCGCCCATCAGAAGCCTGACGAAGGTTGAGAGGAACATGCTCATAAACAGGCTCCTTATTGCTTCCTGCCCGCTATTTTCGTAACGGGCAGGAAGCAGTTGAAGTATGCGGCGGAGTCCTCCCTGTTATTTCAGGGCTGCCAGATAGTCATCCATCAGCATGTCCTTCATGTCCTGGATGATGAACAGGCGCGCGCTTGTCAGGCCTTCACCGTTTCCGTTGGCCGCAAAGTTGAACGTCCCCTGCAGGCCAGCGTAGTCGCTGAAGGTATAGAGGGCATCCCGGAGCGCAGTGCCATCCGTCGTCCCGGCGCGCTTGAACGCCTCGGCAAAAATGTACATGGCGTCATAGCAGCGGACCGCGACTTCGGAGGGGCACATCTCGCCGTACTCGGCCAGATAATCCTCAAAGAACTTTTTAAGTTCCGGTGTGTTCGCCTCTTCAGGCGACGTCCGCGGCATGGTGAAGCAGGCGCCGAAGATGATGTTGTTCGCGGCCTCGCCCGCCACCGATTTGACCTCGGGGGAGTCAAGGGACTGCTCGCCGATGATGAAGGAGGTGAAGCCGTTCGCGCGGATCTGCTTGACCATCTGCGGCAGGTTGTCGGCGGTCGCGATCACGTAGACGACCTCCGGATTGGCGTTGGCGATGTTTGTGCACTGCCCGGTCAGGTCTGTGTCGCCGGGGTTCATGGATTCTTCTTCCACGATCTCGATCCCGTATTCGGCGCAAAGCCTCTTCATGTCATTGGCGCCGTTTTTCCCGTAGTCGTCAAGGCTGTTGAAGATGGCGAGCTTCTTGAGGCCGAGCACCTGGCAGGCCTGCACCGAAGCGAGGGAATTGTAGTAGGTGTTCAGGGTCGCGCGGAACAGATAGGTCCAGCCCTGCTGGAGCCACGCGGGAGAGGTTCCCGTTCCAAGCAGGACGATTTCGTTTTCTTCGCAGTAATCGCCGCACACCTGGATGTTTCCGGAATGGAGCGAGCCTAGGATCGCGTCAACCTCATCCACTTCCACCATCCGCTGCACGGCCTTGAGCGCTTCGTCGGGAGAGGACTTGTCGTCGTAGGGGATCAGTACGACCTGCTTGCCGAGGATCCCGCCCGCCTCGTTGATCTGCTTG
>CAZLYF010000071.1:6821-15842 GCA_964563725.1 uncultured Oscillospiraceae bacterium
CGACCCGGCCGGCCGGGAGGCGGCGGGAACAGCCGCCGACCCGCCTGGAGGCCGTCAACGCCACCGGCGTCGTTGATCTGCTTGACGGCGAGCTGCGCGGCATTGTTGCCGGGAATCCCCATGTAGGAAGATTTTCCGGTCAGGGGCTGGAACAGACCGATCTTGAGGGTGTCGCCTTCCGCCAACGACGGCGCGAGGGAGAGGACCAGCAGGGCCACCAGGACGAGTGACAGCAGTCTTTTCATGTTTCTCGGCTTCCTTTCCAATATTTTATTTGGCTTGGCCAAAGTGTAGCAAAACAAACCGCGGAACGCAAATAGCCCTCCGGTGTTCGGGAAACGCCCCGCCGACCTCTGCCGGGAATTTTAACAACGGCGGGGAGAGATGTCAAGGACGCGGAAACCTGAGGTCAGAGGTCCAGGATGACCGCCGCGTCCTTTTTGGTGCTCTTGCGCACATACAGCTGGGTATCAAACACGGCCTGAACGTTCTTGGCGTTGGGATGCTCGATCTTGTTGACCAGGATGCGCACCGCCTCAACGCTCATGTCGTCGTAGGGCAGGCGCATCGTCGTCACCGAGGGGTCGAACACATAGGAGATCTCCGTACCATCGCAGCCGGTTACCGCGACGTTGTCCGGCACCTGATACCCGGTATAGGTGAGGTACTTGATGCAGCCGATCGCCAGGATATCGTTCGCGCAAACGATCGCCGTCGGCGGGACCCTGTTGTTCATGAAATGGGCGGCGGCCTGAAAACCGATGTGATAGGAATACTTGTTTCCCGCGTAGATGAGGCTTTCGTCAACGGTAAGCCCATATTTCTGCATCGCCCTGACGAAGCCGCCCATCTTTTCCTTTGATATGCGGGAGAAGGCCGGCCCGTTGACATAGGCGACCTGCCTGTGGCCCAGCTCGATGACATGTTTTGTGACCCGGAAAAAAGTCTCCCCCAGGTCGTTGATGACGGCGGAGAACTTCGTGGTGTTGATATCCCAGCTGAACAGCGTGATGGGGATATCGGTCTTGATCTCATCCAGTTGCGTGATGCTCTCGTCCTCGTCACAGTAGGCAAGGATGATGCCGTCCGCCTGATAGCTTGACATGCGGGCAAGCAAGGCGTTGACTTCCTCGATGTCGTCCTCCGTCGAGTATAGGATGGTTTCGAACCCCTTTGCCTTTGCCGCCGCGCGGACATTGGCGTAGATGCCGGTATAAAACGGATTCGTGATGTCGGGCACGATGAGGGCGATCACGTTGGTCTTGCGGGTGCGCAGGCTCCGCGCGACGGGACTCGGGCGATAATTCATGTCGCGCACCGCTGCCTCGACGCGCCTTCGATAGTCCGCCGTGAGGCTGCTGCTGCGGTTGATGTACTTGGATACGGTGCTAATGGAAACCCCCGCGCGGGCCGCGACCTCTTTGATCGACGCCATACAGCACCTCCGGATACGGAAAAACGATTTTCTTGCCTCTTGATTCTATCACATCGGGATTGCGGCAGTCAAATCACAACGAAACCCGAACAAATGGAAAAATTTAGACTCTACAGGGGCTTGCGCATTCGCCTGAACAATGGTATACTGAGCGCAGGATACTGAAAAATCGTTTCGCGGACAGGGTTTGACCGTTCACATCCGTTTTGGAGGCGAGAGCGATGAAAGCGCTGGTTCTTGAGGAATACGGCAGGTTTGCGTACAGGGACGTGCCGGACCCCGTCTGCGGGGAAGGGGACGCCGTCATCGACGTCAGGGCGGTGTCGATCTGCGGAAGCGACGTGCATGGGTACGAGGGAAGCTCGGGCAGGCGGCAGCCGCCGCTCATCATCGGGCACGAGGCTTCGGGAGTGATCAGCGCCGTCGGTGGCAAAGTCGAAAAGTTCAGCGTCGGAGACCGTGTGGCCTTCAACTCGGCAGTGTACTGCCGGGACTGCTGGTACTGCCGCCGGGGCATGTACAACCTATGCGCGGAGGGGAAGGTGTACGGCGTCGCGTGCAAGGATTACCGCCTGGAAGGCGCGATGTGCGAGAAGATCGCGGTGCCCGAATATACCTTGTACAGGGTCCCCGACAGCATCGATTTCGTGTCCGCCGCGCTGGTCGAACCGCTGTCCATCGCGCTGCACGCCATCGACGGAGCCGTCCTGTCCGTCAACGACACCGTCGCGGTCTTTGGGGCGGGCACCATCGGGCTGATGCTGCTCAAGGCGCTCAAAAATTCCAGCGCGGGCAGAGTGATCTCCGTGGACCTGGATCCGGACAAGATGGAACTCGCCCGGCGTAACAGCGCAGACCTGGTGGTGGATGGACGGGAGGACGTCCCCGCGATCATCCGGGAATACACGGGGGGGCTCGGCGCCGATCTGGCCTTCGAGGCGGTGGGCGTCCCGGCCACCATCAACAACGCCCTGAGCAGCCTCCGCAAGGGCGGGACGCTCATCCAGCTGGGCAACGTGACGCCGTCGGTGGAGTTCCCGCTGCAAAAAATCGTCATCGGCGAGCTGAAGATCCTGGGGCGTTACGCCACGTCGGTCGAGTATGCCAAGGCGATCGACATGATGGCGACAGGCAGGATCTCAGTGGAAGACTGTATTTCAAAGGTTGCCCCGCTCAAGGACGGGCAGGTCTGGTTCGACAAGCTGCACGCCATGGAAAAAGGCCTGGTCAAGGTGGTGCTTGTCCCCTGAACGCAGGATCATCACCGGGCGCGAACCCGGGATGAAATATATGGAGGTGTGATTCGATGAGGAAAAGAAAGGTCGCTGCTGCCATCCTGACCGTCGCTCTGGCACTCTGCCTTGCGGTGGTCTCCGCGGGCGCGGAGAACATGACCTTCGTCTATTCGTCGGCGACGGCGGATAACGAGTACTTCGCCGAGGTCGCCGAAGGCGCGAAGGCTTTCTGCGAAGAGAAGGGCATCACGTTCAACTATGTCGGCGCGGACTATGACGCTGAAATGCAGTACACCCAGTTTGAAAACTGGATCGCTTCCGGCGTGAACGCGATCATCTGCTGCCCGGTCGATCCGACCTCCATTGCGGAAATCACGGTAAGGGCGCGGGAAGCCGGGGCCGTCGTCATCGGGCAGGCTCAGGCGATCGAGGGCGCGAACGGCAACTCCGTCGTGGACGACTATGCGTACGGCGTCGCGCTCGGCGAGGCAGCCGTCGAGTGGATCAACAAATACCTGGCGGATGAGGAACTGGTGGAAGTCGTTCTGCTCACGCTGGACCATCAGGAACAGGTCAAGCTGCGCGGCGACGGTATGGAACAAACGATCACTGCCAATTGCCCCAACGCGAAGGTGGTCTTCCGCCAGAAGGCCGAGTCTTCCGAAGAGGGGATGAAGGTCGTCGAAACGGCGCTGACCGCGAACCCGAACATCAAGGTCATCTCGTGCGTCAACGACCAGCTGGCAAAAGGCGCCTGGGAAGCGGTGCAGAACGCGGGCGTCATGGCGGATGACCTGTACATCGGCGGCGGCGACTACACCTCCGACGGGAAGGCCATGCTTGCGGATCCCAACAGCTGCGTCCGCGTTTCGATCGCCATCGGGCCGTATGAGTCCGGCTACCAGTGCGCGGAAATGGCATACGACATCCTTGTCAACGGCAAGGAAGGCTTTGACTCCTACTTCACCTTTACCCCGATGTGGCAGGAAGGCGTCATGGATTAAGGCGGCCGGACCCGAACGAAAAGGCGCGGAGGGCCCTGCCCTCCGCGCCCGGTCTGGCGCCGCCGCTTGTCCATGGTGACGAGGGAGAAGGCAATGGGCGATGTCCTGCTGAGATTCAACGCTGTTTCCAAGCTTTTTCCGGGCGTCGTCGCGCTCGACAAAGTGACCATGGAGTTTCACAGAGGAGAGATCCATGCGATCTGCGGAGAAAACGGCGCCGGAAAATCCACGCTGATCAAGATCCTGACCGGCGCGTACACGCCCACTGAGGGGACGATCGAGTTTGACGGCAAGACCTACGGCAGCTTTACGCCCAGGGAAGCCCTTGACGCAGGGATCACGGCCATTTACCAGGAACAAAACCTCGTCCCCTTTCTGTCGGTCGCGGAAAACGTGTTCTTCGGCCGGGAAATCAGAAGAGGCCTTTTTCTGAACAAAAAGGAAATGTTCCGGCGGACCGTCGAGCTCGCGAAGGATATGGGCGTGGAGATCGACCCCAGGGCGCGGGTCACCGACATTGGCGTCGCATATGCCCAGATCACCGAGATCCTCAAGGCCATCTCCGTGGATACCAGGCTGCTTGTCATGGATGAACCGTCCGCGCCGCTGACAAACAACGAGATCCAGGCGATGTTTCAGGTGATGAAAACGCTCAAGGCGAAAGGCATCACCATTATATACATTTCCCATCGGCTCGAGGAGATATTCGAGATCTGCGACCGCGTCAGCGTCATGCGCGACGGAAAGTATGTGTCCACCAACCGCGTGTCCGACGTCACGCAGCACCATCTCGTCGCCGAAATGGTCGGGCGCGAGCTGGGAAGCGACTTCATCGGCAGCGCGGGCGCGTCGGACGAGGTGGTGCTCGAAGTCAGAAACCTGAGGACCGACAGGCTCAAGGGCGTATCCTTCAAGCTGCGGCGGGGCGAGATCCTCGGCCTCGGGGGGCTGGTCGGCGCTGGAAGGACAGAAACGGCGCGCGCGATCTTTGGCGCTGACCGTATCCATGACGGCGAGGTCTATGTCCGCGGCAGGAGGGTCAGGATACGCAGGCCGGCGGACGCCATCGGCTCCGGGCTGGGCTTTCTGACCGAGGACCGCAAGGGGCAGGGGCTCTTGCTGGGTCTCAAAGTTCGGGAGAACATCTCCTTCCCGATCATGAAACGGCTCACGAAGCGGCTGTTTCTTAACAGGAAACAGGAGGCGGTCATCTGTGAAAAGCTGCGCGGGCTGCTTGAGATAAAGACGCCTTCCATCAACCAGCAGGTCAGGTTCCTTTCGGGCGGAAACCAGCAAAAGGTCGTGCTCGCGAAATGGCTCGCCACCAACAGCGAGATCCTGCTGTTCGACGAGCCTACGCGCGGCATCGACGTCGGCGCCAAGCAGGAGATCTACCAGCTGATGCACAGCCTTTCGGCCCAGGGCAAGAGCATCATCATGATCTCTTCGGAAATGCCCGAACTTCTGGGCATGTCCGACCGCATCCTGGTCATGCATGAGGGCAGTGTTCGCGGCGAGCTGGCGAAGGACGAGTTCGACCAGGAGACGGTCCTGAAACTTGCGTCCGGCATGTGACGCGCTTCATTCGGAGGTCGTTGGGATGATAGGCCAGAAAAAAAAGTTCAGCGCGGTCGAAATCTTCGGCGGGTACGGGATCGCTGTCGTCCTGGTATTCCTGATCGCGCTGTTTGGCTTGCTCAATAAAAATTTCCTCTCCGGCACCAACATCATGAACCTGTTCAGGCAGAATTCCATCCAGGGGATCATCGCCGTCGGCATGACGATGGTGCTGATCTCGGGGGGCATCGACCTATCGGTCGGCTCCATCGCGGGCTTCGCATCCGTTTGCTGCGCGATGCTCCTCAAAATCCAGACGGCCTCGGGGGAGGGATTGCTCCCGTGGTGGCTGTGCTGTCTCATCGTGCTCGCGGGCGGGCTTGCGCTTGGCCTGTTCAACGGTTTCCTGATCAACGTGCTGAGTCTGCCCCCCTTCATCGCCACGCTGGGCACGATGACATCCGTGCGCGGCGCGTGCTACCTGATGACGCAGGCCAAGCCCGTTACGGGTTTCGGCACGGACGTCCTGTTCCTTGGCAAGGGGGAAGTGCTTTCCATTCCGGTGCCGTTTCTCATCATGGTCCTCTGTTTTGTGCTTGGTATCCTGGTCATGAACAAAACGCGCTGGGGCACATACATCTATGGCGTCGGCGGCAACGAGGAAGCGACCCGGCTGTCGGGCGTCAGTTCGAAAAAAATCAAATATATCGTCTACTCCATCAACGGCCTGCTCTCCGCGCTGGCGGGCATCATCCTGATGGCCCGCGTCAGCGGCGGTCAGCCCAAAGGCGGGAGCGGCTATGAGATGGCCATCATCACCTCGGTGGTCCTCGGCGGCGTTTCGATTGCCGGCGGGGAAGGCCAAATGGCTTTTGTCATCATCGGCGTGTTCATCATGGGCGTCCTGTCCAACGGCCTGATCATGATCAACGTGTCCGACTACACGCAGCAGGTCATCAGCGGGATCGTGCTGATCGCCGCCGTGGCGCTCAACAGGCTGATGCAGAAACAGAAGGCGAAAAAGATCAGGGAATAGGAGCCTGGGAAAAGAGCGGGACGGCGCGTGGCATTTCGGGCCGACAGGGGCGCGACAACGATTTTTTTGAAGGGGGGACAGGCATATGCTGCTCAAGGACAAGGCGATCGTGGTGACCGGGGCCACCAAGGGGATCGGGCGGGCGGTCGCCCTGGGCGCGGCGAAGGAAGGCGCGCACGTGGTGCTGGGAGGGCGGGACCGGGAATCTGCGGAATCGCTCCTTTCGGAGATCGCGGCGCTGGGCGCGGGCGACGCCGTCTTCTGCGCCGGGGACCTGACCTCCGTTTCAAACTGCGAGGCGCTGGTGCAGACGGCACTTGAGCGCTATGGCAAGCTGGACGGTCTCGTGAACTACGCGGGGACCGTCCAGGCGAGCGCGGTGCTGGGCGATGTGGGCGAGGAACAGTTCGACCGCATCATGGCGATCAATTTCAAAAGCTGCTTTTTCACGACGCAGGCTGCCGTCCGCGCGATGCGAGAGCGCGGCGGGTCGATCGTGTTCATGGGGTCGATGCACGCCTACGGCGGGGAAGCCGACCGGCCGGCCTATGCATGCTCCAAGGGGGCGACCTATACGTTGTTCAAGCATGTTGCGCACAATTACGCCCGCTGCCAGATCCGGGCCAACTGGATCGCCATCGGATGGGTCGCGACGCCGGGTGAGGAGGAGTTCAGGCGCCAGTTGGGCGCAGAGGCGGACTGGGCTGAGCGCGGTAAGGCGTTCATCCCAATGGGGCGGCTTCAGACCGCAGAGGACTATGTCGACGGCACCGTCTATCTGCTCAGCGACGGCTCCTGCCAGACGACTGGTTCGGAACTGTTCATTACGGGCGGGATGAAATTCTAGTTTGGTACGGGCTGGCGCTGTCCGCCGGCCCGGCGCGGGGAATGGAGGTCCGGGCATGGTTTCCTATTCGTGCGAAGTACTGGTCGATCTGCACAACAGCCTCGGCGAGGGCCCTGTCTGGGATGAGCGGAAGCAATGCCTTTACTGGCTTGACGGGCTGGGCTGCAAATGGTTCAGGCGCTGCGAAACGGGGGGGATCGCCCAGTTTGACACGATTTCGCCCATCGGGAGCATGGTGCTTTCGGAGCGCGGGGACATCGTAGCCGGCCTTCGCGACGGCGTGTACCGGATCGATCCGGCATCCGGGAACGCGGAACTCTTTGTCAACCCGGAACAAGGGGTGGCGGGCAACCGCTTCAACGACGGCAAGGCGGACACCGCCGGGCGCTATGTGGTCGGCACGATGTCGGAAGCCAACAACGACGGGAGCGGCCAGGCCGCGGCGACAGGGAGCCTGTACAGCATCGCGCCGGACGGCACATGGCGAAAGATTCGCGGGAACGTCGGCATATCCAACGGCATGGCGTGGAACAGCGCGGGCGACTGCTTCTACTATATCGATTCGCCGACGGGCTGCGTGTTCTCCTACGCCTACAGCGCCGAAACCGGGCAGGTCACGGACGAGCGCATCTGCGTCCGCATCCCCGGGAATGAGGGCATCCCCGACGGCATGGCGATCGACGAAGAGGACAAACTGTGGATCGCGCACTGGGGTGGCTGGCGCGTGTCGAGGTATGACCCGGAAACGGGCGGGCTCCTGGCCTGTGTGCAGGTTCCCGTGAAGCACGTCACCTGCTGCGCGTTTGGCGGAAGGGACATGGACGAACTGTACATCACCACGTCCACGAACGGCGTTTCGGGCCTCGAGTGGCTCAAACAGCCGCATGCCGGGGCTTTGTTTGTGGCGAAACCCGGCGTTCACGGCCGTGCGTCCTACCGGTTCGGCGGATAGACCGGGAAATACGAAAGGGGGGGATTCTGCGATGAGATGGAGCTGTCTTCCCGTCAGCCTGTTTCCTCAGCTGATTTCAGGCGGGATGCACATATCCGAATGGGCGGACGCCGCGCGCGGGATGGGCTTTGATGCGGTCGACCTGAGCATATTGTTCGTCAAAGGGCGGACCCCGACGGGGTTGAAGAGCATCAGGACCCAGCTGGGCGGGATGCCGGTGGCGATGATCACCACCTATCCGGACTTTACGCAGCCGGACGAAAACCTGCGGGCGAAGGAACTCGCGCATGCGGTCTCGGATATCGCCGTGGCGTCAGAACTGGGGGCTGGGTTCATCCGGCTGACCGCCGGGCAGGTGCACAAGGGCCTGCCTGACGAGGCGGGCATCAGGGCGGTAAGGGACTGCTTTGAGGTCTGCTGCGAAAAAGCGGAGAGATGGGGCGTCGTGGTCCTGCTTGAGAACCATTCAAAACCCGGGGCCTGGGAGAGACCCGATTTTGACTTTCATACGCAGCGCTTCCTCGCTCTGGTGGACGCCCTGAAGGACCTGCCTGTAGGCATCAATTTTGATACGGCGAACACCTACGCGCTGGGCGACGACGCCCCGGGGCTGTTCGCGCAGGTGTATGACCGTGTGAAATCGATCCACATCAATGACATCCGGGACGTGAGCAAACTGGAATTCGTTGGCATCGGGGACGGGACCGCGCCCATATCATCCATTTTTTCCGTCGCGAAGGCGCGGGGCTACGACGGTCTGTTAAGCATAGAGGAAGTCGGACGGGAGGGCCTTGAGGGGATCCGGCGCTCATTCAGCCGGGCGAAGGCGCTTTGGGACAACGCATGAGGAATCTGTGCGGCATCATCCCGGCAGGGGGCGCACAGGGAAGGAGCGGAAAACATGTCTGTTGAGAGGAAGAAGTACTGCGTGGGAGGGGAGTGGCTGGAATCCAGG
>CAZLYF010000072.1:0-11113 GCA_964563725.1 uncultured Oscillospiraceae bacterium
CCAATGAGGAATCAAAAGGGCCTGCGGATGAACCTGGCGCGCCTCCTCCCGGCCTTTGCCGTTGTCCTTCCGCTCACGCTGCTGCTGCCCTGGCTGCGCATGCCGGCAGAGAGCGGATCCTTCTCCCGCACAGGGCTCAGGCTGCTGACGTCGGACGCGGGCGTCCTGATCCTCTGGCCGGCCGCGGCAGCGTCGCTTGCCGCGCTCGCCCTGGGCGTCCTGCTCATCCCCCTGACGCGCAAGGGCATCCTGTACGCCCTGGCCGCCATATTCTCCTGCGCGGTGATCGCAGGCATCACCACCCTGTTTTCAGGGAAAGCCACGGCTGACGCTTCGGGCCTGCTGCCAGGGCCGTTCCTGGCGCGCCATTTCGGAATGGGCCTGTGGCTGTTTCTGGCCTTCGCCCTCGGCGGGCTGGTCACCGCGCTTGCGGCGCTCAAGCAGCCGGTCGAGTACGTGGCCCTGACCGCCATGGGCACGGTCTGGCTGGTGCCGATCGCGTGGCTCGCGCTGACCGCGTTTCGCGCGGAGCCGGGCGCGTACACGCCCTACCTGTTCCCCAAAGGCTACACCTTCGCCAATTTCATCAGGCTGTTCACGGAAACGACCCAGTTCAACTTTCCAAGATGGTACCTCAACACCCTGATCGTCGCCGTCTGCACCTGCCTGATTACCACGTTCCTGGTGCTGATGATTTCCTACACCTTCAGCCGCCTGAGGTTCCCCTCCCGCAAGGCGCTGATGAACGTCGGCCTCATCCTGACGATGTTCCCGGGTTTCATGAGCATGATCGCGGTTTACCACATTCTCAAGGCCATCGGCCTGGCAAAATCCCTGGTGTCGCTGATTTTGGTCTACTCCGCGGGCGGGATCCTGAATTACTTCATCGCGAAGGGATTTTTCGACACCATCCCCCGGTCGCTTGACGAAGCGGCCACCATCGACGGCGCAACGAAGAACATGGTCTTCTGGAAGATCATCCTGCCTTCTTCCACCCCCATCGTCGTGTACACGGCCATCACCGCCTTCATCGCGCCCTGGGTCGATTTCATCTTCGTCAGCGTCATCATGAAGGATGACTATCAGAATTACACGGTCGCGCTGGGCCTGTTCAGAATGCTGGAACGCGAGCATATCTACGATTTCTTCACCCGCTTCTGTTCGGGCGCCGTGCTGGTCGCCATCCCCATCACGCTTCTGTTTGTCAAGATCCAGAAATTCTATGTGGAAGGCGTGACCGGCGGCGCCGTGAAAGGCTGAGGATGAGGCGATTTTTTCCGCTGCTCGCGCTGCTGCTCCTGCTGCCGCTGTGCTCCCTGGCCGTGGAGGGCGCGGTCTATGAGATCTTCGTGGGGAGCTTCCGCGACTCGGACGGCGACGGCGCCGGGGACCTCGGCGGCGTGCGGGAGAGCCTGCCCTATATCGCCTCGCTCGGCGTGGAGGGCCTCTGGCTGATGCCGGTCTCCCCGTCCCCCTCCTACCACAAGTACGACGTGACCGACTACTTCGCCGTCGACCCGCAGTACGGCACGATGGAGAGTTTCCGGGATCTGGCGGAGGCCTGCGGGGAGCGCGGCCTCCGCCTCCTCGTCGACCTGGTGCTCAACCACACGTCTTCCCTTCACCCCTGGTTCCTGTCGGCCTGCGAGAGCCTGGCCGTGGCGCCCTGCGGCTGCGAGAACTGCGCCTCGTCCCCGCTTTGCCGGGCGCACAACCCCTTCGTGGGCTTTTACGAATTCAGCCAGGGGAGCGGCAGGCACCCGGCGCCGGGCGCGGAGGGCTGGTACTACGAGGGCAGCTTCGGCCCCCATATGCCCGATCTGAACCTGGACAACGCCCTGCTGCGCGAAGAGATCAAAAAAATCCTGGCCCACTGGCTCCTGAACGGGGCGGACGGCTTCAGGCTGGATGCCTGCACCCACTACTTTGGGACAAGCGCCGCGCAAAACGCCGCCTTCCTGCGCTGGGTCGCGGACAGCGCCCGGGCGATCAGGCCGGATGCCTGGCTCGTCGGCGAAGCCTGGACGGACGGGAACGCCATCCTCAGGCTCTACGAAAGCGGGATCGACAGCCTGTTCGACTTCCCCTTCTCCAACACCGACGGGTATCTGCTGCGCTATCTGAACGCGGCGGACGGCGCCGCGCTGGCCGCGAGGGCCGCGGCCTGGCAGGACGCGGTCCTGAGCGTCAACGCGCGGGCAAAGAACGCGCCCTTCCTCTCCAACCATGACATGGGCCGCAGCGCCGGCATGCTCCGGATGGACCTGCAAAAGCAGAAGATGGCCGCGGCGATCTACCTGCTGCTCCCGGGCACGCCCTACGTCTACTACGGGGAGGAGATCGGCATGACGGGCTCGGGGAAGGATGAAAACAAGCGCCTCCCGATGCTGTGGTCATTGCGGGACGCGGCCGGCCTGTGCCTCCCGCCCCCCGGCGCCGACCAGGCCCAGCGCCTGAAACAGGGCGTGGACGAGCAGGAGGCGGACCCAAATTCCCTGCTGCGCTTCTACAGGCAGACCCTTGCCGCGCGCGGCCGCTCCGCGGCCCTCCAGAGCGGCCGGATGACGGCCCTTGACACGGGCGCCCGTCAGGTCATGGCCTATGCCTGCGAATCGGACGCCGACAGCGTCACCATCCTTCACAACCTGGGCAAGAGCCCCGTTTCGCTGGAGGTCCTTTGGGAAGGGGAGCTGGCCGAAGCCTGGGACACGGGCTCGGGCCTGCCCTCGCTTCAGGAAGACACCCTGACGCTGCCGCCCCTGTCGGGCTGCGCGTTCAGATAGGAGAAGACCAGGCATGCGTTCAAGCGGCATCCTGCTGCACCTCACCTCGCTACCCTCGCCCGACGGCATCGGCAGCCTCGGCAAACAGGCCTTTGAGTTCGCCGATTTCCTGCGCGCCGCGGGCATGAGGGTCTGGCAGATGCTCCCCGCGACCCCGACGGGCTACGGGGAATCCCCCTACCAGAGCTTTTCCGCCTTTGCCGGCAACCCCTTCCTGATCGACCTGAGGACATTGGAAGAGGAAGGGATCCTCCGGCCGGAGGCGTGGCCGGACCAGCCGCAGGACCCGGAGCAGGCGGATTACGCCGCGGTGATCCGGGACAAGGACGCCTACCTGCGCCTGGCCTACAGGCAGTCGGGCGAGAGGATGAAGCGCTCCCTGTCCCGCTTCCGCAGGCAGGAAAAGGCCTGGCTGGAGGACTATGCCCTGTTCATGGCGGTCAAGCGCCACTTTGGCAACGTCTCCTGGATGGACTGGCCGGACGAGAGCATCAGGATGCGCTCCGCCGAAGCCCTGAAAAAGTACCGTGAGCTCTTCGCGGGCGAGGTGGACTTCCACGTGTTCGTGCAGTACCTCTTTTTCAGGCAGTGGCGAACGCTGAAGCGCTACGCCAACCGTCGCGGGATCCTTTTGTTCGGCGACATCCCCATCTACGCGGCGATGGATTCCGCGGACGCCTGGGCCAGCGCGGACGTCTTCCAGCTGGACAAAAGGCATCACAGGCCGCTGCAGGTCGCGGGGGTCCCGCCCGATTATTTTTCAGGGGACGGGCAGCTGTGGGGCAATCCCCTGTACAACTGGAAGAGGCTGCGCGAAACCGGCTACGCCTGGTGGCTTGGACGCCTGGAGGCCATGGGCCGCCAGTATGACATGCTGCGCATCGACCACTTCATCGGGTTCGCGAACTTTTACGCCGTCCCCTTTGGCGAAAAGACCGCGCGCAACGGCCGGTGGAAACCCGCGCCGGGCAGGGATTTTTTCAGGGTCGTCAAGGAACGGCTGCCGGAGCTGAAAATCGTCGCGGAAGACCTGGGCGCCGTCAATGACCGCGTGGCGCGGCTGCTCCGTTTCTGCGGCTACCCCGGCATGAAGGTGCTGAGCTTCGCGTTTTCGGGAGGCGACGACAACGAGCACCTCCCCGCGAACCACCCGCCCAACTGCGTCGCCTACACCGGCACGCACGACAACAACACGACCCTGGGCTGGTGGAACCTTGCCCGGGAGGACGAGCGCACGCGCGCCGCAAAGGTGCTGGGCCTGAGCATGGACGGCGACATCTGCGACGCCATGATCGACGCGGCGCTGGGCAGCGGCGCGGACACGGCCATCCTCCCCATGCAGGACATCCTCAAGCTCCCCGAGCGGGCCCGGATGAACACCCCCGGCACCCTGGGCGGCAACTGGCAGTGGCGGATGCGCGGGGACGCCCTGACGCCAAGGCTGGCCCAGGGCCTCCGGGCGCTGAACGAACGCCATCGGCGCCTGCCCTCCTGAAAGGCGGCCCGGCCCGCGCCGGCGGGCTTTCCCGCAGCCGCCCGCGGTGCTAGAATGCCTCCGACAAGGACGAGGAGGTACGGTCGTGGCGGATACGCTTGGGGATCGCGCGGCGCCCGCAAGGGGGCCGGAGCTGTCCGCGGTCAGGCACTTCTCGACCCTGTTTGATTACCTGTTCTGCGTGCTGGCCTCCAGCGCGCTGGTGGAGCTCCCGGTCCCCGGCGGCGCGCTGTTCATGCTGTTCGCCGTGACGGGAACCGCCGTGGGCGTTTTCCGGGCGCCCGCTTTCAGGGAGCTGCCCAGGATCCTCAGGGTATCGGGCCGCCTGCTGGCCGTCTTTGGCGCGCTGATCTCTCTGGCCCTGCTGCTGGCCTACCCCCTGCCCGACGGCCTGCCGCGGCTGTGGGTCGTCTTCGGCCTCGTCCTGCTGGTCAGCCTCCGTTCCATCGCCGCAAAAGGCATCAGCGCTTACTGCGCTTCCCGCGGACTGACGAAGGCCCAGGCCTCCCTCCGCCTGGCGGAGCTGGCGCTGATCTTCCTTGCGATCGCCGCGGCGCTCCTGTTTCCCACCCTTCACGGGGACACCGCCTGGTATCTGCTGGGCGGTTTCGCCCTGAGCACCCTGTATGAGGCCTATGCGCTTTCCGCCGCGCCGGAAGCGAAGGCCCGCCCGCCGCGCAGGCAGGCAGGGCCCCCGGCGCTCAAGGCGCTCAAGGCGCTCGCCGGCGTCAACGCCTACAGGGTCTTCGCGCTCGTTTCCGCCATCACCGTCACGGCGCTGCAGGTCACGATGGTGCTGGTGTTTTCCTTTATCGCCGCCAGCGCCGGCGAACTGTTCAAAAGCATGGGGATCGCCCTTGGCTTCGCCTTCCTGGCGCTCCAGGCGACGCGCTGGCTGCTGCCGCGCGGCGGGGACCGCGACCCCGCCAACGTCCTGCTGCTGGGCCTCGCGGTATGGCTGTTTGGCCTGATCGCCTTCGGCCTGCGCCTGACGCGCCCGGACAGCCTCTGGCCCTACGCCTCGCTGGCCGCCTGCACGGCGGGGGGCGCCGTCACCTTTGCCGCCCTGCGCGCCCTGGAAAAGCAGATGCCGGACATCCTGGCCTTCGCCACGGGAGAGGACCCGGGCCAGACGCTTCAGACCTTTCAGGGCACGCTGCTGGAATACGCCGCCCTGGCCGGCCGGGTGATCGCCCTGGCAGGCCTTGCGCTGGTCCTCCTGCATGCCGGAACCCAGGGGGCCGACGCGCTGAGGCTGCAGCCGGCGCTGCTGGTCCCCGCCGGCATCCTCGTCTGCGCCGCCCTTCTGGCCGCCTTCCGCTTCCCGCTGGAGAAGCGCTACGCGGACAAGCTGCGCTCCTTCCTGCTGCTGAAGGAAAACGGCGAAACCAACGCCCCGCTGCAAAAACAGCTGGAGAACGCGATCGTCAGGGTCAGGAAGAGACGCTACGGGATCAAGCTGCTGATGCTGGCCCTCCGCCCCTTTTTCCCAAGCCGCGTCGTCGGCGAGGGAACCGTCCGCCTCGAGGAGGGCGTCAGCGCCATCTTCGCCTGCAACCACGGCGAACTGTACGGGCCCATCGTCGCCTACCTGTACATCCCCTTCCGTTTCCGCCCCTGGTCCATCAACGAAATGGTCGACCAGCGCATGATCGCCGATTACATCTACACCTATACGTTTCAGCAGCTGGCATGGGTCCCGGCGCGCCTGAGGCGGCCCCTGGCCGACTTCTGCGCGCCCATGCTGACCTGGATCATGCGCAGCATCGAGTCCATCCCGGTGCACCGCGACAACCCCAGGGCGCTGATCGAAACCTTCAGGGAGACCTGCGCCGCGATGGAGGCGGGGGACAACATCCTGCTCTTCCCCGAAAACCCCAACGACGCGTCCCTGGAAAAGCCGGGCTACCTGCAGGAGGGCGTCGGGCCCTTTTCCACGGGCTTCGTGATGGCCGCGCAGATGTACCACCAGAAGACCGGCAGGCGCGCGCAGTTCGTCCCCGTGTTCGCCGACAAGGCGACCAAGACGCTGAGTTTCGGGGAGACGACGCGCTACGACCCGGACAGGCCGCCCAACGACGAGAAACAGCGGGTCGTCAGTCACTTAAGAAGCGAGATGCTGCGCCTGGCCGGCGCGCGGGAAAAGCAATAAGCCCGGAGGCCTGACCGGGAAAAGGAAACGGGGACGCGATGGCTGGTCTTCTTTATCTCGCAACCTGTCTGTCCGCCGGGGTCCTGGCGCTGCGCCTGATCCTTCCCGGGCAGCGCGCGCTGTACAGGATCTGGCTGGGCTGCGCGCTGGGCCTGCTGCTGATGATGTGGCTGCCCGCCCTGGCCGCCTTCCTGCTGGAGTTCTCCGTCCGCGGGCACCTGCTGGCCCTGGCCGCGCTGGCCGCCCTGCTGCTGGCGGCCTTTCTTCTGCGCGACCGCACGACGCCCCCGCGCCGCTGGGGGGCGCAGGACGCGCAGGCCGCGCGGCTCCTGCTGCTCGTCGCCCTCCCGCTCACGCTGCTGGGCGCGTATCTGCAGTGGACCCACTGCCTGCGGCCGGAAGACGGCGCGCTGCACGTCGGGCAGAGCACCTACGGCGACCTTCCGCTGCACCTTGGCATCGTCACCTCCCTGCGCGGCGCGCGCTTCCCCGCGGACTACAGCATCCTCCCCGGGGAGCAGCTCAGCTATCCCTTCCTCGCGGACAGCTTCTCCACCTCGTTCATGCTGCTGGGCATGGACCTTCGCTGGGCGCTGGTGTTCCCGGGCACGCTGATGATGGCGCTGGTGTTCTCGGGCTACGTGCTGCTGGCCGCGCGCATGGCGGCGTCGCGGCGGGCGGCCGTCCTGGCGGCGCTGCTGCTTTTTGTAAACGGCGGCCTCGGCATCCTGTACAGCCTGGACATGGCGGGCGTGAGCCTCGGGATCCCCGGCGAAAACGAGCTCCAGAGCGGGACCTGGGCGGAGAGGCTCCGGACGATCCTGGCGGGATGGTACCAGACGCCGGTCAACCACGCGGAGTTTGACACCTACAACCTGAGGTGGAGCAACGTCATCGCGGACATGTTCGTCCCCCAGCGCAGCTTCCTCGGCGGCTGGACGGTCCTGCTGCCCTGCGTGTATCTCCTCTACGACACCCTCGACGGGGACCGGCGCAGCTTTCGCGCGATGGCGCTCCTTGGCGTCATGGCCGGGGGGCTTCCGCTGCTGCACACGCATTCCTTCCTGGCGCTGGGCCTGCTGAGCGCGGGCTGGCTCGCGCACGACCTGATGCGCAGAAAGCCCTTCCGCCCCTGGCTTGCCTATGCCCTGCCCGCGGTCATCCTGGCCGCGCCGCAGCTGATTCTGTTCAGCTTCCGGCAGGCCGCCGGGGCCGCGGGCTTCCTGCGTTTCCAGTTCAACTGGGTGAACAACGCGGGCGGGGAAGGCCTCAGGGACGGGTACCTCTGGTTTTACCTGAAGAACATCGGCCTGCCCTTCCTGCTGATCCTCCTTTCTCTGCTGGAAAGGGATGCGCGGCACCGGATGATCTTCGCGGGCGCCTTCGCCATCTTCGCCGCCGCGGAGCTGGTGGTCTTCCAGCCCAACGAATACGACAACAACAAGCTTTTCTACGTCTGGTACGCCCTGTGCCTCATCCCCGCCGCGGAATACGGCTTCAGGCTCCTTGACAGGCTGCGGGGGCTGCGCGCGAGGACCGTCGCAGCCGCGGCGGCCTGCTTTCTGTTTTTCTCGTCGGGCGGGCTCTCCATCGCCCGCGAATGCCTGAGCGACTACCGCATGTTTTCCGCGGAGGACCTCGCGGCCGCCGAATTCGCCGAAACGAACACGCCGCCGGGCAGCGTGTTCCTGAGCTGGACCCAGCACATCAACCCCGTCAGCGCGCTGGCGGGGCGCAGCATCGTGTGCGGCCCGGACCTGTGGCTGTACTACCATGGCTTCGACCTGGAGGAGCGCAAGAGGGATCTGCGCGCTTTCTACGCCGACCCCGCAGGAAACGCGTTTGTCCCTGGGAAGTACGGCGCCGATTACATCATGGTCGGCCCCTACGAACGCGGCGCCCTCGACATCGACCTTGAAGCGCTGGAGGCGCGGTACGACCGGGTCTTTCCCGGGGACGGGGACGGCGGCGGTATCGCGGTCTACCGCGTCCCGGAGGGCTGAGCATGCCCAGGCGCTTTCTCCAGTACTCGCTTGCGCACCACAGGAAGATCCGCGTCATCCTGACGGGCGGGGAAGGCCTGGCCGTGAAGAACGTCCTGGTCTGTTCCCTGGACGGGGACTGTTTTTCCTACCTGTCCGCCTCCAATAAAAAAAGGCCTGTCACCCTCCCGGTCGCGCAGGTGCTCTCCGCGTCCTACGCGCGGGGGGACGACGGGGACACGCTGACCAACGAGCTTGAGGAAAACAGCCATGAATGAGAAACCCGCCGGCCAGGCCCACAGGGACGGGCGGCTCCTTGAAGCCGCCTCCTACCTCCTCTTCGGGCTGCTGACCACGCTGCTCAACTGGGCCCTGTACTGGGCGTTTTCGACGCTGCTCGGCCTGCGGAGCCTGCCCCGGGGCAGCGGAACGTACACGCTGGCCGCCAACGCCTCCAACGTCGCGGCCTGGGTGCTGTCCGTGCTGTTCGCCTACGTCACCAACAGGCGTTTCGTGTTCAGGAGCGGGGCGTCCGGCCGCTTAGCATGGAGGGAGTTCGCGCTGTTCGTGTCCGCGCGCGTGCTGTCCCTGCTGCTGTTTGACGTCGCCGGGTTCAACGCCTTCATCCTGTTCCTGGACGACCGTATAGCAAAGCTGATCATGAACGCGCTGGTGGTGCTGTTCAACTATGCGGCCAGCCGGCGGGTGATCTTCAAAAAACGGGAAGGGGCCGGCGCGTCAGTCCCTGCTGCGCCCTCCCCGGGCGATGAGCAGCAGGCGCAGCAGCTGCAGCACGGCCCCGACGGCGGCCGCGACGTAGGTCATGGCGGCGGCTGAGAGCACCTTGCGCACGCCCCGCTCCTCCTGCGCCGTGACCAGCCCGCTGCCCGTGAGCATCGCGATCGCCCGCCGGCTGGCGTCAAACTCCACCGGGAGCGTCAGCAGGGTGAAGAGCACCGTGCCCGCGAAGAGCACGATGCCCGCAGCGAGGAGCGGCTCAAAGGACAGAAGGAGCCCCAGGATGAAGATGGGGACGCTCAGCTTTGAGCCGATGTTGACGGCCGGCACCACGGCTGTCCTAAAGCCCAGAAGGGCGTAGCCGTCGCGCTTTTGCATCGCGTGGCCCGCCTCGTGCGCGGCGATGCCCAGCGCCGCCACGCTCGCCGAATCGTATACGCTGTCCGACAGGCTCAGCGTGTCGTCCCTGGGGTCAAAGTGGTCCGTCAGCTGGCCGGGCACGCGCCTGAGCCGGACGGCCTCGTTGCCGTTTGCGCGCAGCATCCGCTGCACCGCCTCGGAGGCGGGCAGCCCCAGGCTGGTGGGGATCTTCCCGTATTTCGCGAAGGCGGACCGGACCTTCGCCTGGGCCCAGAGGGCCAGGGCCAGACCCGGCAGCACCAGCAGCCAGGTAGGGTCGTAAAGCATTCCCGCGCCTCCCCTGCGATGTTCTCCGCCCCCATTTTACCACGCCCGGACCCAGGCAGACAGCGGCCGGATGTAAAAGGAAGAGCGGCCCCAAAGGACCGCTCCCCCCGCCATGGGTTTTCGGTTACCGGAAATCAGCGTCCGAACTGCGCGTCGTTGTTGCCGCTGTCGGTCGTCCACATCTCCAGCATGTTGATGGGATCGTTGAAGTCCGCGATCCAGCCGTTGCGGGCGAAGTCATAGTTGCCGGCCTTGCGCTCGGCCAGGAAAACGTTCCATTCCATGGTGGAAAGCGTCATGCTGATGCCGAGCTGCGCGAAGTCCTGCTGGATGGCTTCGCCGATGGCAGCGTGGGCAGAGGAGGTGTTGTGGATGTAGTTGAGGGCCAGCGGAGTCTCGGGGGAGAGCATCCCGTCGGCGCCGAACTCATAGCCGGCAAGCTTGAGCAGCTCGCGCGCCGCGTCCAGGTCGGGCTCCTCGGGGAAGTAGCCGTCGCCCACGGGATAGTTCCAGGCCGCCGCGTCCTTGAAGATGCCGCCGTTCCCGTCAAGCATCCCGGCGGGGATGAAGGAGGTCGCGATCTGTTTGCCGGTCTGGTCAATGGCGTCGATGATGTACTGCCGGTCGATCAGCAGGCCCAGGCCCTTGCGCAGGTTGGCCGCCTGCTCCACGGTCTTGCCGTCAAACAGCGGGCTCTTCACGTTGAAGATGGCGTAGTAGGTACCCAGCTGGCCGATGACATGGAACTCCTCGGTGCCGATAAGTCCCTTGATCTGGTCCGGGGGCACGGTGTCGATGAAGTCGAGGTCGCCCGCCTGGTAGGCGGCGTAGATGACGGTGGCATCCGCGGAGAGCATGTACTCAACGCGCTCAAGCTTCACGTTGGCAGCGTCCCAGTAAAGGGGGTTCTTCACGTAGACCATGCTCTGGTCGTGTGCCCAGCTCTCCAGCGTAAAGGCGCCGCTGGAGACGAAGCCCGCCTCGAGCGCCCAGGCGCCGGGATTGACGACCACGCCGGCCTCGTCCTTGTAGCCCGCAGCGGACTCGACGGCTTCCTGCTTGACGGCAAAAAGCGTCGGGAAGGCGGCCAGGTCAAGGAAGTAGGCGCAGGGCGTGGACAGGACGACGATGAAGGTTTTTCCGTCCTCGGAGGCGGTGACATTCAGGTTGTCAGGGTAGCCCGCGATGCCGTTGAGCATATAGCTGTAGTCCGCCGCGGTCTCGGGGTTCGCCGCGCGCTTCCAGGAGTACTCGAAGTCCTTGGCGGTCAGCGGGC
>CAZLYF010000072.1:11191-15800 GCA_964563725.1 uncultured Oscillospiraceae bacterium
GTAGGTGAGGCCGTCCGCGGACATCTCGTAGCCGGTGGCGAAGTTGGGAGCAAGGACCCCCTCGGCATTATAGGTATAGAGGCCGCCGAAGGAATTTGCCGCCAGGATCGCGCCGTCCACGGAGGAGTTGAGCGCTGGATCCAGGAAGGCCGGTTCGCTGGAGATGTTGAGCTTCAGCGTGGTGGAGTCGCCGTTGGTGGCGTGCTGGAAGAACTTGGTCCCGAAGGGGTTGGCGTAGTAGCCCTGCACGGCGGGCTTGGCCATGAAGAGGTCATTGTAGTAGTAGATGGGAACCAGCGCGCCGGTGCCCATCAGGATGTCCTCTGCCTGATGCATGAGGGTCACGCGTTTGGCAAAGTCGGTTGTGGTCTTGATCTCGGTGATCAGCGCGTCGTACTCGGTCCAGTCGGGCTCGGAGCCTTCGTCCGCGAACGCGGCGCCAAAGGACGCAAGCGCCATCACGGCAACAAGGGCGAGGGACAGCAGCTTTCTGATGGTCATGGTCGATCCTCCTTCGAATTGTTTATCCATCCACGGGCATTATACCCGGACAGACCGGTCTGAAACTAATTCCCCGGGTTCCAGCAGGCGACTTCATGATATTCTTCCAATTTTATAAGCTGCGGGCTCTCCACCGCGCACCTGGCCGTCGCCCGGCGGCAGCGCGCCCGGAAGGCGCAGCCCGCGGGGAGGTTCAGGGGGCTGGGCACCTCCCCCTCCAGCACGATACGCAGCCTGGCCCGCGCCTGCCGGGGGTCGGGGATGGGGATCGCGGAAATCAGCGACTGGGTGTAGGGATGGGCCGGGCGGCGAATGATGGCGTCCGCGGACGCGAGCTCCACGATCTTCCCAAGATACATCACGGCGATGCGGCGGCTCATGTGGTGGACGACGTGCAGGTCATGGGCGATGAACAGGTAGGCGAGCCCGAGCTTTTCCTGCAGTTCCTCGAAGGTGTTGATGATCTGCGCCTGGATGGAAACGTCCAGGGCGGACACCGGTTCGTCGCAGACGATGAACTTCGGGTCCACCGCCAGCGCGCGCGCGATGCCGATGCGCTGGCGCTGGCCGCCGGAAAACTCGTGCGCGTAGCGCCGCGAGTGGTCGGAATTGAGCCCCACCAGCGTCAGCAGACGCTCGATCTTCTCCCTGCGCTCCGCGGGCGTTTTGTACAGGCTGTGGATGTCCAGGGGCTCGCCGACGATGTCAGCCACCGTCATGCGCGGGTTGAGCGACGAGTAGGGATCCTGGAACACGACCTGGATCTCCCGGCGCAGCCCCTTGATGTTGCGGTCCGTGACCGGCTCCCCGTTGTAGCGGACCGTGCCCGCCGTCGGGGTGTACAGGCGCAGGAGGCTCCGCCCCACCGTTGTCTTCCCGCAGCCGGACTCGCCGACCAGGCCCAGAGTCTCGCCCCGGTCGATCGTGAAGGAAACGCCGTCCACCGCCTTGAGCATTCGTTTTTTGAAGGTCCCGACCTTGATGGGGAAGTGCTGCTTGAGGCCCTCCACTTCCAGCAGGTGCCCGCTCATCGCAGTTCCTCCATTTTCCGCGGCTGCCCGAGGGTCTTCCTCACGTTCAGCCAGCAGGAGGCGATGTGGTCGGGGTTGACGCGCAGTTCATCCGGCGGCTGCTGCAGGCAGACCTTCATGGCTGCCCCGCAGCGGGAGGCGAACGCGCAGCCCGCGGGCATGTTGAGCAGGTCGACGGGCGAGCCGGCGATAGGGGTCAGTTTTTCCCGGTTCTGGGTGATCCTGGGAATGGAGTGCAGGAGCCCCTTGGTGTACTCGTGGCAGGGGTTGTAGAAGATCTCCTCCGCGGTCCCCCGCTCGCAGACGCGCCCGGCGTACATGACGATGATTTCGTCGCACATCTCGGCGATCACGCCCAGGTCGTGGGTGATCATGATGATGGCCATCCCCAACCGGTCCTTCAGTTCCCGCATCAGCTCCAAGATCTGGGCCTGGATGGTGACGTCCAGCGCGGTCGTGGGCTCGTCGGCGATGAGGATGTCCGGCTCGCAGGCCAAAGCCATCGCAATCATCACGCGCTGGCGCATCCCGCCCGACAGCTGGTAGGGATACTGTTTCAGGCGCTTGCGCGGCTCGTTGACCCCCACCAGTTCCAGCATCTCCAGCGCGCGCGCAGCGGCCTGCGCCCGGTTGCGCGGCGTGTGCAGGCGGATCGCCTCGGTGAGCTGGTTTTCAACGGTGTAGACGGGGTTCAGGCTGGTCATCGGGTCCTGAAAAATGATCGACACCCTGGCGCCCCTGAAGGCCCGCATTTTGGCCGGGGGCCACTGGACGATGTTCTCGCCGTGAAAGAGGATCTCGCCTTCCGTGATGCGGCCCGGATAGTCCAGGATGCGCAGGACGGAATAGGCGGTCACGGATTTCCCCGAGCCGGACTCGCCCACGATCCCCAGGACCTTGCCGCGGTCCAGATCAAAGCTGACGCCGTTGACGGCGCGCACCTCGCCTGACTCGGTCGGGAAAGAGGTGTGAAGGCCCCTCACCTGCAGGATGGTCTCGCTCATGCTACCTCCTCAGCTTGGGGTCGAAGGCGTCGCGCAGCCCGTCCCCCAGCAGGTTGAACGAGAGCACGATCAGGCAGATGAGCAGCGCGGGAAAGACCATCTTGTAGGGATAGACCTGCAGCGCGCTGCGCGCCAGATTCGCGAGCGATCCGAGGCTCGGCATGGGCGCCTGCACGCCCAGGCCGATGAAACTCAGGAAGCTCTCCACGAAGATTGCGCTGGGCACCTGCAGCGCGGTGGCGATGAAGATCACGGAGATGCAGTTGGGCAGGATATGCCTGCGGATGATGCGCCCTGCCCCCGCGCCCAGCGCCCGCGCGGCCAGGACATATTCGTTGTTCTTGATCTGCAGGATCTGGCCGCGCACCAGGCGCGCCATGCCCACCCAGTACAGGAGGCCGAACACGATGAACAGGCTGATCATGTTGTTCCCCAGCGACGCCAGGATCGTCCCCTGCAGGCTCGCGCCCAGCAGCTGGTCCAGGACCACCGACAGGAGGATCACCATCAGGGTATCCGGCAGCGAATAGATGATGTCCACCACGCGCATCAGGACGATGTCCAGCCTGCCCCCCACGTAGCCGGACACCGAGCCGTACAGGAGGCCGATCACCAGCACGATGAGGCTGGCGAAGAGGCCGACGGTCAGAGACACGCGCGCCCCGTAAATTACGCGGATGAAGTAGTCGCGCCCCAGCTCGTCGGTGCCGAAGATGTGCGGAAAGATCCTTTCGCCCGCGGCGATCGCTTCCTGCTCCTTTTGCGAATAGGCGAGGGGGGTGAGGTTGGTGATGTTGCGGTCCCGCTTGCCCCCGACCGTGATGATCTGGGAATAGCCGTAGGGGACGAACAGCGGCGCGAAGACGATGAGCAGCACCAGCATCAGGAGGATCACGAGGCTCATCACGGCCAGGGGGTTTTTGAACAGCCTGCGCATCCCGTCCCTGAAGAAGGTGGTGCTTTCGCGCATCACGTCGTGCTGTTCCTTTTCCTGCGCCGTCGCGGGCTCAAACTGCTCCAGGTCCAGCTGCAGGCTGAAGGGGCGCTTGCGCGGGAGACCCTCGGTTGCGTTCAGATCCATGCGCCTCTCCTCAGTCAAACGAGATCTTCGGGTCCGCAACCCTGTAGAGCAGATCGCTGATGAGCGTCATCGCGACCATCAGGGTGGCCAGGAAGATGGTGGTGCCCATGATCATGGGGTAGTCGCGGTTGTTGATGCCCGTGACGAACTTGGTGCCCAGCCCGCCGACGGTGAAAACGGTTTCCACGACCAGGGAGCCGGTCACGATATAGGCGGTGAGCGGGCCCACATAGGTGATGACGGGGATGAGCGCGTTGCGCAGCGCGTGCTTGAAGATGACCGTCTGCTCCCGGACACCCTTGGCACGGGCAGTACGGATGTAGTCCTGGCCGAGCACGTCGAGCATCGAGGACTTGGTGAGCCTGGTGATGTAGGCCATCGGGTAGAGCGCGAGGGACAGGATGGGGAGGATATAGTTCTGGTTGTTCACCGACCAGACGCTCGCCCAGCGCAGCGTATAACTGAACAGGAGCAGCAGCAGCGTCGCCAGGATGAAGCTGGGAACGGCCACGAACAAAGTGGTCAGGAAGATGATCACCCGGTCGGGCCAGCGGTTGCGCCTCAGCGCCGCCACGGAACCCAGGATCAGTCCCAGGATCAGGGCAAAAATGACCGCCATCGCTCCCAGGTAGGCCGAGACGCTGAAGGACTCCCTGATGATCGTGGAGATCTCGCGGCCCGTCTTGAGGGAGACGCCGAAATCCCCCCTTAGCAGGTTTCCCAGGTACAGGAAGAATTGCTCAAGGAGGGGTTTATCCAAGTTGAAACGCTTCTCCAGCACCGCCCTGACGGAAGCCTCCGGCGCCTTCTCCTTGGCGAAGGGGCCGCCGGGGATCGCGTTCATGGCAAAAAAGGTGATCGCCGCGATGATGAAGACCGTCAGGACCGCCAGCAGGATCCTCTTGACCGAGTACTTGAGCATCCGCTCCCTCCCCCCGTCGCCGCCGTCCAACGCCCGCAGGGCAGGCCGCGCAGCAGATTGCAGGATTATA
>CAZLYF010000073.1:0-15616 GCA_964563725.1 uncultured Oscillospiraceae bacterium
ATTGCGCCGGGTGATCAGCAATCAGCTGTTTCCCGAACGGGCGGACGACGGGATGATCTACCTGGGCGTCGAGGCGCTCGGATGGCTTTGGCTCTGACCCCAGCGAAACAAGCGTGATGGAGGAAAACAGATGTCCTACTACAATGAGAAAGAAACGGGCGCGCGCCTCGCGAACGTCAGAAAGCTGCTGAAGAAAAACAACCTGGACGCGGCTCTGGTCTATTACGACGAGCTCAACATCGCCAACGGCTGGTACCTGACGGGATGGTGCCCGCAGTTCGAAAAAGGGGCTGTGCTGGTGCCAGCCGAAGGGGAAGCGCTGCTGCTTGGCGGGCCGGAAAGCGAACCCTTCGCGCAGATGGCTTCGGCGATCCGCAGGACCAGGTGCTTCCCCGTGTTCATGGTGCCCGACGAGGAGTACCCCAACGCGACGATCATCGATTTTCGGCAGCTCAACGACGAGCTGAGGGCCGAAGGCACGCTGCTCCGGAGGATCGGCTTTGTCGGGACCGCGACGATCCCCCACCAGGTCTACGTCGACTTCCAGAAAGGCTTCGGCGGCGTCGAACTGGTGGACATCACCGATGAATACGAGACGATGCGCGCCTACAAGTCCCCCTGGGAGGTGGAGCAGATCCGCGCGGCCAAGGCCCTGTGCGACAAGGCGTACGACGCGATGGTGGGGGCGATCCGCCCGGGCGCCTTCGAGTACGAGGTGGCCGCGGCCGGCGAATACGTCTGCCGCCTCAACGGGGCCAGCAGCTTCGCGTACACCTGCATCGTCGGCTCCGGCCCCCGGGCCAAGGCCGTCGTGCCCACCGCGACCAACAAGGTGATGGAGGACGGCGAGCTGGTCATGATCGGCATCGCGCCCCGGGTCAACGGCTACGCGGGCACCTTCGGGGACACGCTGCCCGTCAACGGCGTGTTCACGCAGCGCCAGAAGGACCTGCTCAACCACATGCGGGAAACGCTGAGGCTCACCAAGGCGGTGCTGAAGCCCGGGATGAGCGGGCGGGAGATCGACGTTCCCGGGCGGAAGTACTACGAGAAGCACGGGCTCGACAAGTACATCGTCTGCCCCTTCGCGCATTCCATCGGGCTGATGGAGGCGGAGGCGCCGTTCTTTGGCCCCAACGGGGATTTCGTGCTGGTCCCCGGGATGACGGTCATGGTGGACGTCAGCTTTTTCAACCATCCTGAACTGCACGGCGGCCGCATCGAAACGGGCTACGTGATCACAGACGGGGGCTGCGAGCCCCTCTCCCCCAAGATGGACGCCTATTTCATGAAGGACCTGTGAGGAGGACAGCCGATGGAACTGGGAAAAAAGACCTGGGTGTTTGCCGACGGCGACCTTCCGCCGCGCGGAGACGCCGAACCCTTCGGCCACGAGGCCCTGATGGTCGTCAACAACAACCAGGGCGAGGCGAAGATCAGCCTGGAGATCC
This sequence comes from uncultured Oscillospiraceae bacterium, assembly GCA_964563725.1. Taxonomy (GTDB): domain Bacteria; phylum Bacillota; class Clostridia; order Christensenellales; family Aristaeellaceae; genus CAZLYF01. Next base: position 1,452 of record CAZLYF010000073.1, read on the forward strand.
TTTTTGAGGACAGGGACCCTGTGTCCGGCCTGCGCCTGACGGTCCCCGCGCGGCGGGTGAAATGCTTCCGCATGGACGGGCCCGTCGGGGAACAGGGATTCAGGATCCCCTTCGGCCAGTACGCGGTCATCCTCAGGAGCGACCTGCCGGTGGTCTGCCTGTACGGCCGCCTCGACAGGCGGCCGGACATGGCCTATTACCCCATCGGGGGCTTTGCCGAGTAGGAGGGCGGCGGAGGACGTGCCCGGCAGGGACCCCGCGGCGCCCATGAAACCTGGTCCGGGAGGACGTATGTCCGGATACAAACTTCAGATGAACGGCATCACCAAGCTGTTCCCGGGGGTCGTGGCGCTCAGGGACGTGTCGCTGCGCGTCAGGGCGGGAACGGTGCACGCGCTCGTGGGCGAAAACGGCGCGGGAAAATCGACCCTGATGAAGATCCTCAGCGGCGTGTACAAAGCCACATCGGGCGACATGACGCTCGACGGAGAGAAACTGGAACTGGGCGGCGTGCGCGACGCGCAGCGCAGGGGGATCAGCATCATCTTCCAGGAATTCAACCTGATCAACAGCCTTTCGGTGGCGGAAAACATCTTTCTGGGCCGCTATACCGAAAGCAGGCTGGTCGACTGGAAGCAGATCAGGAAGCGCGCGGGAGAGCTCCTTGAGCGTCTGGGCTTTCCCATGAACGTCGACCGCGCCGTGGGTTCGCTTTCCACGGCGGAAAAGCAGCTTGTGGAGATTGCCAAGGCGCTCTCCTTCGACGCGAAGGTGATCGTGATGGACGAGCCGACCTCTTCCCTGACCAAACGGGAAGTGGAGCTGTTCTTCCCCATCATCGGCCGGCTCAGGCAAAGCGGGATCACGGTCATCTACATCTCCCACAAGCTCGACGAGATTTTCCGCATCTGCGACGACGTGACCATCCTCAGGGACGGGGCGGTCGTCGGTGAAAGCGCGGTGGGGGACATCACGCGGGAAGAGATCATCGAGAGAATGGTCGGCCGCAGCTTTGACATGGAGTACCCGCCCCGCTCCGTTTCTCCCGGCGAGGTCATCCTGTCCGTCAGGAACCTGAGCCGCGGGAGCCGGCTGAAGGACATCAGCTTTGACTTAAGAAAAGGCGAGGTTCTCGGTATCGCCGGCCTGGTCGGCGCCGGGAGGACGGAGCTGGCCGAAGCGCTGTTTGGCGCCGACCCGCCCGACGGCGGCGACATCCTGGTCCGCGGAAGGAAGGCCGCCATCCGTTCCACGTCCGCCGGGATGAGGAACTCCATCGGCATGCTGACGGAGGAACGGAAGGAGACAGGCCTTATCCTCGACATGGACGTGGCGAAAAACATCACCGTCACCAAACTCCCCGCCGTATCCAGGGGGATCGTCATCAGCGGCCGCAGGGAAAGGGAGGTCGCCGAAGAAAAGGTAGCCGCCCTGAGCATCCGAACGCCCTCCACGCAGCAGAGCCTGGCCAACCTCTCGGGCGGCAACCAGCAGAAGGTCGTGATGGCGAAGTGGCTGTTTTCCGAAGCGGAGATCCTGATCCTGGACGAGCCGACGCGCGGCATCGACGTGGGCGCGAAATACGAGATCTACTGCCTGATGAACAGGCTGACCGAGGAAGGCAAGTCGATCATCATGATATCATCCGAGCTGCCCGAGGTCCTGATGATGAGCGACCGCATCCTGGTCATGCACGAGGGGCGGATCAAGGGCGAACTGTCCGGTGACGCGAAAACCGCGGAACGCGTCATGGAACTGGCGATCACATGATGACGAGGGCGGTGCATATGAACAAGGCCCCGGGCAGGAAGGACGCCGTCAATCTCGTGCTCAACAACGGGATCCTGCTGGTGATCCTGCTGCTGATCCTCGTGACGGGAATCATCGAACCCAATTTCCTCACATTCAGAAACCTGCTCAATGTGTTCAGGCAAAACGCGGTCGTCGGCATCGTGGCCTGCGGGATCACCTTCTGCATCATCGGCGGGGCGTTCGACCTGTCCGTCGGGTCGATCGTTTCGCTTGCCGGCGTGATCACCATCCTGTCCATCAACGCCGGCGTGAACGAATACCTCGCCATCGCCTGGGCCCTTTTGGCCGGGATCGGCGTCGGCGTCGTCAACGGCACGCTGATATCGGCCATCAACGGAAGGAGCGGCGAGGCGTTCATCATCACCTACGGCATGCAGGTCGTCGTCGCGTCCGTCGCGCTGTTCCCGTCAAACGGCCTGTTCATCTCCGGGCGCGTCGCCGACGGCTTCTTCAAGACCATCGGGCGCAACTACTGGCCCATCATCCTGTTTTTCGGCATCGCGGCCGTGATGGAGTTCATCCTCAGGAAGACCCGCTACGGCCGCAAGATGTGCTTCATCGGCGGCAACATCCTGGTCGCGAAGATGAGCGGGATCCGCGTGAAGCCGCTCCGGATCAGTTTTTACGCGATCTCCGGGCTGCTCGCGAGCTTTGCGGGCGTCCTGCTGTGCTCCAGGGTGACCTCCTCGAACCCTACGGCCGGGATCGGTTACGAAATGGACGCGATTGCCGCTGTTGTCGTGGGGGGGACGAGCACCAACGGCGGAAGGGGCAGCGTGATGCGCACGCTGATCGGCGCGGTCGTTCTGGGGGTCATGAGCAACGCCCTGAACATCCTTGGCATCACCGCCTACCACCAGCAGATCGTCAAGGGGCTGCTGATCATCCTGGCGGTCGCGATGGATCTGATGAACAAGCAGTTCCGGCTCAGGAGGCTGACCCATGAGAACAGGTAGCGCGGGGCGCGGAAACACGGTCCAGTTCCTCCTGGGGAACGCCGTTTCCCTGATTATCCTGGGCTTTGTGGCGTTCATGATGTTCCGCAAGCCCGTGTTCGTCGGCTGGGAGAACATCAGCAACATCATCAACGAGTTCTCGGTCTACGGGATCACCGCCTGCGCCATGACCGCGGCGATCGTCTGCGGCGAATTCGACCTGTCGGCCAGTTCCGTGTTCGCGTGGTCGACCGTATTGACCTGCCTGCTGTGCAATTCCGTCGGTTTCGTTCCCGCGCTGGTCCTGACGGTCTCCTGCGGCGCGCTGTTGGGCGCCTTCAACGGCTTCCTGGTCGGCAGGCTGCGCATGCCGGCCTTTGTGGCCACCCTTGGCACCATGACCGCGATCAAGGGCTTGGCCTATGTTGTGACGGACGCCCAGCCGGTCAACACGACCAACCCCGTGCTCAAGGCCCTGGGCCAGGTCAGCGCCGGGGGGCTGGGCTCGGCCTTCATGGTGTTTCTCTGCGTGTTCGCCGCGTTTGTCTGGTTCATGAAAAAGACCCGCAAGGGCCGGGCGATCTATGCCACCGGCGGCAATTACGAGGTGGCGCGGCTGTCCGGGATCCGCGTGACGCAAAGCAAGGTGCTCGTGTTCGTGTTTCTCGGCGCCTGCGCCGCGCTGTCGGGCTTCATGTACAGCTCGCGCATCATGGCGGGCTGGGCGCCCTACGGATCGGATTTGTCGCTGTACTGCGTGGCGGCCACCGTCATCGGCGGGACCAGCCTGGCAGGGGGCAGCGGGGGGGTCCACCGGACGATCATCGGCGTGCTCCTCATGGCCATCATGTTCAACGCCATGACGCTGCTGGGAGTGGGGGGGTCCATGCAGAAGTTCATGAGGGGGATCGTGCTCATCACGGTCATCATGCTCGACGCGCTGGCCAACCGGAGACGGAAGGCCTGACACAGGTTGCGGTTTGCGAAAGCAATGCAATAAAACATCAAAAGGAGGGACACCCATGAAACGCACCCTGATCCTCGCCCTGGTCCTGGCCCTGCTGGCGGCCTGCGCCCTCGCGGAAGGCAAGAAGATCCTCATGTCCAGCGCCTACTACACCGCGCCCTACGGATCCCCGCTGCAAAAAGCGGTCATGGCCAAGGCCGGGGAACTTGGCTATGAGATCCAGATCGTCGACGGCGAGCAAAATGCCGACAAGCAGCTGGCGCAGTTCAAGACCGCCGTCGCCGACGGCTTCGACGCCCTCATCTACTGGCCGGGAGATCAGGCGTCCACGCCCCCCGTGGTCGAATATCTCAACAGCACGGGTCTCCCCTGGGTGGCGCTCAACACGGTGGTCGATCCCTCCGTGATCGACCAGGTGCCCTGCATGATCGCGTCCGACGAAGTCGAGATCGGCCGGTGGCTGGGCAGGCTGATCATCGAGTACTTCGAGAAGAATGCGACCGAAACCAAAAATGTCGTCTACATCGAAGGCTCCCCTGGATCCAGCTACACCGTCAACCTGACCATCGGCGTCAACGAGATCCTTCAAGGAACGGACATCGTGATCCTCAACGATCCCCAGTACGCCGAGTACGACCCGTCCAAGGCCATGACCATCATGGAAGACCTGCTGACCAAGTACGGCGACAGGATCGATCTGGCCGTCGCGCAGGACGGCGGCATGTTCCAGGGCGCGTACACGGCGATCGAGGCGTCCGGGTACCTCGGGCAGCTGGGGATCCTCTGCCAGGGCCAGGACCTCATTGTCAGGGAGAAGCTGCTCAACGGTGAACTGTACGCCTCCGTGGCGCAGGATCCCTTCTCGGAAGGGACCCTTGCGGTGGAGATGCTCGACAAGCTGATCAGGGGCGAAGAGGTGGAGCAGTGGGTGTACATCCCCACCGGCCCGATCTACGCCGGAGACGTGGACAACTTCAGCTGGTTCTGATTTCTTTTCGGCGGGGGCGGGCCCGTCCACGCAAGGCCTGCCCACGCCTTCCCCCTTCCCCGCGCGCGAAGCCGGGGATGTGCCTGTTGACTGGAAACCGGCCGTATGATACACAAATGATGACGGAACGGGGCCCACGCACAATGGACAGGAAAGAACCATAAGGAGGGGAATGCACCATGAAAAAGACGCTTGCGGCGCTGCTGACGGCGATGCTTTGCCTGGTATTGGCGGCCTCTGCGCTTGCCGCCGAAAAGCTGGTGATCGGCGAGGTGTTCTGGGGGCTGCACGACTCCTACCAGCAGGCGCACCAGCTGCAGACGGCCCGATACTGCGAGGAACTGGGCATCGAGTTCATCCCGATGGACGGGCAGATGAAACCGGAAGTGCAGACGGCGGCCATGGAAGACCTGATCGCCCGCGGGGTGGACGGGATCATCTGCCAGGCTTATGACCAGCCTTCCATGGAAATCATGATCCAGGCAGCCCAGGACGCGGGTATCCCGGTGGTATCCTTCGTCAACATCTCCGCCGGGGACGTGAAGTACCCCACCGTGGAGATCTCCGAGGAAGCGGGCGCCATCGAGATGGGGCGCATGGTCGGTGAGAAGTTCAGGGAAATCTTCCCCGACAAGCCCCTGAAGCTGATGACCATCAGCGACCCGTCCGTGGAATGGGCGCATAACCAGCGTACGCTGGCCTTCGTCAGCGGCCTCAAGCAGGTCGTGCCGGAGCTCGAGTACATCTTCAACGGCGGAAAGAGCGACAGGGAGATCGCCTACGCGGTGATGGAGGACGTGCTGCAGAGGGACAAGGATGTCAACGTCATCTTCGGATATGACGCGGAGAACGGGCTGGGAGCCATCGCCGCCCTTGAGGCGGCAGGCCGAGGGTTGGCCGAGGACTACGTGGCCGTCAGCGAGTTTGTGGCCTCTGTGGACGGGTCAACCCCCGAGATCCTCAAGGTCATGGATCCCAGGTCCTCGTATTGCGCGACGCTGGCCCTGCGGCCCAAGGAGAACGCCCGCGCCTGCGTGGACCTGCTGCTGAAGGTGATCAACGGCGAAATGGACATGCAGGACAGGTCGCAGAACGTCAAGGTGGTCTCTTTCGTGATCAACTGCTGGGACATGGATATCGACGGAGCCGAAGATTTCCTCAAGGACCAGTGGGACATCCAGATCGACATCCGAAAAGAAATCGGGCTGTGACGTCCCCGGCTTGGCAGGACTGTGGGGAGCCTTTCCCCGCAGTCCTCTTTGGCAGGTGACAGGATGCCTTCCGACACGCTCCTGGAAATGAGACATATCGTCAAGAAATACCCCGGCGTCGTGGCGCTCAAGGGCGTGGATTTCCTTGTGCGCAGGCATAGCGTCCACTGCCTGGTCGGAGAAAACGGCGCCGGGAAATCCACCCTGATCAAGATCCTGACCTGCGCGGAAAGGATGACGGAAGGGGAGATCGTTTTCGACGGCAAAGCCTTTGCGGGCAGGTCGGTCAGGGACGCCATGGATCGGGGTATCAGCACCGTCTTTCAGGAACTCAATGTGGTCGAACAGCTGACCGTGGAGGAAAACATGACGCTCGGGCGGGAGAAAAGCCGTGCCGGCCTGATCCTGCGCGACCCTCTGGACCCGGTCCTCGCCATGCTGAAGGAGTTTGCCCCGGACATTCCCCTGCAGAAGCCCGTGGCGCTGCTGAGCTTCGCAGAGAAGCAGATCGTCGAGATTGTGAAGGCGGCCGGCACGGACGCGAAACTCGTGATCATGGACGAACCCACCGCGGCACTGTCCAGGGTGGAGACCGAGCGGTTGTACGCAGCGATACGCAGGCTGAAGCGGAAGGGCCTTTCCGTCATCTACATCTCCCACGCGCTGGACGATATTTTCGCGGTGGGCGACGAGGTGACCGTGCTGCGGGACGGGGAAGCCGTCGGGACCAAGGCCGTCCAGGAAACGACGCGCGAGGAATTGGTCAGAATGATGATCGGCAGACCGATCCACGGCGGATACTGCCCTGGCGCGCCAAGGGGCGGAGAGCCCCTGCTGAGCGTACGGGACCTGGGCACCAGACAGGTGCGGGGCGTCAGCTTTGAGCTTCAGGCAGGGGAGATCCTCGGGTTCTACGGCCTGCGCGGCGCGGGCAAGAGCGAAGTGGCCCGAGCGCTGATGGGCATGGACAGGCTCCTGTCAGGAGAGGTCCTGGTGGAGGGGAAACGGGCGAGGCTTAAGAATCCCGGACAGGCCTTCGCGGGGGGGCTGGCGATGGTGCCGGAGGAAAGGCTGACCGAGGGCCTGTTCCTGAAGCTTCCGGTCGCGGACAACATCGCCGTGACCAACCTCAGACAGACCAGCCGCCTGGGCATCGTGAACGAAAAGGCGGACCGCCGGGCCGCCCTTGGATATATTCGCAGCCTGAACATCAAGGCGCACAGCCTGGACCAGAAGGCGGCCACCCTCAGCGGAGGCAACCAGCAGAAGGTCGTCATCGCCAAGTGCCTCAACGCCAGGACAAAGATCCTGCTGCTTGACGAGCCAAGCCGGGGCATCGACGTGGGCAGCAAGGAAGAGATCTATGGCATCATCCGCCGGCTGGCGGCGCAGGGTGTGGGCGTGATCGTGTTTTCTTCCGAATACGAGGAGATCGCCGCCCTTTGCGACCGCGTCGCGCTGATGGCCGACGGCGCCGTCGTGACCATCGTGCGGCACGGCGAACTGGACCCGCACGGGGTCCACATGCAGGTCATGGGCAAAGGAGCGCTGGAATGAAGCGGGACCGTTGGACAAACAAGTCCAGGCTGCAAAACCTGGTCATCGTCGGGATCCTCCTGCTGCTGATGGCAGTCCTTTCCATCCTGAGGAAGGAGTTCCTCACGCTGACCAACATGACCAACGTGCTCAGGCAGACCGCGAGCGTCATCATCGCCGGCTGCGCGGTCACGCTCCTGATGATCGGCGGCAATTTTGACCTGTCGATCGGTTCGATCATGGCGATCGCGGGCACCATGTCCGCCATATTCGTCAGCAGGACGGGCGTCCCCCTGGCCCTCTCGCTCCTGTTGTCCGTGGCGATCGGCGGCTTCGTGGGCTTTTTGAACGGGCTGCTGGTGGTGTACCTGAACGTCCCCTCCATCATCGCGACCCTGGGCTCAATGTACGCGGTCAGCGGCGTCGCGTGGGTCATCACCGGCGGAAACAGCATCCATCTGGGGCTGGGCAAAAGCTTCACCTGGCTGGGAAGGGGCTTCATCGGCGCCTTTCCCGTGAGCATCCTCATCACCGCGGCCGTGTTTCTCCTGTTCTGGTTCATCCAGAGAAAAACGCTGCTGGGGAAGTACGCCTATGCCATCGGAGGAAACCGGAGGACGGCCCTGCTGAGCGGGATCGATGTGCGCAGGATCGGTACGTTCCTCTACATCCTGGTCGGGGTCATGGCCGCCTTCTCGGGCGCGATGATGGCCTCACGCCTGGGCGTGGGCAGCGCCAGCATCGGGGACGGCTTTGAGTTTGACGTCATCGTCGCCGTCGTCCTTGGCGGGACGAGCCTCAGCGGCGGGGAAGGTTCTGTGTTCGGCATGATGGTCGGCGCGCTCATCGTCGGCTTCATCGCCAACGGCCTCAATCTGATGGGCATCCACTCCTTTTACCAGGCCATCGTCAAGGGCATCGTTCTGGTCGGCGCCGTCCTGCTGGACAAAGCCCTGCAGGCCAGGATCAACGCATAGGAGGCCGCCATGTTCGACTACAGGATCGCCTACGGCTGCTGGCTCAACGATTCGCGCCGCGAACCGATCGCGGACGAGCCCTGGCCGTCCGTCCGCATCGACGACGCGACGCTTCACTCCCTTGACGGGACCCTGCGCTTTCTTGGGGAAGCGGGGTACAACTGCTTCGACGTCTTCGGCCTCGTCACGAACCTCAGCTGGGAAACCGACATCATTTCTACAGTCACGGAACACCGAAAGGCGCTGGTCAGGAAGGTCATCGACATCGTGCACCGTCATGGCCTGAAGCTCATCTACGGCCTGGGCGTATACAGCTGGGGGTTTGACAGGATCATTGCGCAAAACCCCGACGTGAGGGGAACCAATCCCCATGTGATGTGCGCCTCTTCGCCCGCGTCGGAAAGCCTGATGCGTCAGGTCATCGATTATATCGCCGGAACCTTCGACATCGACGGCTTTCATCTGGAAGCGGCGGACCAGGGGCGCTGCGGCTGCGAACGCTGCCAGGGCATCAGGGACGACATCGGGTATTACAACCGGATCAACGTGCTCACCGCGTCCTACATCCGGACGCGCTGGCCCGGCAAGATCCTCCTCGTCAACACGTCCGGGTATCTCCCCTGGGGCGATACCTTCGACGGGGCCCAGCTGCGCCAAATGGAGGAGCTGTGCGCCGCGGTGGACGTGTTCATCGACGTGGGCAGCCACGGCGCCTTCGTGCCGGAGAAGGACCGCAGGGAGTTCGCCGGACGCATTGGCGCGTCCTTTGGCACGGCGAACGGATTCTGGGTGTATCCGCCGCAGCGATGGGAGCGCCTTAGGTGGCTGATCCCGCACTTTCAGCAAAACCGCGCCCATCTCAAGAAGCTGCATGACGACGGGGGAAGAAGCTGCGAGCTGTATCTGTCGCCGGTCGTCAATCCGGGCGCCGAAATCACCCTGCTGTGCAACGGGCTTTTTCTGAGCGATCCCGGAGCCTCGGCGGACGCGATCCTTGCCGAAGCCGTCGGCAGGCTGTACAGGCCCGCGTCAGACCGGCAGAAAGCGGCGGTGACGGAGATCCTGAAAGAGGCGGAAGACCTGTTCTTCTCGTGTTACCATCCCGTCCGGAACCGGTCGCTCGAGGACAGGTATTCCGACGGGGTCGAACAGGTATTCGATTGGTCCAGACAGCATCCGGACAAGGCCGTGCCCGGAGAGCTCTTCCTTGAAAGGCTGTTTGGGGAGGACACCGGGTTTCCCTGTTACCTGGCCCTGCATTTCGACACCGAAGGCAGGGAGCGCTACAGGCTTGGCATGGAAGGCCTGCTGGGCAAGATCAGCCGGGCCCAGTCGTACGGGAACAGCGAAAAGATCCACAGGCTGGCCGTTTGCGCCGAAAACGTCCTCAAGGACATACGGACGGCCTCCGCGGCGCTCGGATAAGGAGACAGGCATGCCGCCGCGCTGCCCGGGCGCCGTGAGGTTGACAGCCCGGCGGGAACGAACTATGATGATCGAGGACCGCCTGAGCGGCCCGGAAAAAACCGGAAGGAGACCGCGGTTGTGGAAGCCGACCCATACGGTAGTCAAAATACGGCGGAACAATATGCGCTTCCGAGTTTGGGACCGGGGATGAAATAGGGCCATAAACCGGACCTGCCTTGAAGCGCCCGCCGCAGAAAGGCAGGTTTTTGTCATGAAGAGGATCTTCAAGACCGTAGACGAGCACCTGACGGTGTGCCCTACGCTGGAGAAGGGCTGCTGGGTGCACCTTGAGAACCCGACGAAGGAAGAGATCGAAGGGCTGACAAAGCGCTTCGCCCTGGACCCCACCTTCCTGTCCGCCGCCCTGGACGCGGAGGAAAGGGCGCGCCTGGAGCATGACGGGGACCAGACACTGATCATCGTGGACACGCCTTTCGTTGAGAAGGAGGGCAGCGGGTACATCTACAGCACCCTCCCTGTGGGCATCGTGCTCGTGGACGACGTCATCATCACCGTTTCGACCCAGGAGACGGCGATCATCGCGGACTTCACCGAGGAGAGGATGCGCGGCTTCAGCACGCAGAAACGCTTCCGCTTCATCCTGCAGCTCCTGTACCGCAATGCCGCGATGTTCCTCAACTACCTCAAGCAGGTCGACAAGGCCAGCATGACCGTGCAGGAAAAGCTGGAGAAATCCATGCGCAACCGGGAACTCCTGCAGATGATGAAGCTGGAGAAGTCGCTGGTCTTCTTCAGCACCTCCCTGAAGGGCAACGAGGTGGTGCTGGAGAAAATGATGCGCCTGGAGTCGCTCAAGCAGGTCCCGGAAGCGGGAGACCTGCTGGAGGACGTGATCATCGAAAACCGTCAGGCCATGGAGATGTGCACCATCTACCGCGACATCCTCTCGGGCACCATGGACGCCTTCGCTTCCATCATCAGCAACAACCTCAACATCGTCATGAAGGTGCTGACCAGCCTGACCGTGCTGCTTTCGATCCCCACGCTCTTCGCCTCCTTCTGGGGGATGAATGTCCCCGTGCCCTTCAGCGCTTCGCCCTTTGGGTTCTACCTCGTCCTGGGCATATCCGTCGTATCCGCGTCCGTCGCCTTCATCCTGTTCTGGCGCAAAAAGATGTTCTGACCCGGCTCAGCGGCGTCCGGCGCTCCCGCGTGGGGCCGGGCGGCGCTTGACACCCGGCGGGCGCCTTTTCTATAATCGGCTCAGGGAATGTGCCGGACGGAGGTCTGAAATGGCATACTGGATCGTTACGGACATCGGCAGCGATTTGCCGCAGAGCTACGCGAAGGACCGCGAGCGCTTCATGATCCTCCCCATGCCGTACCGGATGGACGGGAAGGAATACGAGTACGCCGCCGGCGACGAAAAGAACATCGGCGGGTTCTACGGCAAGCTCCGCGACGGCCATGCCGCTTCCACCGCCCAGATCACGGTGATGACCTACTTCACCGCCTTCAGGGAACTGGCCGCCAGGGGGGAAAGCGCCCTGTACATCGGGTTTTCAAGCGGCCTGAGCGGCTCCTTCCAGTCCTCCGAGCTGGCGAAGGCCATGGTGCTGGAGGAGTTCCCCAACGCGAAGATCGACCTGGTCGATTCCCTGTGCGCGTCCCTGGGGCAGGGGCTGCTCGTCCACCTTGCGCTGAATGAACGCGACAGGGGCATGAGCAGGGAAGATTTGCTGATGTGGGCGGTCAACAACAGGCAAAAGGTGCAGCACTGGTTCACGGTGGACGACCTCAATTTCCTCTTCCGCGGCGGCCGCGTCACCAGGTCGGCCGCGCTGGTGGGCAGCATGCTGCACATCAAGCCGGTCCTCCGCGTCAGCTATGAAGGGAAACTGGTCCCCTTCGAGAAGGTCCAGGGACGCAGGCGTTCGCTGAAGGCGCTGGCGGAAAAGGCCATCGAGCTGGCTTCCCCCAGGGAAGGGCAAACGGTCTTCATCAGCCACGGGGATTGCAGGGAAGACGCGGAATATGTCGCGGAACTGATCAGGCAGGGGCTCAGGAACACCAGGGACTTCCTGATCTCTCCCTGCGGTGCGATTATCGGCGCGCACTCCGGCCCCGGGACCGTTGCGCTTTTCTTCCTTGGAGAAAGCCGCTGAAGACGCGTTCGGCAAGGACGGGATCTCCCAAACGGGCTTCTCCCGCCGGCGCGCGGATGAAGCCGTTTCGGTTTTTCCCTCAGGTGGAGCATGCCATATCAGGCGACGCAGGCGATCGTGCTTCGTCACGCGGATTACCGGGAGCATGACCGCGTCCTCACGCTGCTGACGCCTCCGCGCGGCAGGGTCGACGCGCTGGCCAGGGGCTGCAGGCGCGCGAACAGCCCCCTGCTGGCGGCCGCGGAGCTGTTCGCGATGGGGGAATATGTGCTGTTCAAGGGGCGCGGACATGAGATCGTCGCCTCCTGCGAACTGGACGAAAGCTTTTACGCCCTGAGGGAGGATCTCGGCCGGCTTTCCTGCGCCGCCCTGATGCTCGCCGCCGCGGAGGCTTCCGCGCAGCCTGAGGAGCCCGCGAAGGGCCTGTTCATCCTTCTCGCCCGTTCGCTGGGCAGGCTCACATACGCACAGACGCCCCCGGACGCGGTGACCTGCGCCTTCCTTGTGCATCACGCGGCGATCAGCGGCTACAGGCCGCAGCTGGGACACTGCGTCCGCTGCGGCAGGGAACTCCTTGCGGAGGAGGGCGCCTTCCTTGACGCGGACGCGGGCGGGACCTGCTGCGCCGCCTGCCGCGGCGGGCTCCCGGAAAGCCAGAGGCTGCCACCCGCGGCGCTTCACTGGCTGCGCTCCGTGCTCCTCACGGGCGTCGACAAAACGGGGGACTGCCCCGGGCAGCCCCCCCTTGAACAGCTGAAAACGTATGCCGAGCACTTTCTCGAGAAGAAACTGCCCGGCCCGTCAGGTTTGGCGGACCGCTGAGCTCAGCGGATCCAAAGGCCCAGCTCGCCGCGCGAAGCGATGAGCAGGTCCTTGTATTTCCTGCGCATCGTGTACAGGTACCCGTATTCCAGCCTTCCGTTGACGCGATAGATGCGGTAGCGGGTCAATCTGTACCGCTCCCGGGCCCTGAGAAAGGGAAAATCCTCCGAAAGGAGCTGCGCGGTCAGCTTTGTGAAGCACGCGTTCCTTTTTTCGTTTCCGTTTTGTTTGAAATCAAAGGAGAGGATCGTGTGCGCGGGGATCACCGATGTGACCGTGACGCCGCTGGGCTCGACGCGGACCTGGTCGATGTCATGCCCTCCCAGCAGGGACATCTGGCTGTGGAGCCTCATGTACAGGGCGCCCCCGCGCAGGCGCTCCATCAGCTGGCACTCCCTGCGCCGTGCGCCGCGGTCATACGCCAGCAGGACGGCCGACGCCAGGAAACAGGAGGCCAGCACCACTTCAGCCAAAGAGCTCAATGCCCGCTCAGCCCTTTCTCACAACATATTGTGGAGTATATCAGGGAACACCGCAATTGACAATGCGTGATGAAGGGATTTTTGAATATTTTTACCGAAATATGCGAAAACCGGCGCCCAAAGACAAACGGCGCCCGGGATCCGGGAACGCCGCCGGCGCCAAACAAAACGGGGACGCCTGACGCGTCCCCGTGAACCCTGGGCCTTTCGATCAGTACATGCCGCCGCCCTGCGGCGCGGGAGCGGGAGCGGGGGGCTCGGGGATGTCGGTCACGAGGCTCTCCGTGGTCAGCATCATGGCTGCGACGCTCGCGGCGTTCTGCAGCGCCGACCGGGTCACCTTGGTCGGGTCGGTGATGCCGCGTTCGATCATGTCCACATAATCTCCCTTGAGCACGTCGTATCCGTAGCCCTGCTTCCTGCTGCGGTGGACGGTGTCCACGATGACGCTGCCGTCGATGCCCGCGTTGTGGGCCAGCTGGCGGATGGGTTCCTCCATGGCCCGCAGCACGATCTGCACGCCCGTGCGCGCGTCGCCGCTCTTTTTGGTGAGCAGCTCCCGCACCTTGCCGGCCGCGTTGAGCAGCGCGACGCCGCCGCCCGGGACGATGCCTTCCTCCACGGCCGCGCGGGTGGCTGCCAGCGCGTCCTCGATGCGCATCTTGCGCTCCTTCATCTCCACCTCGGTCGCCGCGCCGACCTTGATGACCGCGACGCCGCCGGCGAGCTTGGCAAGGCGCTCCTGCAGCTTTTCCTTGTCGTAGTCGCTGGTGGTCTCTGCGATCTGCGCCTTGATGCTGGCGACGCGCGCGCTGATCTCGGATTTTTCGCCCGCGCCTTCG
>CAZLYF010000074.1:0-15478 GCA_964563725.1 uncultured Oscillospiraceae bacterium
CGACGAGGCGCACATGCTCTCCGGGGCGGCGTTCAACGCCCTGCTCAAGACCCTTGAAGAGCCGCCCGCGTATATGGTCTTCATCCTGGCGACTACTGAGCCGCAGAAGATCCCGGCGACCATCCATTCCCGCTGCCAGCGCTTTGATTTCCGCAGGCTGTCGGAAGAGCACATCATCTCCCGCCTCAGGCTTGCCCTGAAGGAAGGAGCCGGTGCTGAAGAAGAGGCGCTTCGCCTGATCGCAGGCTATGCGGAAGGCAGCATGAGGGACGCGTGGAGCATGATGGATGTCTGCCTGGGGATAGACGGAAAACTCACCGAAGACGCCGTGCGCAAGACGCTCGGCGCCGTCGACAAGTCTTTCCTTTTCTCCTATCTGGAAGCCGTCTCAGGCTGCGACTTGCCCGCCTGCCTGCGCCTGACGGACGACATGATGCGCAGCGGGCGGGACGCGCAGGTTTTTCTCCGCGATCTGTCGGCGCACGTCCGCCAGGTCATCTCTGTCGGCCACGGGGCTCAGCCGCAGCGGGACACGACGGACGAGAACCTTGCCCGCTTAAGGAAACAGGCGCAAGATCATCCCCTGGAAGAGCTGGTCCATTTGCTCGAGCACTGCGCCCGCGCAGAGACGGATCTTCGCTGGGCCTCGTCCCAGAGGGCGGCGCTGGAGCTTTTCGCGCTGCGGGCCTGCCAGGCAGGCGGCGAAAACAGCCAGAGCGAGCTTCTGCTGAGAATTGCCAGGCTGGAAAAAAACATCGCCGGCCTGTCGGGGCGCGCGGTCCCAGCGCCGCAGGAAAGTGTCCCCCTGCCGGCGCCTGCGCCGCCGCCCGAAAAAGAAAAAGGGGCCCCACGGCCCGCGGAGGACGTCGTCCCGGCTCCGCTCCCCGAAGCCCCCGTCCCGCAGCCGGCAGACGTCCGCGATGTTCCCGATATCGCCCTCCGGCTTCCCAAAGACGCATGGAACGCCATGCTCAGGAGGGCTGAGAAGGAACTCCCCTCGGTGTACGCCCTGCTCAGCGCGGGGAAGTTTGGCGGCTTCAGGGACGATGCCTTCAAGCTTGTCCTGCCCGACGGGCAGGCCCCGCTGATCGACATCCTCCTCTCCGATGAAAAAAGGCGGCAGATCCAGGGAATCCTGGGCGAAGAGTTTGGAAAGCCGGTCTCCTTCAGGGCCGTCGGGGAAGATCTTGACGAGAAGGAAAAGGAAAGGCAGACGAAAGCCGAAAGAGAGATCCATGCCCTTTCGTCAGTCTTCGGGCGCGAGAACGTTGTCGTGAAGGAGCGCGAAAAGCAGGGCCCCGGGCGGGACGCGCCGGGTCTGGAAGACCGCTGAGCCGTCGGGCGCAGGCTGTTCAGCCAGGGATCCCCCCCCTTCTTCCGAAAGGTCCGCGTGACCGTTTTGTAACAAAATTGTCATTATTGGCCCCGATATGATATCATGGGGCAGGCTTCCGCCGGGCATGACTGGGGGAGAAAGGGAGGCCGGGATGGGCGAAAACCGGAATCGGTATTCAAGCGCTCCGCTTCACGACATCAAAAAACGTCCCGGGCAGAAACAGGCGGCGCACCAGCCCCCGAAGAAAGTCGGGGATTTTCAGCCTGACGCGGCCATAAGCAGTTTTTCGGCGCTCCAGGTGCTGCTCACCATCATCCTGCCCCTGCTTTTCGTCGTCTCGCTTTTGGTCAGGAACGCCGGGCTGTACATTCTCTTCTCGGCCGCGGCGGCGTTCTGCCTTGCGGCGATGTGGCTGCTCAACGCCTTTGTGCCCAACGCGCGCACGACGCTGAGCGTCATCCACATCGCCATGATCCTCGTCGCCCTGTTCGCGGTGTGGATCGGGGCGCCGTCGGAAAAAGCCAACTCCGTCGCCCCCACAGGAGACCTGACCTCGATTTTCGCACCGGATTCCAGCGTCAGCCTGGTGGGCCTGTCCAGGGAAATGGAGTCAAGCCAGCCAGCCCCGACGGAGAATCCCGGATCGGCGTCGCTTGCCCAGCAGCGTCTCGACCAGTTCATGAGCGCCTGGATGCGGGTGGATTATCCCGGCATGGTCAGCTACGCGCTCCCCGCCTGGGTGGCGGCGCAGGAAAATTCTGAACGCGCGATGTTCCAGATCCGCTCCAACCGCACGCCGGTCGATTACCGGGTGATCGACGTGTCCGGGAGCGACGCGGACAATTCCAGGACGATTTTCATGCAGGCGACCGTTGACAAGAACAATGGCAGCGCTCCTGTAAAGTACAACTTCCAGGTGCTGATGGTGCGCATCAACGATCTGTGGTACGTGGATCCCAATTCGCTGACCTCCTCGCAGATCGTGCAGGAAACGGCAGAGCTTGTTCCGACCGTGACCATCTCACCCCTGGTCACTGCCAATCCGGACATGGTTTTGTACTATAATCCCGACGGCGGCAGCTACTACCACGTGGATCCCAACTGCAGGAGCATCAACCAGAAATACCTTCCCCTGACCGCAAGCTTCTACTTCAGGGACGTGAGCGCCGAGCGGTTCAAGAACCTGCTCCCCTGCGTCGTATGCCACGCTCCCTCCAGGCAGTGAACGGGGATGCGGCAATGATTTTCCTTTGCATCCTTCTTCTCGTCTTTTGCCCGCCTGCCGGCGCTGCGGGAGCGGGAGGAGCGGGGCCTCCGGAGAGTCCCCCCGCGCTGCTTTCCTACAGGAGCGCGGAGGAGAGCCAGACGCCCTTCCCCGCTGTGCTGTATTTCAGGTACGGGGACACGGGCCTGCTCGGCCAGGAGGAAAGGACGCTGACGATCTCCCGCACCGGTTCCTTCGCGCAGGCCCTGGTCCAGGCGCTCGTCGAAGGGCCCGATCCCCTTTCGCCGCATTTTTCGCCTCCCTTTCCTCCCGGGACAGAGGTCCTGAGCGTCCAGGAGGAAGGCCAGCTGCTTTTTGTGACCTTCAATGAAGCGGTAGCGGGCCGCTACCCGGACGAAAGCGCGCTTCTGCTGACACTGGATGAGTACCGGCGCGCGGAGGGTTCGCTGCGCAGAAAGCTGGCCATGTCCGGCCTGGTGAACACGCTGACGGAAAACACCTCCTGCGGCGCAGTCCAGGTGCTGGTGCGGGCGGAAACCTACATCACCACGTCCATGCGCCTGTCCGGGAGGTACTATCTGGAGGACTCTGATCTTTTGCCGGACCCTCTCGTCCGGGACGAGCCGGCCATCATGACGCCCGCCGCCGCTTCCGCCCTTGTTCTTGACGCCTGGGCCGGCCGGGGCATGGAGGCTGCGGCTGCCTTGCTCGATCCCCCCGCGGCGCCGCCCGACGCTCCGTTTGTGGAGGCTGCGTCCGCAGCGCCGCAGCAGGCGCCGGCATTGGCCGCATACGTCCTTTCCCCCGGAACGGTGTCGCCGGATGGGCAGAGTGCGATCGTGTGCGTCGATTACCAAACCGTCGGCGCGTCGGGTGAAACGGTTGAAACACGGACATATCCGCTCAAGCTCAGAAGGAGTGAAGGCGTCTGGTTCGTGTCGCGCGATTCGTTTCTCCTGATGGCGGGGTTCGGGCCATGAACGCGCGCAGGAAGACCGTTTTGTATTCCCTGCTTCTCCTGTGCGCCCTCCTCGGCGGCTGCACGGGTTCCGTTCCGCTCAGGGAGCCCTCTGCGGTGACGCTGCCGCCTGCGGCGCTGAAGTACCCGGCGCCCAAGGGCGACGCCCAGGAAGAGTTCGCCCAGACCGTGCTGCTGTGTCTCCCGGACGCGGTGAGCGGGCAGCTGGTCATGCACGCCGAAAAGATCCTGGTCCCGCTTGACAGGCATCCCGCCGAAGCGACGCTGAGGAAGCTGCTGGCGTTCCAGCAATCGGATGCGCTTTTGTCCCTGGGAGGGAAGACGCAGCTTCAGCTGGCGTCAGGCAGCGGGGTGGAGATTTCCGGTTCGGTGGCGACGGTCAATCTGGCGGCCGGCGCGCTGCTCCTTGAGCGGCGCGACTTTTTTACCGTAAGCAGGGCGATCGCGAACACCCTGACGCAGTGGAACGATATCCGCTATGTCAACGTCCTCGTGTCCGGGCAGCAGCCTGGGATCGACACGGCCTCTACGCTCCCTGCGGGCCTGATGCAAAGGACCGGCAACGAGGACGCGCGGGCGCTTTGGGAAAACATCAGTTCGCGGGCCTCGGGCAGTCTGGAGAGCCCGGAGACGAAAAGGTTCTCCAGCGTGGCTGCGCTCTACTTCCCCGTACTGGCTGGCAGGGGGGTCATGGCGGAAGCCCGGGCGATTTCCTTCCCCGGCCAGACACAGCAGCAAATGGTGCAGGCGCTGCTGGACGCCCTTTCCGCCGGGGCGCAAACGCTGCCCGCCGTCCCCGCGGTCCCTGGTCTGCGTTCGTTTCTTCTGGAAGATCCACAGGTCCAGTCTTCTTCCTCCGCCGGCGGACGCGTGGTCCGCCTCGCGTTCGACGAGTCCCTGAACCAGGCCCTGATCACCTCAGGGATCCCGCGCTCCGTTATGATGGCTTCGCTGACGGTGACGATCACGACCTTTCTGCCCGCGGCCGCCGGCGTCGAAGTGACCATCGGGGACGAGCTTGTCAGCGCGGTCATCCCCGCCGGCATCTACGATGGCGCCGGGGTGGAGATCCCTTTCAGGGACGGGATCATGCGAAGGTCGGATTTCACACCTTTCCTGCTTGATTACTGCGTGCTGTATTTCGCGGACCGGGACGGAGCCTTGACAAAGGTATGGCGGCCTGTTCCCTATTTTAGGACCAAACACGTGCGGTTTCTCATCAACCAGCTGATGGAAGGGCCGCAGAACTGCGACAGCGCCCCGGGGCTCCAGCCCGTCTTTCCGGCGGGAATGGGCGACGCCGACCTCCTGGGCGTAGCCAGGGAAGCGGACGAGGTCCTGCTCAACTTTTCCAATGTCCTGCTGGAGCTTGGCGCGGGCCTCAGCCCCCGGGAAGAGCGCCTGCTTGTCTACGGCGTCATCAATACGCTGACGGAGATCCCCACCATCCGCCGGCTCAGGTTTTATATCGCGGGAGCCCAGCCTGAAACGCTGGCGGGAGCCGTGTACCTTCCCGGCATATTCATGCGCAACCCGGGGATCGTTCATCCGCGGTAAGGCGGCGGGGCGCCTGACCGGCGCCCCGCGCGCTCAGCCCTTGTTGAGAGGGAGCCTGATCCTGAAGGAACTTCCCTTCCCCTCTTCGCTCTCAACGTTGATCGTTCCTCCGTGCAGCGCCACGATCTGATGCACGATGGACAGGCCCAGCCCGGTCCCGCCGTTTTCGCGGCTTCGCGCCTTGTCAA
The DNA here is from genome assembly GCA_964563725.1 of uncultured Oscillospiraceae bacterium. Classification (GTDB taxonomy): domain Bacteria; phylum Bacillota; class Clostridia; order Christensenellales; family Aristaeellaceae; genus CAZLYF01. The sequence continues at coordinate 5,286 of CAZLYF010000074.1, forward strand.
CGCGGTAAAAGCGCTCGAACACGTGGCCGATGCTCGCCTTGGGGATACCGGGCCCGTTGTCGGCGACGACCAGAACCGCCTCGTGGCCTGAACGCGAGAGGGTCACGGTGACGGTTCCGCCCTGTTGCGTGTATTTGACCGCGTTCTCCATCAGGTTGTAGGCCGCCTGGAGAAGCTTGGACCTGTCGGCAAACATGTCGCAGCTGTCCTGCAGGGCGAGCGTCATCGTTTGCCCGCGCTGCCTCGCGATGGGCTCCAGGCGGTGCGCGGTCTCTTTGACGAGCGCCGCGAGGCTTAGCCTTTCCCTCGTCAGCCTCATCGAATGGGCGTCCGCCTGCACGAGCGTCAGCAGGTCCGAGATGACCGAACTGAGCCTGTCGATCTCCGCGTTGACGTCCCTGAGGAATTCGGTCCGAAGCGGCTGCTCCATCTCGGGCTGGTAGATCAGGGACTCGATCATGATCTTCATGGTAGCCAGGGGCGTTTTCAGCTCATGACTGGCGTCAGACACAAACTGGTTCCTGGATTGGTCAAGCGTCTGGAGCTTTTCGCTCATGCTGTTGAAAGCCGAGGCCAGATGCCTGATTTCTCCGGAGCCCCTTTCGGGGACGCGCGCCGCCAGATCGCCTCTGGACATCCTTCGTATGACGCCTGTCAGCTCCACCACGGGCCGGGTGATCACGCGCGCGAACACCATGCCGGCCAGCACCGCCGCCGCCGCGACGGCGACGAAGATCATGACCATGTTGTCCTGCAGGGTATACAGGTTCTGCATCATTTCCCGGACGGAGGAGACCAGAAGAAGGACGCCGATGACGCGGGAGGAATGGACGATGCCGGCCGTGCAGTAGCTTGCCCATTCGTCCGAGCTTCCGATCCTGAGCATGCTGGGCATCGCCGATTCTCCGCTGTCAAGGGAATGCACGCCGTAGTCGGCGGTAGAGCCGCCGGTGAGGATGCTGACGACTTCCGGGTAGGCGAGGCGTGTCCCGCAGGCTTCCCGGTAGCTGTCCGCATGCACCTTTCCGTCGCCGTCAAGGATCAGGATCCTCCCGGACAGCTCGTTGCCGGCCCTTGAAAGGATGCCGTCGAGTGCTTCCATGTCAGCCGCAAACAAAAAAGGAGCCGCCTGAACGGCCCACTTCTCAAGCCCCGCCCGCTCCGAACGGATGCGCTGCTCAAACAGGTATCCGCCAAGCATGTTCGTCAAGGTTCCCGCCATGATCACAAAGGAAACCCCGACGATCAAAAAAAACGCCAGCATCACCTTCCAGCGGATGCTGGCAAAAGGGTTACTCGTCGCGGTCGGTGAAATAATACCCCACTCCCCATTTGGTAAAAATGAACTCGGGCTGCGTCGGGTTCCGCTCGATCTTTTCGCGGAGCCTTCTGATGTGCACGTCCACGGTCCTGGCATCGCCATTGTAGTCGTTTTTCCAGACCGAGTCGAGCATTTCCTCCCTGCTGAACACTTTGCCGCGGTGGCTGATGAACAGCTGGAGAAGATCGAATTCCTTTGCGGTCAGGCGCACCTCCCTGCCTGACAGCGTCACGGAGCGGTTGACGCTGTTGACTTCCAGGTCGCGGATCCTGAACAGCTTGGGGTCTTCCTGGCCGGAAACGCCGCCCGCCCGTCTGAGGATGGTCTTGATCCTGGCTTTGACCTCCAGGATGTTGAACGGCTTGGTCATATAGTCGTCGGCGCCGTATTCGAGGCCCAGGATCTTGTCCATGTCCTCCCCTTTGGCCGTCAGCATGATGATGGGCACATTGCTCGTTTCCCGGATGCGCTGGCATACGGAGATTCCGTCGAGCCTGGGAAGCATCACGTCCAGCAGCACCAGGTCCGCCTGGGAATCCCTGAAAAGGCTCAGCGCCTCCTCCCCGTCATAGGCGGCGATGACTTCGTACCCGTCTTTTTCCAGCGTGTATTTCAAGCCTTTGACAATCAGGGGCTCGTCATCGACAAGAAGGATCTTCCTGGCCACTGCGCATCTTCCCCCTGCGATCCCCGAAACGCTCGGCGATTTGATTCTTAACGGATTGTACCGCAAATCCTTGCACAAAATCAAGGCAGCCGCAACATGTATTCATCAATCGGAAACAAACAGGCGGCAGAGCAGCAGGCCGGGGCCGGAAGGGCGCGCTGCTTCCGACGTCAGAGGCTCATCCCGCGCAGGTCTCCCTTTTCCATGGCTGCCAGCAGGCACAGATAGGTCGCGGAAGCGTCGTAGCGCGCGTCATGCTGGAGGCTCCCTCCCTCGAACCATCGGCCGGAGGCGTCGCAGATGGCCTGCGGCCCGACGCCATAATGGGCGCACAGTTCCTCAAGCTTTGGCGGCTTTGGGCGGCCGATGGGCACTTTGCGGCTGAGATTCATGATCCCCGTGGCATAGTTCATGGTGCAGAACAGCCTGGTCCGCTTAAGTTTCAGCCCGCAGCGTTCCAGTTCCGCGCGCAGGTATCTCTCGTCGAAGGCAACATTGTGGCCGACGAGCAGCTCGGCCTGATCGAAATCGCGATAGATCTCTGCCGAAAAATCCTCAAAGCGCCGGCCTCCGGACAGAAGCTCCAGCTGCTCCAGGCTCAGCCTGTGCACGTCGAAGGCGTCACTGCCCATGTCATCGACAGAAAAGAACAGGTTCTTTCCCGTCACGTCCCCCCCCTGAATGACCAGGTAGGCCAGCTGGCAAAGCTGGCCGGGGATCAGATCAGTCGCCTCAGTATCAAATACGATCGTCATCGGAAGTCCCCCCCTGCCCGGCTCCCGCCGGGACTGAAAAGGTCCGGCTTTCCCAGCCGGACCATCGTGACCGCCTTCCGGCGGCGCGCAGGCAGCCTCTCCAAACAGGCTTTCGGGTGTCCGCGGCCCCCTGAAGCGTCCGTTTCCCCTGCCGGGCTTCAGCTTTTCTCCGCCCCGGCCCCGCCCTCTTCGCCACCTTCCTCATCCCCTTCGTCCTCTTCGCTTTCAGGGAAAAAGGGCTTGTTGCACCTGGGGCAAAGGTAGTCTTCCTCAAAATCAAAATCCGTGATGTCCAGCTTCGTCTTGTAGCCGCAGAAGGGGCATTCGTACTCGACGAACCCGTCGCCGTCTGAGACGGACGGATGCGTGCAGGAGCCAGGGCACTCCCCGCCGTCTTCATCCTCGGCTTCGTCCTCGTCCTCGCCGAAGACGGCGTCCTCGACGCTGGAGAGGTCTTCGTCCAGGTCGCCGAGGTATTCGTCGATCTCCTCCTGGCCGGATCTCAGTTCGTCCACTGCCTCGCTGAAGGCCTCGAGCGCCTCAAGGATCTTGAGAAGGAACTTGTGCTCCTGGGTATCCTCGGTCAGGTTCATCCCCTCAGCCAGGCCCTTGAGATAGGCAACCCTGTCAGACAGCTTCGCCATGTCATCCTCCTTTTCAGTGCGGCGGCGCCGCACGGACATCCTCAGGCCCTGGAAAGATACTCGCCGGTTCGGGTATCGATCCTGACCGTGTCACCTACGTTGACAAACAGGGGGACCATCACCTCGTATCCGGTCTCCGTGGTCGCGGGCTTGAAGGTGTTCGTTGCGGTATCCCCCCTGAAGCCCGGCTCGGTCTTGACGACTTCCAGTTCGACAAAATTGGGCGCTTCAACCGAGAACGCTTCTCCCTTGAAGAAGCGGATGCTCACATTGGTATTTTCCTTGACAAACTTGATCGCGTCCTCCACCTGCGAACGGTTGAGGGGCATCTGCTCATACGTCTCGGGATCCATGAAGTAGAAAAGGTCCCCGTCGCTGTAGAGATACTGCATCTCCTTTGTGTCGATGATCGCACGCGGCATTTTGTCGGTGGGGTTGAAGGTACGCTCGACGACCGCGCCGCTCATGATGTTTTTGATCTTCGTGCGGACAAAAGCGGCGCCCTTGCCCGGCTTGACATGCTGGAAGTCCACGATCGTCCAGACGCCGCCGTCAAACTCGACCGTGATGCCCTTTCTGAAGTCCCCCGCAGTGATCATAACACAACCTCCGCTCCATCGAATTCCGGCGCAGGGCGCGGCTGCTCACAGGATGAGCAGTTCTCTTGTTGATTCCACCAGGCTCTCCCCACCGCCTGAGGTAATCAGGCAAGTGTTTTCAATCCGCACGCCGCCCACGCCCGGGAGATAGATTCCCGGCTCGACGGTCACCACATGGCCGGAGCGGAGCGTTTCCGAGCTGGTTGCATTCAGCCTCGGCTCTTCGTGGATATCGATCCCGAGGCTGTGGCCCAACCCATGGCCGAAGCGCTCGCCATAGCCCGCAAGCGCGATCCGGTCCCTGGCGACCGCGTCGATCTCTTTGCAGCTCTTCCCTGGAGCGAGGGCTTCCTGGCTGGCTTTCTGCGCATCGAGAACGATACCGTATATCTCGCGCATCAGCGGCGACGGTTTCCCGAGGGCGACTGTCCGCGTCATGTCCGAGCAGTATCCGTCCGCCCTGGCCCCAAAGTCGAGCGTGATCATGTCTCCCTTTTCCACCCTGCGCTCACCCGGGACCGCGTGCGGCAGGGACCCGTTGGGGCCGGAGGCGACGATCGTTGGGAAGGCTGTGGCTGAAGCGCCGGCGGCAAGCATGCGGTCGTCCAGGGCAAGCCTGATCTCCTTCTCCGTCATCCCGGGCCTGATCATGCCGCAAATCGATTCAAAGGCCCCGGATGAAATGGCGCATGCCTTCCGGATCTTGTCAAGTTCCCCCTCGTCCTTTTCGCTGCGCAGCGATTCCGGCAGGTTGCCAAGAGGGCTCAGCGCGACCCCCGGCATGGCGTCCGCCAATTCCCGGTGCGCCCTGACGGTGACACAGTCGTCTTCGTACCGTGCCGCGCCAAGCCCGCTTTCCCCAAGCAGGGCTGCGATGGCGCGCGCATGGCCGGCGGCGGCGGAGATCTGGATCACCTTCCAGCCCGGAGACTGGATGCCCGCCTGTTCGGCGTAACGAAAATCCGTCACGATCGCCGCGAGCCCTTGCCCGATGACAAGCTGCCCTTCCCCCGTGAAGCCGCTGAAATAGAACACGTTGGACGGCTTGTGGATGACGATGCATTCCCCGGTCCCCAGACCCGACGCGGCGATCAGCTTCCTGATTCTTGGCATCTCTTCCTCCGGCTGCGCGCCCCTTTGCGCAAGGGCGAGTCTACCACAGTTTGCGGTGTTTGGCTACTGCCGTCCGTTCAGCCGCGTTCATCCTGCCGCGTTTCTGCCCCGACGGCGCCCGCGCCTGCTCACTGCGCGCCGGTCCTTCTGTCAAAGGCAGCCCACAGGGGCGCATAGACCCTGACCGCCTGCTCGTGCTCCTCGAGCGTCCGGCTGAAATGAAGTTCGCCCGTATCCGGGTCCTTGCTGCAGAAGTACAGATACGCATCCCTGACAAAGTTCTCGTCCGGATACAGCGCCGCCTCGATGGCCAGCGGCGAGGGGCAGCAGATGGGTCCGGGCGGCAGCCCCTTGTAACGATAGGTATTGAACGGGGAATCGACGGCCAGGTCGCCTGCCGTCAGGACCATCCGCCTGATCCCCAGCGCATACTTGACCGTCACGTCGCTTCCCAGCGTCATGCCCGAAGCGAGCCGGTTGTGGAAAATGGCGGACACTTTTTTGAAGTCGCCTGTCTTGGCTTCTTTCTCGATCAGGGAGGCTATGGTAAGGACCGCGTCCATGGAAAAGCCTCTCTCCTGGGCGCGCGCATGATAGGAATCCCTGAACACCGCCTCGGTCTGGGAAAGCAGTTTCCTGATGATGTCATCCTCCGTCGCGTCCATATAGATCTCATAGGTGTCCGGGGCGAGGTAGCCTTCCAGCGCGTACCTGCGCTTCGCGGCGTCCTGGGCGGACGAAAGCACGTCATGGACGTAGTAATACTCCGTGAACCCGCTCCCCGTCCTGCACTTCTCCAGGAAGGCGGAGACGTCTCCAAGCACCTTTTCCCTCGACAGGTAGGCCGCGATGTCCTCCACGGTCCATCCCGGAATGACCGTGATGTCGCGGACGATCGGCTTGCCGTCGCCGGCCGTCAGTTTTGCCGCGATCTGGGAAATGCTCATCGAGCGGTTCAGGACGTACTCCCCCGCCTGGATCTTCTGGCCAAAGCCAAGGAAATCCGCGTAATACTTGAATACGGAACGGTTCCTGACAAGCCCCTGCTCCTCCAGGTTGGCGGAAACACGGGAAAGGCTCTCGCCGCTCCTGACGCTGAACAGGACCTCGGAGCTGTCCGAAACGTCCACCGGATCGACCAGCGCTCCGCTGAATTCCCTGAAAACCAGGGAAACGACCCCGGCGACAAGCAGCAGCGAACAGGCGATGACCAGCAGAGGCCTGACAGCTGTCCACGCCAGGCTGTACCAACCTCCTCCAAGGTCCCCGTCCTGCTGCGGCCTGTATCCGTTCGTTCCCTCTTCTGTCCCTCGCCTCATGGCCTTCAGGGGATCCCGGGCAGATCCAGTTTGAGCCCGGCGGCATCGGTCAGGATCCTGAAAATTTCGGACATCGTCTGCTGCAACCGCATTTCAGCAAGCAGAAAGGCGGAAGTGTCCGTCCCCCCGTAGAGCAGCGCGGACATCTGGGAAAAGCGCTGCATGTCCTCCTGGGGGACACGTGTCCCGACAACGGCTGCCATCTGCAGCGCGATCTGCAGGCGTTTGTACTCCTTCAAAAGGGCCGAAGCGGTCCCGCTGCTCTCGACCGCCTCCTTCGCCTGCGCGTATTCCCGGTACTCCGCCGACTGCCTGATCTCTTCTGCAAGCCTGTGTGCGGCATCCAAGCGCATGCCCATTTCCGCCCCGTTCATGCCGGCAATCCGGCGGATTTGCCATTCGCGGTCCCGGCGTGCCGGGAAGGAGAGACATTCATCCAAGATCCACGATGACCGGCAGGATCATGGGGCTGCGCTTGATCTTCTCGTAGATGAAGCGCCGCAGTTCGTCCTTGATGCGGTTCTTGATGCCCGGCCAGTCGCTCCCGTCGATGCGGCGGTACGAATGGATGATTTTGCGGACGACGTCACGGACGCCTTCGATGATGTCTTCGTTTTCCCTGACGTACACAAAACCGCGGGAAATCACGTCCGGCCCCGAGATCAGCTGGGCGTTGGTCCTGTCAAAAGCCATCGCCACGACGATCAGCCCGTCCTGGGAAAGGTGCTTCCTGTCCCTGAGCACGACATTCCCCACGTCGCCGATGCCCAGGCCGTCCACCAGCACGGTGCCCGTCGGCACCATTCCCGAAAGCGCCAGCGCATCGTCGCTCATCTCGATGACCTGTCCGACCTCCGGGATGATGATGTTTTCCCGCGACATCCCCATTGATTCGGCCAGTTCCGCATGCTGCCAGAGCATCCTGTACTCCCCGTGGACGGGGATGAAATACTTGGGCCGCACCAGCGTGTGCATCAGTTTGAGTTCTTCCTGGCACGCGTGCCCGGAGACGTGCACTTCCGCCATCGCCTCATAGATCACCTCCGCGCCGCAGCGGTAAAGCTGGTTGATGACCCGGGAGACGAAGACTTCGTTGCCCGGGATCGGCGTGGAGGAGATGATCACCTTGTCCGTCGCTTTGATCTGCAGCTTGCGGTGTTCTGAAAAGGCCATTCTGGTCAGCCCGCTCATCGGTTCGCCCTGGCTCCCGGTGGTGATGATGAGCAGCTGCCGGTCAGGAAAACTGTTCAGGTCGTCCATTTCGATCAGGTTTTCCCGCGCGACCGTCAGTTCTCCCAGTTCCATGGCCACGGTGCTGACGTTGATCATGCTCCGGCCGACAAAGCAAATCTTCCGCCCGTACTGCGCCGCGCAGTCGACCACCTGCTGCACGCGGTTGATATTGCTGGCGAACATCGCGATGATGACGCGGCCTTCCGCGGAAGCAATCTGCTCGTTGAACGTGTCGGCCACCTTGCGCTCGGACATCGTGTACCCCGGGCGCTCGACGTTTGTGCTGTCGCACAGGAGGGCCAGCACGCCCTTGCTGCCCACGGCTGCGAAGGTCCTCAGATCGGTCACTTCGCCGTCGACGGGCGTATAGTCCACCTTGAAGTCGCCCGTGAACAGGACGGTCCCTGCCGGGGACGTGGCGGCGATCGCATAGGCTCCGGAGATCGAGTGGTTGACCTTGATGAACTGGATGGAAAAGCTGCCGAGCCTGATGACCTGGCCGGGCGTCACGGTCACGGACTCGATCCCCGGGAGGCGGTGCTCCTTGAGCTTGTTCTCAATGAGCGCAAGCGTCAGCCTCGATCCGATGATGGGCGCCGGCGCCTTGTCCAGGACATAGGGGGTCGCTCCGATATGGTCTTCGTGCCCGTGCGTGAAGACGTATCCGCGGATCTTGTCCTTGTTCGCCACCAGGTAGCTCACGTCCGGAATCACAAGGTCGATCCCCAGCATGTCCTCCTTGGGGAAGGACGATCCGCAGTCCACCACCACGATATCGTCCTCAAACTCAAGGACGGTGATGTTTTTCCCGATCTCGTCTATGCCGCCCAGCGGGATGATTTTCAGTTTTGATTTGTTGGGCACAGTGTCCTCCTTTTCGCATACGCCGGTTATCCGGCCATTCGCGCTCGCCTGCCGCCCCCGGGCGGCAGCGGGCAGATATTCCATCCTGTCGCGCCGCGCGCGCAGCGCGGGCAGCGGGAAGCCGTCAAATGGCAGGTTCCCCGCCCGGCTTCTTCACGCTTCGCCCGTCGCGCCCGGTTCAAGGGCTCCGGCTGCCGCCGGAGGGCCCTCCGGGGCCCCCTTGGGGGGAGGCGGCGCGTTGCGGACGGCGACAATGCGCGGCTGCCATGGGCTTTTGCGCGACAGCTTCCCGTCGAGGGCCTTCAGGCAGCCCCAGACCAAAAACATCCCGGCGAGACCGCCGAGCATGCCAGCAAGGTCCCTGCCGGGAAACGCCGCGCCGGCCCCGGACAGACCTGCCAGAAAGCCGCCGAGGGGGAGCAGGTACATGAGAAATGACGCCTTGACGATCTGGGCATCGGGCATCTCCACGTCGACTGCGTCGCCGACGCCGGCCTCCCCGTATGCGGCGATCAGGGAATCCTTTTTGCGCCCTCCGCAGGCGCCGCAGCCCTGGCAGGCCTCGAGCCTCTCAAAACAGACCAGGACCCTGTCCCCCTCTTTGCTGACAACTCTGCCGGTACGGATCATATGCGTTCCCCTCGAACTTCTGCGCCGATCATAGCACCGTTTCCGCCCCTTGTACAGCCTGTTCCGGAAGCCGGGGCCGGTCCCTCGGCGTCCCGGAAATCCTCCATGAACGAGTGCAGCGGGGCGTTCTTCCCTGCGCGGTAGCCCAGCACAAGGGAGGTGTCCACCGCGCAGGCGCTCGAAAAAAGGCTGTTGGCGGCATTGGGATTCATTTTCTCCAGGGCGGAAAGCAGTTCCTTCATTTCCCTGCGTTTTCCCCCGCCGCCGCGCGTCACGCCGCAGGCGGTGGACGCAGCGGGAATCCCGCAGGCGTCGCGCCAGGCGATGACCGCTTTTTCCCTGACGAAATACAGCGGGCGGATCAGTTCCAAGCCCGGATAATGGAGGCTGCGCAGCCTGGGCAGCATGGTCCGGAATTCGCTCCCGTACAGCAGCCCCAGCAGGATGGTCTCCACGACGTCGTCAAAATTGTGTCCCAGCGCGATCCTGTTGCAGCCGCGTTCGCCGGCGGCTTTGTAGAGATGGCCCCTGCGCATGGCGGCGCAGACATGGCAGGGGGAGGCGACGCCGGACTCGAGCACGCGGAAAATGTCCGCCGCGAACAGGTCCAGCGGGAGGCTGAGCCCTTGCGCAGTCTGCAGGAGCGTCTGGAGGTTTTCCGCGCTGTAGCCGGGGTCCATCGCCAGAAAGCACAGTTCGAAGGGGGTATCGCTGTGTTTTTGAAGAAGCTGCATGCATTTCGCCAGGAGAAAGGAGTCCTTCCCGCCAGACACGCAGACCGCGATCCGGTCGCCGGCGCGCGTCATGCCATAGCGCTTCATCGCCGAGAGAAAAGGCTTCCAAACCGTTTTTCTGTATCGGGTCGTGATCAGGTGCTCGGCTCCCGGCGCAATCAAGTCAGTCGGCGGCTTCAACTCCCTCCCCCTTTCCTGCCACTGAACAGCGGATTATAGCATATTCACGCCAATCATGCTACAATGGCGGCCGAATTCACAGGGCTAACGCATGAAAGACAATGCTGTTACAATTATTACAAAATAATTACGAA
>CAZLYF010000075.1:0-15271 GCA_964563725.1 uncultured Oscillospiraceae bacterium
GCCCGTCTGGATGAATTCGTTGGGATAGTCGCGGGCGGAGGGATTGAGCGGCTCGCCGTTGATGTTCCTGCGCTCCTCGGGGATGACGGCGGGGCCGCCGTCCCGCGGCTCGCCCATGCCGTCGAACACCCGCCCGAGCATGTCCAGGGACACGGACAGCTCGATGCCCCGGCCGAGGAACCGCGCCCTGCTGTTGTCGATGCGCAGGCCGTTGCTGCTCTCAAACAGCTGCACCAGCGCCCTGTCGCGGTCGATTTCCAGGACCCTGCCGGAGCGCTTCTCCCCGTCCGCCTGCTCGATCTCGACCAGCTCGTCGAACTTGACGCCGCTGACCCCTTCGACCAGCATCAGCGGGCCGACGACCTCCCGGATGCTGCGGTATTCCTTGAGCATATCAGTTCTGCCTCCCCTGCTCCGTCAGCGCCGACGCCTGCGCGGCGAGTTCCGCCTCGAGGCCGTCGAACTCGTCCAGCAGGCTTTCCTCCACGTACTTGGCGCGGCCGATCCTGTCCCTGACGGGCAGGGACAGGACGGCTGAAAGGTTCGCGCCCGCGTCCAGCGCCGCGCGGCCGCGTTCCCCAAACAGGAGGATCAGCCGGAGCATGCGCGCCTGCTTGTGCGTGGACGTATAGGTATCCACCGGATCGAAGGCGTTCTGGTGCAGGAAATCCTCGCGGATGGACCGCGCCACCTCCAGCGTGAGCCGGTCCTTCCAGGACAGGGCGTCCACGCCCACGAGCCTGACGATCTCCTCGAGTTCCGCTTCGTTCTGCAGGATGCCCATCGCCCGCGCGCGCAGGCGGTCCCAGTCCGGCGCGACATGTTCGTTGAACCATTCCGACAGCGTTCGGATGTACAGGGAGTAGGACTGCAGCCAGTCGATGGCGGGGAAGTGCCTCCTGTACGCCAGCTGGGCGCTGAGGCCCCAGAATACCTTCACGATGCGCAGCGTGGCCTGGGAAACGGGCTCGGAGATATCCCCGCCCGCGGGCGACACGGCGCCGATGGCCGATATGGAGCCCCTGCGCCCGTCGCTCCCCAGGCACCTGACCTCTCCCGCCCGCTCGTAGAACTCGGCGATGCGGCTGGAAAGGTAGGCCGGATAGCCCTCTTCGCCCGGCATCTCCTCCAGGCGCCCGGACATCTCCCGCAGCGCCTCCGCCCAGCGGCTGGTGGAATCCGCCATGACGGCCACCTTGTAGCCCATATCGCGGTAGTATTCGGCGATGGTGATACCCGTGTAGATGGAGGCTTCGCGGGCCGCCACGGGCATGTTGGAGGTGTTGGCGATGAGCACGGTGCGCTTCATCAGCGATTCGCCCGTCCGGGGATCATGGAGCTCGGGGAACTCCATCAGCACGTCCGTCATCTCGTTGCCGCGCTCCCCGCAGCCCACGTAGATGATGACGTCCGCGTCCGCCCACTTGGCCAGCTGGTGCTGCACGACCGTCTTTCCCGAACCGAAGGGGCCGGGAACGGCGGCGACCCCGCCTGAGGCGATGGGGAAAAAGGTGTCGATCACCCGCTGGCCGGTGACCATGGGGGAAGAGGGCGCGAACTTCTCGGCATACGGCCGGCCGCGGCGGACGGGCCACTTCTGCAGCATCGTGACCTGATGCAGCCCGCCCTGCGCGTCCTCGACCGCGCAGACGGCGTCCGTGACGGTGGCGGCCCCCTCCCTCGACTCCCTCACCGTTCCTGAGAGCCCCGGCGGGACCATGATCCTGTGCTCGATCACGGAGCTCTCCTGCACCGTGCCCAGGATGTCACCGGGCTCCACGGGGTCGCCGGGCCTGACGCGCGGGACGTAGGTCCACTCCCTCGCGCGGTCCAGCGCCGGGACCTCGATGCCCCGCGTGATCCTGTCCCCCGCCCTGCGCCTGATCTCCCTGAGGGGACGCTGGATCCCGTCGAAAATGGTGTCGATCAGCCCGGGCCCAAGTTCCACCGACAGGGGCGCGCCGGAGCTCTCCACAGGCTCGCCGGGCCCCAGCCCCGCCGTTTCCTCGTACACCTGGATGGAGGCGCGGTCGCGCCTGAGCTCGATGATCTCGCCGACCAGCCGCCTTTCGCTGACGCGGACGACGTCGTACATGCGCGCGTCCGCCATCCCCTCCGCCACGATCAGGGGGCCGGCCACCTTGACGATGGTTCCCTGCGCCATTTCCTATTGCTCCTTTGCGTTGTCGCCCAGAAGGATGTCCGCTCCGACCGCCTTGAGCACGCTGGCGCGGACCCTCTGCATGCCAAACCCGTCCGTGCCCCCGCCCCCCGGGACGGGGATGATGGCGACCCGCGGGTCGTCCTGGTATTTTTCCAGCGTCTCGGGGATGCCCCGGGCCGCCTTTTCGGTGATGAAGATCACGGGGACCCCGTCCTGCGCGAGGCGGAAGACGGCCGCGGCAGCCTGTTCGGGCGTTTCCGCCGCGAGCACGCGAATGCCCACCGCGCGCAGGGCGAGCACGGCGTCCTTTTCCCCGACCGCCCCGATGACGCAGGGTTTACCCGGCATACAGCCCACGCAGCCTTTCCCTGAGGGTCTCCGGCGAAAAACGGTTCGCCTTCCCGGCCATGACCAGGCGCACCGCGTCCGCCTCCCTCTCCCGCATCAAAAGATAGCCCGCCAGCCTCTCCTCGCGGTCGATCGCCCGCCGAAAGGGGCGGTAGAGGCCTGTCAGGCTGTCTTCCGCCTCCTTTTCCAGCAGGGGGAGCTTCCCGGCGTCCGTGAAGGCGGAGACGGCCGCGGCGTACACTCTGGGGCCGTGGCGCCGGATCAGCAGCGGGAGCCTTTCCGGTTTCCCGTAGGCCCTCGCCCAGGCGCCGGGCGCGACGCTCCCGGAAGGGATCAGGATGCCGGACAGGAAGTTCGGGGGTTTTCCGGCATGGGCGGAACGCAGGGCCATGAGGAGGTTGAGCAGGTCCACCCGCCTGCGGAAATACGCCTGCGCATGTTTGCGATCGGGGGGAAGGAGCGCGAACACGCGGGCGTAGAGCGCCTTGTCCAGCGTGACATCGATGTCCAGGGGGTCTACCCTCGCCGCGAGCCGCTTCTCGAGCCCCTCCAGCGCGGACCTGAACTCCGCGGGCAGCCAGCCGTAACTGCGCTCCGCCACCGCGCGGCGCAGGAGCTCGGGGGCCAAGGTGCCGCAGGGGGACAGGTCCTCCGCCTCCTCGTGAAGGCAGCGCGCCTTCAGGAGGGCTTTGAGGTTCCTGACGTCGTAGCGCAAAAGGAAACAATCCGTGACCGCCGGGTCGGGGGAAAGGCTTTTCACCAGGTCGCAGGCCTTGCGCAGGTGCTCCCGCGCGCCCTTTTCCACGTCCGCGTCCTCGGGCCATCCGATCTCCGAAAGGGACCGCCTCGCGTCGGCGACGGAAGGCGCCTGGATCAGGCGTTCGAGCCTGGGAAGGTCCAGGACGTCCTTTTCAAGCGCGCTCAGGCGCCCGATCGCATAGTGGATGCTGCTCTGGGGCAAGCGGCTCGCTCCTTTCGGGGGGTCTAGCCAAACAGTTCCCGGGCTGCGTCAGGTTCCAGGCGCAGGCGCTGCGCGGCGAGCAGGGAGGAAAATGTGCATTCGACGCGCGCGCCGTCCTTGACGAGCGCGAAGCCCACGCCCTCCGTCCGCTCGCCCCCGAGCCTGAGCGCGGTTCCGGCGCCGCGCGTTGCCGCCATTTTCTCCCCTGCTTCCCTGACGAAGGCTTCGTCCAGCCACGCGCTGCCGCGGGCCCCGGGCAGGACGGTCTCGCCGCCCTCGGCGCATCGGAGAAGCTGTTCCATGAAAAACCGGCGGGCTTCCTTGGGCGGCGTCGCCTCAAGCAGTTCCAGCGCCCTCCCAAAGGCTTTGTCGAGCAGGCCGCGCTTGACGGAAAGCAGGGCCTTGCGCTCATCGAGCTCCGCCATGCGCCCCATGCGGTCCGCCATCTCGCCCGCTTCCTTTTCCGCCCTGGCCGCCGCGTCCTTTTTCGAAGCCTCGATCCGTCTTGCGGAATCCGCGCGAAGCCCCTCCGCTTTCAGGCGCAGCTCACGGAGCGCCTCGGCCGCGTCGGCCTCGGCGTCTTCCATGATCCTCTTTTCGATCGCTCCCGCGTCCATCTCCGTCCCCTCAGGCAAGCTGGACCGCGTTGACCATCAGGAAGGACACCAGCAGCGCGAGCACTGCGTAGGTCTCCACCAGCACGGCCATCGTGATCGCCTTGCCGGACATCTCGCTGCGCTGGCCGGTCATCAGCATGCCGGCGGCCGCCACGCGCCCCTGGGCGATCGCGGAGAAGTACCCGACCACGCCGATGGGCAGGCAGGCGGCGATGAGGGCGATGCCCTGCTCGACGCTCACGGCCTTCATCGCCCCGCCCAGCACCCCCGTGTTGATGAGCACGATGACGCCGATGAGGAAGCCGTAGATCCCCTGCGTGCCGGGGAGCAGCTGCAGCACCAGCAGCTTGCTGGTCAGGTCCGGATTCTCCGTCGCGACCCCGGCGGACGTTTCCCCCGCGATGCCCACGCCCTTGCTCGAACCCATGCCCGCCAGCACGACCGATACGGCCGCGGCGAACAGCGCCAGAAACTGACCACTGGACATGACTGTGTTCCTCCCGTTCTCTCTGCCGATGGCAATTCTTCTGCGTCAGGGAGCCTCCCCGGCCCCTCCGATGCGCACGTACCTCCCGCGGGCCTCAAGCGGCCGGAACGCGCTGCCGCCCTCCTCGTAGAACTTGCCGAAAAACTCGATGTACTGCAGGCGGCAGGCGTGCACATAGGCGCCCAGCGCGTTGACCCCGAGGTTGAACGCGTGGCAGGCGACGAACAGCGCAGCCCCGAGAATCTTGCCGATGATCCCGGCTTCCCAGACCATGGCGATGAGTCGGTTGAAGACCATCGCGATGACGCCCGTCGCAAGCCCCATCCCGAAAAGCCGGATATAGCTGAGCAGGTCGCCCAGCCAGCCGGAGATCCCGTACAGCGCGCCCAGGCCGCTCAGCAGGCGCTTGAGGGGGTTTTTGTTTGCCCGGCCCTTCATCAGGAGGATCGTCCCCGCCCCGAGGAGCGCAAGGACGCTGCCGGCTCCGGCCATCGGCGGCACGGCGAGCATGACCAGCCCGACGACGAGCAGCAGCCAGCTGAGCTGGTCAGAAACCGCGGCGACTGGGTCGCCCCTGCTGATGTTCCGGAACGCCGCCAGCCCCAGCCCCGTGAACAGGTGCAGCGCGCCCGTGCCGATGCAGATGCCCATCACCAGAAGCGGTTTTTTGACGGGGTCGAGCAGCCAGTACCTTTCCGGAAGCAGCGCGAAGCCGAAAAAGGAATTGTACACGGCCCCCCACAGCAGGGTCAGGACCCCGCCGAAGACGAGCAGCATGAGCAGCTTCGCGTTCCGCATCCGGATCTTTTTGACCTTCATGAACAGCAGCAGCGCAAGGCTCATCACCAGCCCGTAGCCGGCGTCGGACACCATCATGCCAAAGAGGCACGCGTAGAAAGGCGCCATGACGGGGGTAGGGTCGATCCCCTCGTAGGCGGGGAGCGCGAAGCCTTCGACGACCGACTCGAAGGGGGTGGCGAACCGGCCGTTTCTCAGCAGTACGGGCGGCGTTTCCCCCTCCGCGGGCTCGGCGGCCTCCGCCGCGCAGGTCGGTGAAATCTCCCTGAGCTTGCCGCAGAGCTTGTCCGCGCTGCGGGCCGGCACCCAGCCCTGAAGGAGGAAGGCTCTTGCCGTGGACGCGCAGCGCTCCGCGGCGATCTGGCGGTCCCGGCGGACGGCCAGCGCGTCCCTGAGGATCTTCATCCTGCGGATCTCTCCCGCCGCGCCCTCCCGGGAGCGGGCGATCGCGGCGCGTTCCTCTTCGACGGCCGCAAGCTCGGCTTCCTTCTGAACAATCAGCTCCCTGGGGACCGCTGTTCCCCAGTCCGCGAAGCGTTCCTCCTCAAATCCCGCCGCCTCCAGTGCCGCAGAGGCTTCTGCCCGGCAGCTGCTGTGCGCGACGGCGGCGACGCAGGCGCTGTCGCCCGACAGGGACAGGACCTCCAGCTGCGCCGGCACGGGGAAAGCGCCCAGCGCGGCCTTCACCGCCTCCAGCGATCGCGCCGGAACCCTGCCGATGAACAGGGAAACGGTTTTCAGCCCGTCCCAGGCTCCCGGCGCGGCGTCGAGCCCCTCCCAGGGCCTGAGCGCTTCAAGCGCCGCGAGCGCCCTGGCCTCGGCGCCCCTGAGTTCCCCCAGCCGCGCCTCTTCTCCCTCCAGCCTCGACACGGCGGCTGCTACTTCGTCCCGGCTTTCGAGCACCCTCCTGGCTTCGTCCTCCCCCACCTGCGGCATCACGCCGAACAGGGGCTTGGGGTCGGTGTCGTGGCGCCTGAGGACTTCCAGGGCGGCCTCGAGCCTGGCGATCTCCCCGCTGAGCGCCTCGGCCGCTTCCCCGCCGGAGAAGCCCGCCGCGTCCGCGGTGACTTCCGTGACCTGCACGCAGCCCAGGCGCTGCATTGCCTCAAGCAGGCCGTCCCGGTCCTTTTTGAGCGCCAGCAGGGACAGGCGCTTCATTTCAACGATCGCCATGCCCGAGCACCCCGGCCGCGATCCGCCTCGCCGTTTCCTCGATCTTCGCTTCGGCGCGCGCGCGGAGCGCCTGCCTCGCCGCTTCCCGCTGGCCTTCCTTTGCGCCGATGGCCGCGGAGATCTCCTGGCGCCTCTTTTCCATGAAGCGCTTGTGGAAGGCCCTGTCCTCTTCCGCCGCCGCCCGCTCCAGGGCCGCGCATTCTTCCCCGGCGGCCTTCAGGAGCCCGCGCCCTTCGCGCTGCGCGTCAAAGCGGACGCGCTGCGCCTGCTCCTCCTGCCTGCGGATCCTCTCAAGCAGCTCCAAAACCATGCGCGACCGCCTCTCCCGAAACGCGCGCCAGGCGCGTCCCCGGACAAATCTATTGCCGATGCTGGATTGTACCACCCCCCGGACCGCCTGGCAAGCGCCCCTGGGCGTCCGCAGGGCCGCCTATCCCTCCGCGGCGGCGCCTTCCTCCCGGTCCGTTTCCCGGGGGCGGGGCTTGAGCCTGAGGAGGACCGACTTGATGCGCGTGGAATCCGCCTCCGTGACCGTCAGCGAGAAGGCGTCCGTGTCGACCGCTTCCGTCTCGCTCCTCTGGGGGATACAACCCAGCTTTTCGATGATGAAACCGGCGATGGTGTCCGCGTCCTCGGTCTCGATCCCGAGGTCGAACAGCCTGTTCACGTCGCTGACGGGCAGGTTGCCCCTGAGGAGGAAGCGGCCGTTTCCCTGGTCCCTGTACGGCTCCGCGTCGTCGTCGTACTCGTCCCTGATCTCGCCGACGATCTCCTCCATGAGATCCTCCAGGGTCACGATGCCGGCCACGCCTCCGAACTCGTCCACCAGGACCGCCATATGCTGCTTCGACTTCTGGAATTTGACCAGCAGCTCGTCGGTGAACAGGGTGTCCGGGATGAGCAGCGGCGGCCGGGCGATGTCCCTAAGCGCCGCCTTCCCCTCCCGCAGTGCCTCGAGGTTCAGGAGGACGTCCTTGAGGTGGAGGATGCCCACGATGTTGTCCTTGCTGTCCTCATACAGCGGGATGCGCGAATGGCGCTGCCCGAGCAGATGGCGGAGGTTGTCCTGGAGCGGGTCCTGCGCGTCGATCATGTCGGTGTCCACCCGGGGGACCATGATCTCGCGCACGAGCCGGGAATCCAGGGACAGCACCCCCCTCATCATGTTGAACTCCTCCATGTCGATGGCGCCGTCGTTGCGGCTGCTTGACAGCAGCTTCTTCATTTCGTCGCGCGTCAGCCTCTCCTCTTTTTTGGAAAAATCGATGGGGGTGAGCCTTTTGAGGAGGCGCGTGGACGCATTGAGCAGCCATACGAAGGGATTGAAGAGGGCCTTGACCGCGAGGATCGCGCCGGCCGAGAAGCGGGCGTAGCGCTCGGGCACCTGGAGCGCGACCTGCTTGGGATACAGTTCGCCCAGCACCAGCGTAAAATATGATATGATCAGGGTGACGATGACGGTGGCAAGCGTCTTCGCCCCGGGGATGGCCCCCAAGGCCGGCGTAAGCCTGCCCACGAAGGCCTGCGAGGCCGAGGCGGAATTGAAGAACCCCGCGAAGGTGATGCCGACCTGGATGACGGACAGGAAGGAGTCCGAGTCCTTCAGGAGCCTTTGGACCTTTCCCGCCTTTTTATCCCCCGTTTCCGCCATTTCCCGTATCTTGGCGGGGTTGAGCGACACGAAAGCCATCTCGGCGCCCGCCAGGAACGCGTTGACCGCCGCCAGGACGAGGATCAGCGCGATCGTCCCGGCGACCGGCTGGGTCGGGTCTTCCACTGCGCAGCACGCTCCTTTTCCGGTATGGGACGATTATAGGCTGGGCGCCTCTCCCGTTCAAGCGGGCAGGGAAAGCGCCGCCCAGCCCGTTTGATTGGATGCCGCGCCACGGCGGCGGGAGGAAGGGGGTTTGGCCATGAAACGCCTGCTGGCCGCGCTGGCCGCGCTGCTCCTCCTGTGGGCGGCCCTGCCTTCCGCGGCCGCGGAGCCCGCTCCCCTGCTCTCCCTGGGTTCCTCGGGAGAGGAGGTCCGGGCGCTGCAGCGCCGGCTGATCGACGCGGGCTTCCTGTCAGGGCCTGCCGACGGACAGTACGGGAAGCAGACCCGGCTGGCCGTCATCGCGCTGCAGGAAGCCCTGAGGGCCCTGGGGCACCCCCTGGCCGTCGACGGCATCGCGGGGCCGGAGACCCGGCGCCTGATGGGCGACGAGCAGGCCATGGCCCCCCTGATGGAACTGAAGACGGGCTCCTCCGGCCCGCGGGTCACGGAACTTCAGAACCGCCTGATCGACCTGAATTTCCTGCGTGACGGGGCCGACGGGCTGTACGGGACGAAAACAAGGGCGGCCGTGGAGGCTTTCCAGGCGCTTCTTGCGGATCGGGGCGTCGAGGGCATCGCGGTCACCGGCGCCGCGGACCTTCTGACCCGGCGCGCGCTGTACTCGGACCTGAGCGGCATGGGCATCCAGGCCCCGCCGTTTTTTGACGACGCCCGGCCGCTTTCGCTCACGGACGACTTCCTCTACGCCCCCGCCTGCGCGCTTGTGGACGCGGACAGCGGGGAGACGCTGTTTGAAAAGAACGGCAGCCGGCTCATGTATCCCGCCAGCACCACGAAGATCATGACGCTGCTGGTGGCGCTTGAGTCGGGCATCCCGCTGGACCGCAGGGTCACGGTCCCGGCCTGCGCGGCGGAGGTGCCCAAAGACTCCTCCCTGGTCCCGCTGAGCCCGGGCGAGGCAATGAGTTTCCGGGACCTGCTGTACGCGCTGATGATCCGCTCGGGCAACGACGCGGCCAACGCCGTGGCCGAGATCGCCGCGGGCTCCGTCGAGGCCTTCGTCGGGCAGATGAACCGCCGGGCGGGCGAGCTTGGTCTCCACGGCACGCGGTATGTCAACCCCCACGGCTACCACGACCCTGGCCACTACAGCACCGCGGCGGACCTTGCGCGGCTGACCCGGCTGGCGCTGAAGGACGAGCGCTTCCTCAGGATCGTCTCGGCGCTCGAATACACGCTCGCCCCCACCCATCTGCGCGGCCCGCTCCCCCTCCGAAACGGGACGGAACTGCTGGATCCCCTTTCCCCGTATTTCTTTGAGGGCGCCTTCGGCGTGAAGAAGGGATACACGTCCTCCGCGGGTTTCTGCTACGCGGGCGCGGCGCGGCGCGGCGGAAAGACCCTCGTTGCCGTCGTGATGGGAGGCAGGGAGCGTTTCCGCGCCTGGACGGACATGGGGAGGCTTTTCAACTTCGGCTTCGCGTCCTCCGGCCTGTCCCCGGCGCCCTGAACGCCGGGCTTCAGGCCTCCGCTTCGCCAAGCAGCTGAGCCAGCCTGTGGAAGCGCTCCGAAAGGATCTCGTCGTCCCTGCGCAGGGCGTCCTCAAACAGGCGGTGATCCTCGACGATGCGCTCGTTTTCCGCGCAGACCCGCACGGTCATCGCGTCTCCCTGGAGCCCCACGCGGCTGATGACCGGACGTTCCCGGTCAAAGCCCGACGGGAAGCGGTAGGCTTCCGAAAAATGCTTCCTCGCCTCGCAGATGAGGATCGCCAGGTCCAGGACGCGGTGCAGCGGCAGCTCCTCGCTTTGCCGCGACCACTTCCCCCCCGTATGGCGCCAGACCTTCGCGGAGATGTCCACCCGCCCGCGCTCGTTCCACTGCGCAAGGCCGAGGCTCAGCGCGCGCGCGCCGCCTTCGCCGGCCAGGCGTCCATCCACCCGCGCATAATCCTCCGCCACGATGACAGGCTTGTGCCTGAGCGTCGTCGGGATGCCCTGCCGCCCCTCGCCGTGATCCGTCATGCCCATCCTCCTTTTGCGCTGAGTAATTTACTGCGTTAGTAATCTACTGCATCGCCGCGGTCTTGTCAAGCCCCGCTCGCCGCAGCGGCAGGCGTTTTCCTTTTTGCGACGCTCGCCCCGGGCCTCAGCGCTCCAGACGGATGGGGGCTTCCTCGATGACGGGGATCGCCTCGCCCGCGTGGAGGGCGTACAGCCAGGCTTCGCGGACCGGCGTCCCCGTGATCTCGCGCAGCGCGCGCATGTACCAGCGCATCTGGTCGCGGTACCTTGGCAGGATCTCCCCAGGGGCGCAGCGGTCGGTCTTGTAGTCGATCAGGACCCAGGCGTCCCCCTCCAGGAAGCAGCTGTCCACCACGCCCTGAAGGAGCATCCCCGTTTCCGTCGCGAAGGTGAAGGGCCATTCCCGCCGGAGATCCGCGGCGGCGAGCAGGCGTCCGCCAAGGGGGCTCGCAAAAAAGCGGGCGAGGCCGGAAAGGTCGGCGGCGTCCCGCTCCTGCGGGCTGAGGACGCCGCGCTCAAGCAGGGCGTCCAGTTCCGCGCCGGCCGCGCGCAGGAGCGCCTCGCCCCTGAGTCCGCGGAGCGCCGCAGGATGAAGCGCGCACAGGGCCCTGTGCATCGCGGCGCCCCGCTGGGCCCCGGTCAGGCCGCGTTTGCCATCAAGCGCGGGCAGGGGAACGGGGGCCTCATCCAGGCGCAGGGCGCGCCGCTTCACCTGCGGGGTTTCCTCTTCCTCCCCGTCACTCCCGGCCCGGCCGCTGATGAGGGCGGTCACCGATGTTTTCATCGGCAGCTGCCGGCCCCGGCTCACAGGCTCCATGATCCTGACCATATCGGGGGAGGGGGGCTGCGCGCTCATCCCCAGGGCCGGCGCGGGCGCGGGGGGTTCCGGAGCCCTGATGTCCCCCCTGCGGTGCAAAAACAGCCGCCAGACGCTGCCGTTGGCCGCGGCCCAGGGGCTTTCCGCGGGCTTCTCCAGCGCCGGCCACAGGCAGGCGCCGACCCAGTCGAGCATGCTCACCGCGCTCCCCGCCGCGTAGTCTCCCCCGGGCAGCGACCATTTCCTGCCGGCGGCGGCAAGCGAATCCAGGGTGCCGACGAGGATCAGCCTGTCCCGTGCCCGCGTCATGCCCACGTACAGCAGGCGCGCCTCCTCGCTGCGGATCTCCCGGTTTTTTTTCAGCGCGATCGCCTTGCCCGCGAAGGTCGGGTAGGTCATGCGCTTTTCCGGATCGCGAAGCCTCAGCGCGAGCCCGGCCTCGGCGTCGCAGAGCAGGGGTTCCGAGCTCCCCGTCATGCGGAACCTGCGCCCCAGGCAGGGGATGAACACGACCGGGAACTCCAGCCCCTTGGATTTGTGCAGGGTCATGATGCGGACGACGTCTTCGTTTTCCGACAGGGCGGCGGCGGCCTGGGACTGTTCCTGCCTGCGGGCCTCCTTCACGCGCGAGAGGAATTCGCGCAGCGTCACGGGGAGGGGACCGGGCGCCGCCCGTTCGCACAGCAGCCGCAGGTTTGCCCTGCGCAGTTCCCCGCCGGGGAGCGCGCCGGCGCGCGCGTAGAGCCCCGTTTCCCGAAGCAGTCGGCGGAGAAAGGCGTCCAGCGGCATGTTCGCAGCCATGAAGCGCCACCGCTCCAGCTTCTTCGCCGTTTCCCCGATGCGCGCGTCCGCGTCCCTGAGGCCGAAGAAGACCTCGTGGAAAGGCGCCTGCCCCTCCCCGCCGCGCAGCCTGATCTGCGCGAGGTCGGCGGGGGAGTAGCCGAAGGCCGGGCAGGCCAGCGCGCTCAGGAGCGCCGTGTCCTGGCAGGGGTTGTCCAGCACCCGGAGGAGATTGAGGGCGTCCGCGACCTCGGGAAGGTCAAAGTACTGGGCGTCGGCCTCGCTGTACACGGGGATCCCCGCGTCCCCGAGGGCCCGCGACATGTCGCCCGCGCGGCCTGAGGCGCTCCTGAGCAGGATGACGATGTCTCGGCAGCGCAGGGGCCTGCATTCCTTCCCGTCCCAAAGGGGCGTGCCGAGCAGCTCCCGGATCCTGAGCGCGATGATACGCGCTTCGGCGACGTGGCTCTTGTCCGCCCTCTCTTCCGCTTCCTCCCCTCCCTCGTCCTCCCC
The DNA here is from genome assembly GCA_964563725.1 of uncultured Oscillospiraceae bacterium. Lineage (GTDB taxonomy): Bacteria > Bacillota > Clostridia > Christensenellales > Aristaeellaceae > CAZLYF01. Next base: position 12,460 of record CAZLYF010000075.1, read on the forward strand.
GGGTTCCCGCGCGGGGTCTTCCTCTGTTTCCTCGTCCCTGAGCAGGAGGCGCAGCTCGACCGGCGGGTCGTTCCGCCCCTCTTCCCGGGTCCTCAGCGCGGCGTCGTCTCCGTAGCCGATCTCCGTCGCCCTTTCGCGCATGGCGTGCCCGAACACGAGGTTGACGGCGTCCAGGATGTTTTTTCTGGACCTGAAGTTCTCGCTGAGGGTGACGAGCCTCTCCCCAGGATCCGGCTGCGCGCCGAAACGGCGCTGCTTTGAGAGGAACAGCCCGGGGTCGGCGAGCCGGAAACGGTAGATGCTCTGCCTGGCGTCCCCCACCATGAACAGCGCGGCGTTCCCGCGCAGCCTCTGTATGATCGCTTCCTGGATCCTTGAGACATCCTGGTATTCGTCGACGAACACCGCGTCAAGGCCCGCGGAGACTTCCCGCGCCGCGTCGGGCTGGTTCAGCGCCCGCAGCGCCAGGTGCTCGAGGTCGCCGTAGTCCCATACGAGCCGCGCTTCCTTCAGGGCCGCGTATCGCTCGTGCACCGACTGCGTCAGGGCGGCCAGGGCGCGCAGCGCGGGCAGGGTATAGCGGAGGTCCCCAAGGATCCTCTTTGTCTGCTCCGGCCCCGCCGGGAGCAGCGCGCAGGCGGCCTGGACGGCCTGTTTCGCCAGGCCACGCCGGTGTTTGAAGCGCTCCGCGAGCGAAGCGCTCTCGTTCCCGCCCGCCTTCCTGCGCGACAGCGGGGAAAAAGCCGGCTCCTCCCTCTGCGGCAGCCGCCCCTCCTCCTCAAGGGCGCGCAGGAGTTCCCTGACGCTTGTCAGGTCCTCCCGCGCGTTCCCCGCGTGCCTCAGCGGGCCGTCGGGAAGGCCGGCGATGCGCGCGCAGTCCTCAAGGAGCGCTTCCGCGCCCTCCAGGAACAGCAGCGCTTCCTCCCGGGCGATCGCATGCCAGGGATGTCCCGCCAGGTCCTCCGGCAGCGTCAGGCAGCCGCCGAGCCATTCCCAGGGGTCGGCCTGCGCCATCAGGAAGCCGTGCAGGCTTCTGACCATGTCCTCGATCTGCCCGTCTTCATATTGCGTGATGAGCTTCCCGCCGTCCTCGCCCGGAGACTGGCAGAGGGCTTCCATCGCTTCCTGCAGCGCGCGCTCGAACAGTTCCCGGGTCAGGCTTTCGTCGCCCACCCGGGACAGGGGGTCGGCGTCCGCGGCCTGGAAACAGCGGCGCAGGACCCTTGCGCAAAAGGTGTGCAGCGTACAGATGTCGGAGCGGTCGACGGCCATGAACTGCCGGCGCAGGCGCCTATCCCCGGCCGCCTCCAGGGACAGCGCGCGGGTCAGGCGGTCGCGCATCTCCGCGGCGGCCGCCCGCGTGAAGGTGACGACGAGCATCCTGTCCAGGCTTCCCCCGCCGCGCAGCAGGGCGAGGATCCGCTCGACCAGAACGGCCGTCTTGCCCGAACCCGCCGCGGCGCTGACAAGGATGTCCCGCCCGCGCGCCCCGATCGCCTCCTGCTGCGCCTGCGTCCACATGGGCATGTCACGGTCCCTCCCGCGGCTTTATTCTTCCGTTCCGCTGCGCTTCCCGGTCTCTTCTCCGCATCCGTTCCTCCCAGGCGGCGGACCCTTCCGCGCCTGTGCCCCCTGTGATCTGGAACCATTGTAGCGCGGGCGGCCAGGGCTGTACAGGAACGCCCCTCCCGGCGGCCTGCCGGAAGGGGCGGGATTGTTTCACGTGAAACACGCTTCGCGCGGCGCCGCCGCTTCAGCCTTTCTCCTGCGCCGGCCGGGCGCCGGACAGCCCCTGTTTCCTTCTGACGGGGCGCGCCTCGATATAGCCGCGCCAGCCCTGGAGCTCCGGCTGGATGCATGGCGCGTCCTGCGGCGCCCATTCCCAGCCGTAGACCGCCGGGTCAAAACGGTCGATGCGCTCCCGGAGTTCCCCGATGGCGTCCATGAAAGCGCACAGAAAAGCGGGCGGCTCGCGCCGCCCGCCCAGCCGGGATCCCCTCACAGCAGCCAGGGGTCCTCTTCCGGGTCGATGCAGGGGTCCCCGCTGGTGTCGATCTCACGGCCCGGGTCGACCGGCGCGGTCGGCACGTTGAGCTCGGGGTGCGCGCGGTTGGCCGCGCTGTTACTGTTGCGGTCCACGCTGTCGGTCAGGCTGAGGTCCACCGCGTTCAGGTCGATGCCCAGGGCTTCCGCGACGCCCCGGCCGTAGTCCGGGTCGGCCTTCCAGCAGCGGAAGATGTGCCGGTGCTTGATCTGCAGCGTGGCGTCGCCCATGTTGCGGGCGGTGTTCTCGCACAGCGCCTGCCGCTGGGCCGGCGTCATCGCGCGGTACAGCTGCCCGGGCTGGGTGTAGTAGTCGTGGTCGTCCTCCCGGTAATCGTAGCGGAAGAGGTCCCCGCCGGTCTTTTCCACCGGGTTTTCATGGCTTCTGGCTTCCGTCCAGTCCCCGTAGCTGTTGGGCTCGTAGTGCAGCTCGCTGCCGAGGTTGCCGTCGGTGCGCATGAAGCCGTCGCGATGGAAGCTGTGGGGATGCGCCACCCCCCGGGGCGCGTTGACCGGGATCAGCTCGTTGTTGACGCCCAGACGGTAGCGCTGCGCGTCGCCGTAGGCGAAGAGCCTCCCCTGCAGCATCCTGTCGGGCGAGTAGCTGATCCCCGGCACCACGTGGGCCGGGTTGAAGGCCGCCTGCTCCACCTCGGCGAAGTAGTTCGACGGGTTGCGGTTGAGTTCGAACTCCCCGACGGGAAGCAGGGGAAAGTCCTTTTTGTACCACATCTTGGTCAGGTCGAAGGGGTTGTTCTTCATCGCGTCC
>CAZLYF010000076.1:0-15214 GCA_964563725.1 uncultured Oscillospiraceae bacterium
GCCAGCCTTTTCCAACTGCTCATCTTTGCGCGCGATTTTCCGCTTCAGGGGTTCGGCCGCTTTGACGATTGCCGCTTCTTTTCGCTCGTCAATGTTTCCCATCATCGCGTCCATGAGCTCTTTTTTTATGCGCTTGTTTTCCGCTAACAATCTGCTTTTCTCAGCCAGTAGACGCCGTTCTTCTGCTTCCAGCTGCTCAGACTTTTCTTTCAGTTCGACCAACTGCCGATACATGTCCTGCGGGTAGTCTGTCATGGAGCGTTTCACCTCAGCATATAGAGTTCGACGGGCTTCTCCAATCTCCTTATGATTTGGGGACCGTTATCAAAATTTTTCCGCTGAGCTGTAGCTGACGGTCGCCTGACCATGCCTGATCTAAAATGGGAGGGTCCAGAGGGCATAATCCCTATAATTGTGCTGACGAAGGAAATAAGCCTGTACTGCCTTGATGTCGTAGTAGGAGCGGATAGCGTCTGCGCGTTTTGCTTTATTAATCCCACGGGAATTCTGAGTAACCGGTTTAAAAAAGCTGTGGGAGTCCACGGTGGCTGAGTTCTGAGTGACTGGTTTTAAAAAGCTTGCGGAGTCAACGGTGGCTGAGTTCTGGGTGGCTGGTTTCGTGGCGACAGACTGGCTAAAAATCAATGGGAAATTCGTGCATTTTGATCCGGAAGAATCGTTTAGTTCATTGCCCTCGTTTTCTATTGCCCTCTTATACTGCTTAAGAGAAATGACTTCCGCGAGAGCCACGGCCGTCACACGGGGTGGCTGAGTTCTGGGTGACTGGTTTTCCGGAGGTTGCTAGTGTGGTGGATGATTGGATGGAAATTAGGCACTTGGTGCCTAGTTTCTTTTCCGCCCCTCCATCTTCTCCGCCCTCTCCGTTTTCAGCAGAAGCTTTCTTATACTGCTTAAGAGAAATGACCTCCGCGAGAGTCACGGCAATCACACGGAGTGACTGAGCTTTGGGTGACTGGTTTCCCGAAGGTCGCTAGCGTGGTGGTTGATTGGGGGAAGCTTGGAACATTGTGCCAAGCTTGTTTGTTACCCCTTCTTCACCATTTACATTATACTACCAAAGGCTGGTTTTGTCAACCGCTTTCTTGTACTGCTTAAGAGAAAAGGTACCCGCTCCGTTTTCAACAGATGCTTTCTTGTATTGCTTAAGAGAAATGATCTCCACCAATGGGGTGCTGTCTTTCGCCAAGGGGTTGTCTTTCGGCAGTGTTTGCGTTCTCGTTTCCTTTCGATCCAGGATTCAAAGGGGACCCGGGGTCGATTGACTCGGGGCATCTTCCTTCGGAAAAGAGCAAGAAAAAATAAGTGCCTCTTGATCCCTGACTCAGCGTCTCTTGACCAGGAAAATATAAGATCAAAACCGTCTCTAGATAATTTGAAATACATAAAAATTCTGCGTTGCTTGATAGTTTGAAATTAATAGATTTCTCAGGTATACTTGCCACGCGAGTTTTCACCGCTGAATATCTGCTATATAATAGGAAGCAATAGGTACCTCCTCGTGTTTTGTGCGGCAGATACCTCCCGCATTCAGGGGAAAGAAAATCTGCTATAATAGGAATGCGTCAGGTGCCTTACGTGTCCTACGGCAGATACCTCACGTGGTCAGGGGGAAAGCAAGATTGGCAAGTGTCCGCAAGGTTGATGGAAAAAAGGGAACGTCCTACATAATTACCGTGTCAAAAGGGCGGGACTCAAAAAACCACCAGATACGACACTTCACGACTTGGAAGCCAAGTCCGGGAATGACCGACCGTCAGATTGAAAAAGAGCTGGAGCGTGTCAAAGTTACTTTTGAGACGCAGCTTGATCAAGGATATAAACCTGACGATCGGCAGACTGTAGAGGAGTATGCGGTCTATTTTCTCTCCATTAAGGAGGGCTCTGGAACCAAGCATTCAACGATGGTCCTCTGGAAAGGCTTGCTTAAAAGGATTCTGCCTGAGATAGGAACCATCCGACTGCATGATGTTCGCCCGAAGCATCTGAATGATCTGTATTCATCCCTCAGAAAAAGCGGAGTCAGGAAAGCAGGAATTAAGGCAACGGCGAAAGACGGATTGAGAGATGAAGTATTGAAGAAGTATTCTGTTATGGATTTTTTGGGTAAATGCGGCCTTGCAAGTGCAACGCTCACTAAGGCGTTCAGACAAGAAACCATCAGCTATAACACTGCGGAAAAGATTGCCGAGGCTCTTGAAAAACCTGTAGAGTCTCTGTTTCTGATTTCTACGAATTCGAAACCACTAAATTCTAAAACAATCATGCAATATCACCGCTTTCTTTCGTCCATGCTAGAGTGTGCGGTAGACGAAATGCTGATACCGTACAATCCAGCTTCAAAGGCAAAACCGCCCAAGATAACGGATAAAGAGATAGAAATTTTAGAAGTAGGGGATATAGATAAGTTACTGACGGCGCTGGAAGCCGAACCGATGAAGTGGAGAACGATTACCCACTTGCTGATGATCACCGGGGCAAGGCGAGGGGAGATTCTTGGACTAAAATGGCCAATGGTAAGTTTTGAAAAGAAATGTATCCACATAGTCCAGTCACTCCAATACACAGCTGAAAGAGGCGTATATACTGATACTCTCAAAACAAAAAAGTCCAAACGTACCATCTACCTTCCTGTTGAGACGATGAACATGCTTGATGAGTACAGTAAATGGCAGCTTGAAATTAAAACAATATCAGGCGATCGTTGGCAGGATACTGACTATGTTTTTACTCAGGACAACGGACAGCCTATGCATCCTCAGAGCATCACTAGCTGGCTTAACGAGTTTGCAAAACGGAAGGGATTGCCACACATTCATCCGCACAAGCTCCGTCACACGCATGCCAGTCAGCTACTATATAATGGAGAGAATGTCGTTACGGTTTCAGAACGACTTGGACATGGAAGGATTTCGACTACTCAGGACTTCTATGCCCACACACTGGAAGACGCAGACAAGCGGGCAGCCGAGACTGCAGCGAACATTTTTTTGCGATAAATCGGAGCGTGCGATAAATGTGCGATAAATTTCTAAAAGCGTTTTATTTCAGAAAGGCTCAAACGGAAAAACCCCCTGAAAAGCTAGTGTTTTCAAGGGATTTTCTGGCGCGCCCTGCGAGATTCGAACTCACGACCTTTTGATTCGTAGTCAAACACTCTATCCAGCTGAGCTAAGGGCGCAGACCGCTTTTGCGGCGGCTTGAGTATAGCACGGCCCCGTGCGGTTTACAAGCGGGGCCGCTTCGATTTTCGGGGCGCGGGGGAGAGCCCCGGCGGGCTTGGGACCGGCGCGAGCGGAGGGTCCGCGGCGCCGTTCCCGTCCTGTCGGCCGGTTTTCCTGAAACGCCGCGCGAGCGCCAGCAGAGAGGCGGTCACGGGGACGCCGACGATCATGCCCGTGATCCCCATGAGGCTCCCGAAAAACATCACGGAAAACATCACCAGCAGGGGGTGGATCCCGACGCTTTCCGAGATGACCCGAGGCGTGATCAGATTTGATTCCGCCTGCTGGATGAGCAGGATCATAAGGATCACCCAGAGCGCCTTCACGGGCGCGTCGCCGGAGAGCGCGAGGACGACGGGAAGAACGCCGCCCAGCCAGGGCCCAAAATAGGGGATGAGGTCCAGCAGGCCTGCGAGGATCCCGATGGTGAGCGCGCTGGGGAGTCCGAGGAACAGGCAGCCCAGGCCCGTCGCCAGGCCGACGATCAGGGATACGAAGAGCCTGCCGCGCACGTAGTTCCTCAGGACGCCCCTGACGTCCTTTCCGAGGAGCGTGAGCGCTTCCCTGCGTGCCGGCGGGACGAGGGCCATGCCGGCCGCGATCAGCTTCTCCTTGTCTTTGAGCAGGTAGAATGTGATCACGGGCACAAGGAAAACATGGAAAAGCCCGCCAAGCGAAGAAACGAAGCCTTTCAGCGCGCCTGACAGGATCTCCGACGCGCCGGCAATCAGCTCGTCCGTCTGGGCCTTGAGCTCAGGCATGTCGGCCAGCGCGGCGGAAATCTCCTCGAGCGCGGCGCTGAGCTGTTCCCTGAGATATGCGAGCCCCCGGGGGAACTGGCGGACCAGCCGGGCCGCGTCGGAGACGACGGAGGGGACGATCAGCGCGAAAAACAGCGCGAGCAGCAGCATGATCATGACCGCCGCGGCAAGCGAAGACCAGGCGCGCCTGACCTTTTTCCGGTCCGCGGCTCTGACGAGCGGGTTTAGGAGGAAAGCCGCAGCAAGCGAGTAGAAAAAGGGCTTCAGCGTGGAGATCAGGTCCCCGAATACAAGATACAGCAAGGCAAGCACAGCGGCCGCAGAGCCGGCGCGCGCAAGGTTTTTTTTGTTTTTTTCGAACCAGCCCGGTTCGGCCGATCCGTTCACGCCGCCGTTCATCCGTTCATGCGTCTGGCAGGAAGCCCGGTTCATGGAGCAGCCCAAGGTCCCAGAGGAGGGAGCTTGTCAGATACTTGTCGCGGATGTCCCTGGAGCCGATGAAGGCCCTGCGCGTGTCTTCCCGGCTGATATGCAGGTCCTCCGGCGCCGTCGGCATGCCCAGGGCGCGCATCAAGCCCACGATTTCTTCCGTTTCGGGGAGCTCCTCGGCGATGATGCGCCGGATCTGGTCCCAGTCTGACAGGATGCGGTCAAGCCTCAGCGCGTGCAGGGCGGGGTCGTTTTTACGGTACTCCTCATGCTCGCGCCGGATCAGCGCTTCGGCGGCGCTGCCAAAGACGTCGCGCATGTGTTCCTCCCAGCGGGCGTTGGAAAAATCCCGAACGAAGCGCTCCGCCCGCCCCCTGTCCGGGACAAGGGCGCGGACCTTGTCGTATATTTGAAGGCTCAGACAGGTGCCGACCCCTACCTGGATGCCGTGCAGGTCGCTTTTCGTTCCCCGCTGCAGCGCCATCATCTCCCAGATGTGGCTGAAATAGTGCTCGATCCCGGACGCGGGGCGGGAAACGCCGGCCAGGCTCATCGCGATGCCGGACAGAATCAGGCCTTCAGCCGTCGCCCCGACAGCCTCCTCGTCCCGGGACGCGATCTTCAGGGAAGCATCGACGACCTTTTTCAGGGAGGCGCGGACGAGGCCGGCGACGTTTTCGCAGTAGTACTCGCCGGTGACCAGGTGCGAGATGCGCCACTCGCAGATGGAGACGTACTTGGCAAGCATGTCCCCAAGGCCCGCCCACAGCATGCGCATGGGAGCGTTTTTCATGATCCCGGTGTCCGCCAGGATGGCGGCGGGTGCGGCATTGTACAGGGTGACCTTGACCCCTTCGACGATCATCGACGAGGAAGCGCTCGCGTAGCCGTCCATGGAGGGAGCGGTGCACAGGGCGATCTGTTTTCTGCCCGCCGTCCGCGCGAGCACCTTGCAGCAGTCGTTGACTACGCCGGAGCCTACGGCGAGGATCACGTCGCAGTCCGGATCGAATGCCATCGCGATGGAACCGACCGCGTGCTCGTCAGGTTCCGGGCCGTCGGACGCAAGCACGCAGAGGACATGGGGGATGCCGCCGCGCTCGAGCACGGGCTTCAGGATGGGCCACGCGGCCTTCCTGGTGCTGCGGTCGCAGACAATAAAGGGCTTCCTGACGCCGAGGACAGACATGGCTTCCGGGAGGGACGCAGCCGCCCCCTCGCCGATCTTCAGGTAGGAGACGCCCGCCCGGTGGATCTTGCCGCAGGCGCAGGGGAAAGCCCCGCCGAGCAGCTCGTCCAGGTTCATAGCCGAGAAGTCCATCCGAAAACCTCTTTCTTTCGTTTGCGGACATTTTACAAAGGCGTTGACGCGCTGTCAACGCGCCAAGCCCGAACTGAAATGACTGGGCAACGCTGCTCCGCCCGGCCTTGCCCCTTCAGGAGCTCGCGGATATAATCGGCTCGGCATCCGGATACGGGCCGCGCCGGACAGAACGGCGTTTTGCGCTGATGGGAAGGAGCGGGCCGCGCGTGAAAGGGGACAGGGAATGATCGTCACGGTAACGCTCTCGCCAGCGCTGGACAAGACGGCTGTCGTCCGGGACTTCGGCGTGGGAAAGGTGAACCGGATCGAAAGCTTCAGGCTCGATCCTGGAGGAAAAGGGATCAATGTGTCCAAGACCCTCAGGCAGCTCGGCTGCGACAGCATGGCCACCGGCATCCTTGGCGGCGCGGCCGGCGAACAGATCGAGAGGAGCCTGACAAGCCTTGGGATCGGCTTCGACTTTGTCCATGTGCAGCGGGAGACCCGCACGAACCTGAAGGTCGCCGATCCCCTGCGTCATACGAACACCGACATCAACGAGCCCTCCGCCTCCGTCGACGCTGCCGCGCTCGAGGAAGTGTTCCGGAAGGCCTGCGGGCACGCGGGCGAAAGCGGCCTTGTCGTCCTCGCGGGAAGGGCGCCCGGGAACTGTCCCGGTTCATTGTACGCGGACTGGACGGAAAGGTTCAGGACGCTGGGGATCAGGACCTGCGTGGACGCAAACGGGGAACTGCTCAAAAGCGCGGCAGCCGCGAAGCCCTTCCTTCTCAGGATCAACGGCGAGGAACTTTCCAGCCTGACAGGCGCCCCGATGGACAGCGACGCCCGTGTCGCGGATGCGGTGACAGCCCTGACTGCCGGAGGTATCGGCATGGTTGCAGTATCCCTGGGCGCACGCGGCGCAGTCTTTGCAAAGGATGGCATCCTGCTTCGCGGGCAGGGGATCGACGTGCCCGTTCAGAGCACCGTCGGCGCCGGGGACGCGATGATGGCCTCCCTCTGCGCGGCTGAAGCATGGGGGATGGGCATCATGGAGGCCGCTGCTTTTGCTCTCGCGGCCGGTTCGGCCAAGGTGAGCTGTCCCGGCACACAGGCGCCTACGCTGGATCAGGTCCGGAGTCTGCTGCCAAAGGCACGCCTTGAGGCCATTGCGAAAAAATGAACGCCCTTCCCGTAAGGAAGGGCGTTTGGAAATACCGATTCGTGCTTAAGCGTCTTCGCCGGGCGCGGTCCCGTTGTGTTTGTCCGACCTGCGGCTGCGCCGCGCCGAACCTGCCGCGTCGGCGTCGTCCTGCGCGTCCCTGAACAGCCTGTAGCCCGTGTCTTCCTCCAGCTGCTGGGGCTTCCCGTCGGGCGCGGCTTCCGCTCCCTTCGCGTCCTTCGGACCGCTGACGAGGCTTTCCGGGCGCGGCTGCTCGTCCTTGAGGTACTTGTGATGGGGAAGTTCCTCGTCGGGGAAGGGATCCGGCTGCTTGGTGGCGTCGCTCCCGGTTGCCCGCTCTTCTTCATCGGGAACAAGCCTCTTTTCGCCGGGTTCGTAGGTGTCCGGATCGGTGAAGTCGCGCTTGGGCTCGATTTCAAGATGATCATAGGCTGCGTTTGACTGGCGTCGCGCATTGAGGCGGATCACTGAACTGATGGCGAACAGGACAAAACTGACGGCGAACAGACCGCCAAGCGCCAGCGCGATGATGAACAGCGCGTTGCGCCCCTGGGACGCGATGGGGTCGGCGGCATCCGGGGGGACCGGGGTGAATGTGACCACGGGCGCAAGGGTCACGATCACGGGCCTTGTCGGCGAGGGGGTCGCGGGCACATAGGGAATGGCGAGCTCGTTGGAATGGAAGCTGACCTGGTTGTCCAGCGCGTCTTTGGTCTGAGCGGAAAACCTGAATTTCCCCGCCTGGGACACGGTGTACTCCCGCGTGACCGGGACGCTTTGCCCGGGAGCGAGCGCGCTGATGGTGTAGATCAGCGTGTTTCCGTGAAGGATGCTGACGTTTTTGGCCACGGCGTTGCTGTCGTTGGTGACAAGGACGGTGAAACGGATAAATCCGGGAAGGGAATCGATCGACGTCCTGTCCGCGCTGAGCTGAAGGTTGAGACGCATCATCTGGCCTTCATCGTACGCGCTGACTTTCAGCTCGTTCGTCTTTTCCGTCTTGGAGGTGCCCGTATTGTCCTCCAGGGCGACCGTGAACAGGAAGGCCGCGGGCTCCGTCATCGTGACCGTTTTTGTCCTGACGACCTTTTGCCCTGCCGGGATCTCCAGATTCGTGAACACCTCGCCGAGCTTGGCGTCGGTCACCCTGACGTTGGAGTAGGAGATGTTGCCTTCGTTGTTCAGCGTCAGCGTCAGCTCGACCGCCTCGCCGACGTTGACGGAAGGCTTGTCAACCGACAGGTCGATGGAGAGCCTGGGCTTGGCGATGGGGATCTTCTGCGCTTCGACGGTGACCTGCAGCCGGTCGCGGCTGCCTTCCTTGTAGTAGGTGATGGCCGCTGAGCTCTCAAGGTCCGCGCTTGCGGCCGTCTTTTTGAAGGATACGGTGGCGCTCGCCCCGGGCAGAAGATCATCGGCGCGCTGCGTTCTTGACGCGATGGAGCTGTTTTCGCGCACGGTGATGTCCGTCAGCCTGACGTTTCCGCTGTTGACAAGCTCATACAGGACGGTCACCGCTGAGCCGGTGCGGACCACCTCGGGATCGATCCTTCGCGTGACCCCGAGGCCGATCTTCTCACCGGCGAAGGCGATGTCCGCCGAGGCGGGGATGGATATCGGGGAGACGGAGCCGTCCGCCCCGGCGCTGTTGTAGCGCAGGGCAAACTCGACCTTCCCGGCGTCCAGATGCCCCTGCGACACGTACCACTTCCCCTGCCAGGTGCGGAATTCCCCCGCCTTCAGGGGAAAGAGCGAACCTCCGTCAAAGGCCTGGGCGAGCAGCTTCCCGTCGGCGTCAAACAGCGACAGCGGCTCGGAAATGTCCGCGCCCCCCAGATTGGTCACACGCACGGAGGCAGTGACCTCTCCGGGCGCCGTCAGCGACACCGGGTCCAAGGTCAATTCGAAGCCGATGTCCTCCGGCTCCACGGCTGCGGATGCTGAAACGGCCGCCAGCACCAGCAGAAGAAAAAGTACAAGGCACGCCAACAAGGCATACGGCCTGCGAATCTGGGCATCGTTCACGCCCGTCCCCCCTTCCGGTGTGCGCCGCGCGCGATGAAACAGCCCTGAGCCGGATAAATTCCCCTGCATCTTAACGCAGGTTGCGCCCTGTGTCAAGCAAACGAGGCCTTTATGCACGGGCAGGGGCCGTGCTATAATCCTCCCGGGCCCATATGGGCGGCGAGGAACAGGATGTACGAACGGCAAGATCAAGGCAGGCTTGGGCAGGGGCTTCCGGGGGAGGCGCCCTGGCCGGAGCGGGGCGGCGGGCGGCGCGGCCTGTTCAGGCAGCGCACCAGAAAGCCGAGCTTCGTGCTGGCCGTGATCGTCAACGCCTTCAGCATGGCCGTGCTGCTGGTGCTGATCGCCGGGCTGGCCGGCATCGGAGCGGTGGTGGGCATCGCGAAGGCCTATGTGGAGACTGCGCCGGCGCTGGACCTTGAGAAGATCGACGATCAGGCGCAGACATCTTTTTTCTATGACGCCGACAGCAACCTGATCACGGACTACAAGGGAACGGAAAACCGCGTCATGGTGAGCATCAGCGCGATGCCCGAGCAGCTTCGCCTCGCCTTTGTCGCGGTGGAGGACGCCAGGTTCTATCATCACAACGGGGTCGACGTCAAGCGGATCCTCGGCGCCTTCATCACCAACTTCCTGACGGGGTCACAGCAGGGGGGGTCCACCATCACCCAGCAGCTGATCAAGAAGACCGTGCTGTCCGACGAGCTGAGCTACAAACGCAAGATCCAGGAAGCCTTCCTTGCCATGCAGCTGGAGACCCGATACTCTAAGGACGAGATCCTCGAAAGCTACCTGAACACGATTTTCCTTGGCGAAAACTACTACGGCGTCAAGGTCGCCGCGGCCGGCTACTTCGGAAAGGAGCTCGGCGCCCTGACGCTGCGCGAGTGCGCGATGCTCGCCGGGATGACCAACAACCCGTACTATTACAATTGCCGGAGGAATTTCTACCTTCGCAGCTCCGAAACGACGGATTACCCCGCGATCACAAACAACAGGACCAATTACGTCCTGCGCATGATGTACGAAAACCAGTTCATCACCCACGACCAGTACGCCCAGGCGCTCGACCCGGCGACCGCTGCGGTCCTGAAGGAATCCCCGGAAGGAAGGACCCTCTACCCCTACGTGCATTATGTGGAATACGCCGTTCGGGACGTGGTGCGGACCCTGCTTAGGATCAACGGGCTTGACGATACCGCCGCCAACCGCAACGCGATGGAGCGGGAACTGCGCGTGGGTGGGTACAAGGTGTACCTTGCGCTCGACACGCAGATACAGACGACGGTGGAGCAGACCCTTTACCAATATGACGATTATCCGGCCCTGCGCGATCCTTCGGACAAGGTGTACCGCGCGCGCAACAGGGACGGAACCTACCAGGAGGTGCAGCAGCCCCAGGCCTGCGCCGTGGTGATCGATTACCGCACGGGCGAATTGAAGGCCATTGTGGGCAGCCGTACGGCGCCAGCCCAGAAAAAGACCCTGAACCGGGCGACAGACATGAACATGCCTGTCGGGAGCGCCATCAAGCCTCTCTCCGTATACGCCCCCGCCTTTGACCTGGGTGCGGGCGCCGGTTCGATCGTCTACAATGTTCCCATCCCCATCCCGGGCTGGCAGGGTGCCGACCATCGGGACACCTGGCCGCAAAACTACGGCGGCAGCAGTTACCGCGGACCTGAGACGATGAGGACGGCGCTGGTCAGGAGCGACAACACGGCTGCGGCGCAGGCCCTGATGAACTACGTCGGCGTGGAGCGGTCGGTCGACTACCTGCTCAGGCTTGGCGTCTCCAGGGAAAGGATCAGCGAAACCCCCTTCGGGGTCGCCCTTGGCTCCAGCGGCATCTCCGCGCTGGAGATGGCGGTCGGCTTCGGCGTGCTCGGCAACGGGGGGATCTACCAGTCGCCCATCTCCTTTCTGGGAATCCTCGACAGCGAAGACCGGGTGATCTACGACAGCCACGCGAACCAGACGCGGCGGCAGGTGTTCAAGCCGTCCACTGCCTGGCTGACAGTGGATATCCTCAAGGAAGCGGTCCGCTCCGGCACGGGGAAGGAAGCTAGAATGAGCGGGCAGACCGTATCCGGCAAGACCGGCACAAACAGCGAACAAAAGGGCGTGTTCTTCGCCGGGATGACCGGCTGGTATGCCGGGAGCGTCTGGATCGGGCACGACAACTACAAACCGCTTTCGAGCAGGACGACCGGGGGGAACAGCGCAGCGAAGCTCTGGAAGGCGTTCATGGAACCCATCCACAAGCAGAAAAAGCTGCCCGACCGGGACATCCTGGAAGGCGCGCCCGGGGATTACGGACTTGTAAAGGTCACCACCTGCGCTGTAAGCGGACAGCGGGCGACGGAGGCCTGTGTCAATGACGCGCTCGGCTACGGCACGGTGACCGATTACTGGCCTGCCGATTCCGTACCCGCCGCCGAATGCCAGATGCATCAGATCATCAGCGTCTGCACAGAATCCAACATGCTCGCGTCCGAGTTTTGTCCCGCGGGGACCCGGGCAAACCGCGGCATCGTGATCCTGCCTGACGGGCATCCTCTGCAGCGGGCGATCGGCACGCAATATGAGTCTGTGCTCCGCGATTACCTCGGCCCGTACGCTGCGCTGCGGTTTTCGCCCGACCCCAACGCGAACATGGCGCTTCTTTCGTCGATCACCTGCAGCATCCACCGGAGCGCCGGCGTTCAGGACCAGCCGATCCTGCTGACCACCTTTCTTCAGGACGCGCAGACCCTGCTTCAGCAGGCTTCCGCACAGCTGGGCGCGCTGCCGCCCGGGACAGCGGGATACGATGAGCTGCTTTCGGCGATCAACGGCCTGTACGCGCTCACAGACGCCAGCCCGTCCATGGAAGCGCTCGCTGCCGCCATGGGAAGGCTGACGCAGGCCATGGCGAACGCGCGCTGATGCCGGTTTGCGCGACGGGGCGAAGGCCGGCCGACGTTTTCCCTCTCGGCCTGGGAGAAAATAGCTTGCGGGAAACATTGACACAGCTTTGTTTCCTGTGATATCATCCCGAAGTTGCCTTGATTGCGGGCGACTGCATCGCAAGGCAGCGGCGGGAGGATTTTTTGTCAGGGGAAAAGGCGGGGGAGGGCCGCAGAGTCGCGGGCGTCCGCCAGGTGGCCAGGGCGATCGGGTCCGGAACGGCTGCGCAGGTGTATATCGCCAGAGACGCGGAAAAAGGCCTGACCGACGACATTCGCAGAGCCGCCCTGGAGGCAGGCGTACCCGTTTCGGACGCGGACAGCATGGCGCAGCTGGGCAGGTTCTGCCGCATCCAGGTCGGGACCGCCGCCGCGGCGGTTCTGCGCGATCCCTGAATCTGACTATATATTCCCCGGGGTTGAGGGGATGTTATAGGAGGAGACCTGCTTGACAGGCTCCGAACAAACAGCTGGAGGTGTGTCCATGCCCACGATCAATCAGTTGGTCCGCAAGGGAAGAAAAAAGGTCATCAACAAATCGGACGCCCCCATCCTGCAGGGCTGCCCGCAGAAGCGCGGCGTGTGTCTGAGCGTGAAAACCACGACGCCGAAGAAACCGAATTCGGCCTTGCGGAAGATCGCCAGGATTCGCCTGACCAACCAGATCGAGGGGACCTGCTATATCCCCGGGATCGGGCACAACCTGCAGGAGCACAGCGTCGTACTCATCCGCGGAGGGCGTGTACGCGACCTCCCGGGCGTGCGTTACCATATCATCAGGGGCGCGCTCGATACGGCGGGCGTTGCCAAGCGCAATCAGGGCCGTTCGCTCTATGGGGCGAAGCGTCCGAAGAAATAGCCTTTTCAAGGAGGAAGTCGTATGCCCCGTCGAGGTTATATACCAAAGCGTGAAGTACTTCCCGACCCCATCTACGGGACGATCACGCTGACGAAGCTGATCAATCAGATCATGCTCAAAGGCAAGCGCGGCGTCGCGCAGAATATCTGCTATTCCGCCTTCGACATGATCAAGGAAAAGACCGGCAAGGAGCCTGGCGACGTTTTCCAGGAAGCACTCAATAACGTCATGCCGCAGCTGGAAGTCAAGGCCCGGCGGGTAGGCGGCGCCACATACCAGGTGCCCATCGAGATCAGGCCCGAACGACGTCAGACCCTCGCGCTGCGCTGGATCGTCGAATTCAGCCGCAACCGCGGGGAAAAGACCATGTCTGAACGCCTGGCGCTGGAACTCCTCGACGCGTCGAACAACACGGGAAAATCCGTCGGGCGCAAGGAAGAGATGCACCGGATGGCTGAAGCCAACAAGGCCTTTGCCCACTATCGCTGGTAAGAAACGGCCGGTGCCGTAGGTCAAGGGAAAGCAAGGAGACAGGGGTTCATGCTCAGGACTCATCCGCTGGACATGGTGCGCAATATCGGCATCATGGCCCATATCGACGCCGGAAAGACGACCACCACGGAACGCATCCTGTTCTATACGGGACGCGTTCACCGCATGGGCGAAGTGCATGAAGGCGCCGCGACGATGGACTGGATGGACCAGGAGCGTGAACGGGGCATCACGATCACTTCCGCCGCGACAACGGCCGTATGGAAGGGCCATACCATCAACATCATCGACACGCCCGGGCATGTGGACTTCACCATGGAGGTCGAACGCTCCCTTCGCGTGCTCGACGGGGCGATCGCGGTTTTCTGCGCCAAAGGCGGCGTGGAACCGCAAAGCGAGATGGTGTGGCGCCAGGCCTCGAGGTATCGCGTCCCCAGGGTCGCCTACGTCAATAAAATGGACATCATGGGCGCTGACTTCTTCCGCGTCGTTCGCATGATGGACGCGAGGCTGAACGCCAACGCGCTGCCCGTCCAGCTGCCCATCGGGAAGGAAGCTGACTTCAGGGGCGTCATCGACCTTGTGCGGATGAAGGCGGAAATCTATTTCGACGACGAGGGCAAGGACATCCGCGAGGAGGAGATCCCCGCTGCGATGCGGGAACTGGCGGAAGAGTACCGCGCGCGGCTGCTGGAAGCCGTCGCGGAACGCGACGAGGCCCTGATGGAAAAATTCTTCGGCGGCGGAGACATCACCCAAGAGGAGATCAACCGCGTCATCCGTGACGAAACGATTGCCTGCCGCCTCACGCCGGTGCTGTGCGGGACCTCCTACCGCAACAAGGGTGTCCAGCCGCTGCTGGACGCCGTATGCATGTATATGCCTTCACCGCTGGACATCCCTTCCATCCGCGGCGTCGACCCGGAGGACCCGCAGCGGGAAATCATCCGCCATCCGTCGGACGACGAGCCCTTCTCGGCCCTTGCGTTCAAGATCGCGGTGGACCCCTTTGTCGGCAAGCTTGCGTTTTTCCGGGTTTATTCCGGAGAGACGGCGGCGAACAGCTACGTCTTCAACAGCACCAAGGGAAAAAGGGAACGGTTCAGCAGGATCCTCAAGATGCACGCCAACCACCGCGAGGACGTCGACTCTGTCGTCACGGGCGACATCTGCGCCGCCGTTGGCCTGCGGCACACCACGACCGGCGATACCCTCTGCGACGAAAAGAAACCCGTCGTGCTCGAACGGATGGAGTTCCCGTCGCCGGTGATCCAGGTGGCCATCGAGCCCAAGACCAAGGCCGGGCAGGAAAAAATGTCCTATGCCCTGGGCAGGCTGGCCGAAGAGGACCCGACCTTCAAGACTTACACGGATCAGGAAACAGGCCAGACCATCATCGCGGGCATGGGCGAACTGCACCTTGAGATCATCGTGGACCGCATGATGCGCGAATTCCGCGTGGAAGCGAACGTAGGCAAACCGCAGGTCGCCTACAAGGAGACCATCCGAAGGGAAGCCAGGGGGGAAGGCCGCTATGTCAGGCAGACCGGCGGGCACGGCCAGTTCGGCCACTGCGTGGTCCAGCTGCAGCCGATGAAACCCGGCGAAGGCTACAGTTTCGAAAACCGGATCGTCGGCGGCGTCATTCCCAGGGAGTTCATCCCTCACATCGACGCGGGCATCCGCGAGGCGTCCGCGTCGGGCATGCTTGGCGGGTTCGAAGTGGTCGATTTCAAGGTGGTCCTGCTGGACGGATCGTATCACGAGGTCGACTCCTCGGAGCTGGCCTTCAAGATCGCCGGTTCCATGGCTTTCAAGGACGCGCTGAAAAAGGCCGACTGCAGGCTGCTTGAGCCTGTGATGAAGCTTGAGGTCATCATCCCGGACCAGTACATGGGCGACGTGATCGGCGACCTGAACGCGCGGCGCGGCAGGATCGAGACCCTCGAGTCCCGCAGCGGCGAGCAGA
>CAZLYF010000077.1:0-15190 GCA_964563725.1 uncultured Oscillospiraceae bacterium
TTCCGGCAGTTCCGAGGAAATCATGATGATGCCCTTGCCCTCTTCGGCCAGCCTGTTCATCAGAAGATAAATCTCATACTTGGCGCCGACGTCGATCCCCCGGGTCGGTTCGTCCAGGATCAGGATATCGGCGCCGGAAAAGAGCCACTTTGCGAACACCAGCTTTTGCTGGTTCCCTCCCGAAAGGTTCATCGCGGCCTGTTTCATGGACGGGGTCTTGACATTGAGGTCTTTGGCGTGCTCAAGGGCCAGTTCCCTTTCCTTTTTTGACGACAGGAACCTTGCTTTCTTTACTTTTTCCAGGTTGGTGATCGTGATGTTGTACGTGAGGTTGTACGTCAGCACGAGGCCCGTCTCCTTGCGGTCCTCCGTCAGAAGGCCGATGCTGTTTCGCTTCCCGTCGTATGTCGAACGAAGCTGCACGCGTTTTCCGAACACTTCGATGGAACCCCTGTCGCAGGGTTCCGCGCCGAAGATCGCTTCCGCAAGCTCTGTCCTGCCGGATCCCATGAGGCCCGCGATGCCGAGAATCTCGCCCCGGCGCAGCTCAAAGGAGATCCCGCTGAAGACGTTCTTTCGCTCGATCCCGTTCACTTTCAGCAGCGTCTCGCCGGGCACGCAGCGTTTCCTCGGGTATTCCATCTCCACACTTCGGCCAACCATGCGCTCGATGATCTCGTCCCGCGTGAACTTCCCTGTCGGGCGCGTATCGATGATCTCCCCGTCCCGGATCACCGTGGCGGTGTCGCACAGGCGAAAGACCTCGTCGAGTTTGTGGGAGATGTAAATAAAGGTGATGCCCTGTGCCCTGAGGTTTCTGATGATCGCGAACAGTTTTTCCGTCTCTTCGCCGGTCAGGGAGGAGGTCGGCTCGTCCATGACGACGATCCTCACGCCATACGACAGGACCTTGATGATCTCGACCAGCTGCTTTTGCGCGGCGCTGAGGTCTTCGATCTTCTCCTTTGCGCTGAAACTGAACCCGTAACCGTCGATGAGCGACTGCGCGTCCCGGTTGATCTCCTTCCACGCGAGGGCGGCCCCGCGCTTGCGCAGCCTGTTGATATAGATGTTTTCAGCCACGCTGAGCGTATTGACGAGGCTGAATTCCTGGAACACAAGCCCGATCCCCTTGGCCCTGGCGTCCATCGTGTCCCTGATGAACACTTTGACTCCGTCAAGATGGATCTCGCCCGAATCGGCTTGCATGACGCCGCTGAGGATCTTCATCAGCGTCGATTTCCCGGCGCCGTTCTCCCCGACCAGCGCGTGCACCTGGCCCCTCAGAACGCTGAAGCTCACGTTTCTGAGAGCCACGACGCCCGGAAAGGTCTTGGTGATGTTCTTCATCTGGAGGATGCAGTCTGTCACGGAAACTCCTCAGGCTCCCCGGTACGCATCCGAGGCAGGCGGGGGAGCCGTCTCCCCCGCCGCCTCGTGATTCAGTCTGCCGGCTATTCGAACCAGTTGAACTGATCTCTCGTGTCCGGAGTCGCGACCGGGGTGGGGAGGCGCGTCCAGCCGGGAGCGGCGGTCCCCTCCAACACGGCGAAAAGCGTGTCCACCGCGAGTTTCGCTTCGGAAACCGGGTCCTGCGTGGAGCAGGCAGTCAGCCACCCGTCTGCCAGTGCGTCGTAGAGGATCTTGTTGGAACCGATCGCGATGATGGGCACGTCGCCCGGCTTCAGGCCCGCGGCTTCGAGAGCGGACATAACGCCGGTGAGCATCCCGCCGTCGTGCGCCACGATGCAGTCGATCTGGCCGCCCTGCCCTGCAATGCCGTAGGCGGTCAGCATGTCCGTCATCTTCGTCATGCCAAGTTCCGCCTGGAAGTTGCAGTCCTGGCGGTCGAGCCATACGTATTCCGCTCCGAGATTTTCGGCAAAGGCTTTGTTGATCATGATGGTCTGCATATGTCCCGCGGTGCCTTCGATCCCGACCAGCCTGCAGCCCTCGGGGAAGAGTTCCTTGATGGTCTGGCTCATTGTCAGGCCATGGGACAGGGCGTCCGGCCCGACGTAGTACTTCATCCCCACCTTGTCGATCTCGTTTCCAGGATAGGCATTGACGCCAACCCAGGCCATCCCGCTCGCGTTGAGGGCTTCGATGACGGGCACCGCGCCCTCTACGTCCGCCGGGAAGTAGAGGAATCCGTCATAGCCTTCCGCGATGGCCAAATTGACATGCTCCAGCTGCGTCTGCTGGTTTCCCGCTCCGTCAAGAATGGTCAGTTGCATCCCCAGCGCCTCGGCCTGGGCCTGGGCTGACGGATTGTACGCAGCGCAATAGGGCGCGGTGAAGTACGCATTGGAAAGCATGATCCTGTAGGTCTTTTCCGCGGCATGCGTCAGGCTGGCCAGCCCGAACAGCATCGCCAGTGTCAGAAGCGCTGCAACGAGTTTTTTCATGATCGACACCCGCCTTTGATATATTTTTTTGCACATCGTGCAAAAATCGCTCTCCATCGTGGATTTAATCGTTTAAATTTCGGCCAGTCACAAAGTGCAGGTACAAATTTGCGATGGATGCATTATAATCCGATTTGACGGGCATTTCAATCGCCCGGCGAAATTTTTGCGCGATCCCGGGATCGGAGGCGCACAGGAACCAGATCTGAAAGGAACTGTCCGGCCATGGCCAACATGAGGGACGTGTCCAGGCGCGCGGGCGTATCGGTCGCGACGGTATCGAATGTCCTGACCGGCAAGCGCGCCGTCAGCGAGAAGGTTCGCCGGAAGGTTCTCGAAGCCATCGGCGAGATGAACTATCAGGTCAATTTTGTCGCGCGGGGGCTGAAGACGCAGCATACGAACACCATCGGCGTCGTACTCCCCGGCATCACGAAGCTGTTTTTTCAGAAAGTGCTCAACGGGATACTCGATGCCGCTTCTAGCGCGGGATATCGAATCATGATCCTTAACAGCGGCTACGACTTTCAGGCCGAGCGCACCCTGATCAACTCCCTGATCAGCAGCTGCGTCGACGGCATCATCCTTGATTCTTGCGTCCCGATGAGCGGTTCCCGGGCATGGGCGGCTGAACTGGCCGCCGGCGGGAACATGCCTCCGGTGGTTTCGATCGAAAGCTGCCTGGACGCGTCTGCGCTATCTTCCATCTCACTTGACAACGCGTATTACAGCGGCCTGATCACACAGCATCTGATCGACAAGGGCCGCCGAAGGATCCTGTATGTATCCGGTCCGCTTTTCCTCGAACATGAGAACGCGCGTTTCGTCGGCTATCTCGGCTGCCTGGAAAAAAACGGGATCCGGCCGGATCCTTCCCTGCAGACCTTCGGGGACTACCTGTCGGAAGCGGGATACGCTTCCGTGAGGCAGTCGCTTGATGGCAGGACCCGCTTTGACGCGGTGCAGGCTTCGAGCGACCAGGCGGCCATCGGAGCCCTGAAGGCCCTTCATGAAGCGGGGCTGGCTGTTCCCGAGGAGATTTCCCTTTGCGGTTTTGACAACGTGTTTCCTTCGACCCTCGTATCGCCAGCGATCACGACGGTCGATGTGCCGGGGTACGCGCTGGGCGCGTCGGCCGTCAGCGAACTCCTGCGCAGGATCGGCGACCCGCGGTCCTCACCGGTCTGCCAGACGCTTACGGCCCGGATCATCGTCCGCGCTTCCTCAGATCCCGACGCGCTCTCGCAATGGGATCTTGTCAGCTGGTGAAATCCATCTCCCGGGCAGGTGGAAAAAGGTTCCCGGGATTTCCGCCCCCGCTCAGCCCTGCCCGGCGCTCCCGAGCCCGTCCAGCATCCTTTGCAGGCTCTCCTTCGCGTCCCCCAGCATAAGCAGGGTGTCCGGGCGCGGGTCGTACAGGGGGTTCGGCACGCCCGCGTAGCCCGGCCTGAGGTCCAGGTTGCAGATCACGAGCCGCTTCGCCTCCCTCACGGCGAGGACAGGCATGCCGTAGATGGGGGTATCCTTCGCGGTGTTGGCCGCGGGATTGATCACGTCGTTCGCCCCGACCACCACGACGAGGTCCGTGCCGGCGAACTCCCCGTTGATCGCCTCCATTTCGAAAAGCTGGTCATAGGGGACGTCGGCCTCGGCCAGCAGCACGTTCATGTGCCCCGGCATCCTGCCGGCGACCGGATGGATGGCGAAGCGCACGGCCTTCCCCGCTTCCTGGAGCCTGAGGGCCAGCTGCCCGGCCAGCCCCTGCGCCTGGGCGACCGCCATGCCGTACCCGGGGACGATCACGACGCTCCTGGCCTGCCTGAGCCAGACGGAGAGGTCGGAAACGGAAGCAGCGGCGCCCGGCGCCCCCTCCCCCGTGTCCGGCCCCCTGCCGGCGTCCGGCCCCCTGCCGGCGTCCGGCCCCCTGCCGGCGCCCCCGCCGGAAAGGCCTGCCGCCCGGCCAAACAGGATGAAAGACAGTTTCCGGTTCATCGCGGCGCACATCACGCGGGTCAGCAGCAGGCCGGACGCCCCGACGACGCTGCCGACGGCCACCAGCAGCAGGTCGTTGACGGCCATCCCCGCAATGGCGGCCGCGACGCCCGAGGCGGAATTGAGCAGGGAGATGGTGATGGGCATGTCCGCCCCGCCCACGCGAAGGGCAAACAGCGTTCCGAACGCGAGGCCGAAAGCCAGCCCCGGCACGGCGGCAACCAGCGGAGCCGCGGTGAAAAATGGCGCCGCAGCCACGGAAGCGGCTGCGAGGACAAGACAGGCGCCCGACAGGAGGCTGTGCCCGGGCAGCGCCGCGGGCCTTTGCGCCAGGATCCCCTTCAGCTTCGCCGCGGCCACCATGCTGCCAGAAAAGGTCACGCCGCCGATGGCCGCGGCCAAGGCCGAAGTCAGCGACGCGAAGGCGGTCAGTTTCCCCGTCGGAAGGCTGACCGCCAGGACGGCGGCAACGGCGGACGCGGCGCCGCCGAGGCCGTTTAGGAGCCCCACGGTCTGGGGCATCGCGATCATTTTCACGCGCAGCGCGAGCGCGAGGCCCAGGACCGCCCCAGCCGCCAGGCCCGCCCAGACGGCGGCGTCCGAAAGGATACGGTACTTGAGCAGCGTGACGGTCACGGCGGCAAGCATGCACGCCGCGCTGAGCCTGTTGCCCGCGACGGCGCTTTTGACCCCGCTCATCAGGCGGATCCCAAGCAGGACGCCCAGGATGAGCAGCGCGCCCAGCAGGCTGTACAGACCGTCGCCGGTCATTTCCCTTCCCCGCCTTCGCCGGTCTTTTTAAACATCCTGAGCATCCTGTCGGTGACCGCGAAGCCGGCGACGACGTTCACGGTGGCGCAGACGATCCCGACGAAGCCCAGCAGCCTGCTGCCCGTCGCGGCCGCCCCGGCGGTGGCGGCGACCGCGGCGAGGACCGTGATCCCCGAAAGCGCGTTCATCCCCGACATCAGCGGGGTGTGCAGCAGGCTCGGGACCTGTCCGATGAGCCTGTAGCCCGCCAGCGCCGCCGCCAGAAAGACCAGCGGGGAAAGAAGCTCAAAGCTCACAGCCCCATCGCCTCCCTCGCGCCCTGATGCAGGATCTCGCCGTTGCGCGTGGTCAGGATGCCCCTGACGATCTCGTCGCCGTCGTCCAGGACGATCCTGCCGTCCCTGACGAGGTATTTCACCAGATTGTAGACGTTCCTTGAAAACATCCAGGTGGAGCTCGCCGGCAGGAGCCCGGGAATGTTCTTGATGCCCACGATCTGAACGCCGTGCCGGACGGCTGTCTCGCCGGGCTCCGTCTGCTCGCAGTTCCCGCCCTGGTCGACGGAGATGTCGACGACCACGGACCCGGGCTTCATGCCCCTGAGCATCCGGTCCGTCAGGATCAGGGGCGCGCGCCTGCCGGGGACCAGGGCGGAAAGGAAGACGATGTCCATGCCGCCCGTCCTTTCCCCCAGGAGCTCCCGTTCCCTTTGAAGCGTGCCGTCGCTCAGCTGCCGGGCGTAGCCTCCCGCGCCGCAGGCCTCTTCCTCGGAGACGCCGACGTCGATGATCTTCGCGCCGAGGGACTGCGCCTGCTCGCGCGCGGAGGCACGGATATCCGCGGCGAAGGTCACGGCGCCCAGGCGTTTCGCCGTCGCGAGCGCCTGCAGCCCGGCGACCCCGGCGCCGACGATCAGGGCGCTGGCAGGCCGGATGGCGCCTGCGGCGCTGAACATCTGCGGAACGAACGAGGGGAGCAGGTTCGCCGCCATCAGGATGCCCTTGTAGCCCGCGCAGGTGCTCATGGAGGTCAGGGCGTCCATGTTCTGGGCGCGGGTGATCCGGGGCACGCCGTCGAGCGTGAGCGCGGTGACGCCCTGCCTGGCCAGGCCCCTGACCATGTCATGGTTCGCCGGCGCGGCGGGGTGGATGAAGGTGATGAGGACCTGTCCCGCGCGCATCAGATCCGTTTCGTGGCAGCCCGCCGTCCCGTCGAACATCGGCTCCTTGACCTTGAGGATCAGGTCAGCCCCGCGGAACAGCTCCCGCGCGCCGTCCACGATCTCGGCGCCCGCCGCCCGGTAGTCCGCGTCGGGAAAGTGGGCCCCGTCCCCCGCGCCTTTCCCGACGAGCACCCGGTGCCCGTCCTTCACGTAGGCGGCGCAGAGCTCGGGCGTGACGGCCACGCGATTCTCCCCATGCATGATTTCCTTTGGCACGGCGATGACCATAGATCCCTCCGTTTTTCGCCCCGGCCTCCTCGGCCGCGGGCGGGGAAAGCCCCGCGCTACAGCTTAAGGAGCCGCTGCGCGTTGAGGCAGTAGAGCTTGCGCAGCACGCTGTCGGGCAGATGGACCCCATAGATCTTCCACTGCCCCAGCATATCCGGGAAAGGATGATCGAAATACTCGTCCCTGGTCTGGAAAAACCTGTAGTGCGTCCGGTAGAACTCCCTCGTCCGAGACGCGTCGAAGCCGGCCTCAAAATCGGTGCCGAACAGGACCCTGTCCTGGTAGCGGACCAGAAAGGCCCTCGCGGTATAGGGCTGCCGCCCCAGCTGGTCCAGGCGGGCCGCGACGTCGACGAACATGTTCGGGTAAGCGTCCAGCCAGGCGCCCACCTGCCGGAGGTTCTCGGCGTAGGAGCCCACATGCGCCACGATGAACACGGTGCCGGGGTTCCGGCCGATGACCTCCTCCTGCATCCGCATGTGCTCTTCAAAGCCGGGCGCCCCGATGCCGTAGAAGGACCACTCCGGATGCATCTTCAGGCACAGATAGTGTTCGTTCCGCTCGTCGATGGGCTTGAAAAAGCAGGGGGGGTCCGCCACGTGGATGATGACCGGCAGCCCTTCTTCCGCGCAGGCTTCCCAGACGGGCTGGAAGCACCCGTCGTCCAGGCGGAGCCTTTGCCCGCAGCTCTCGTTGGGGTACAGGGTCATGTTTTTCCAGAGCTTCACCGCGACGCTGCCGCCGGCCTTCAGTTCCCTGACCTGCCGCCTTACCGAAGCCGCGAAGCCCGGCCGCTTCGCTTCGGACAGGTCGACGGAGCCCACGGGCGCCACGAAGCCGTCCGAAGCCTCGAGTTTGCGCCTGAGACGGTCGTACTCCCCGCCCCAGGCCAGCTCCAGCGACAGGATTCGCCGCAGGCCGGCGTCCCTCAGGTTCCCGACGACCCGCGCCGTTTCATACTTCTCTTCATACCGGCCGCCCAGCAGCAGGGCCCCGAAGTGGGCGTGCATGTCGATCACCGGGAACCTGGGGCTCACGTCGGCGCGCGCCCTTGCGCGCAGCTCCGTTTCAGGCCGGAAAACACCTTGCGGGACCATGGGCCTCCCCTTTCCCCGCCCGTTTAGAGCGGGACCGATTCGACGCCAACGAGCGCGCAGAAATCGACGAAGCGGTCATGGAGGTCTTCCCCATATCCAAGGCAGGCGTACTCATTGTTCCAGTTTTGCATCAGTTTGTCGACGTCGCCTTCGACCGTGACGAAGGCGTGGGGCCAGAAGGGGATCCCGCACTCATGTCGCCGCATTGACAGTTCCTCCGCGGGGGGCACCGTCACGGCGCAGCGCGCCACGGGCGCGGTGAACCTGCCGTCCGTCCGGCTGAACCTGGCGAGGACGCCTTTGCCGGCCTTGCAGGTCAGGTTGATGGACAGGCCGCCGGCGGAGCCTTCCGTCGGGATGCCGTGGCCGGCGGTCGAGACCCCGCTTTCATCGGCGAGGGAGAGGGGCACGGCGCCGTCGCCGATGATCTTCACTTCGCGCGTGGCCCGGTCGAGGTGCTGCAGGTCTCCGTAATACACGCGCTCCGGGCTCAGCAGCGTGAGCACGATGGCGCTCAGCGCCGTATTGTAGTCGCACAGCGTAGAGGTGGGCACCCCGTCGTCAAGCATCAGGCTCTGCGCGAGGCAGGTCGCGGTATAGTAGTCCCCCATGCCGGGAAACGACTGGATCGTGTAGTACTGGAAACCCTCCGTCTGCATCAGCCGCCTGAGCGCCAGGTAGAGCCGGATCGACCTGTCGTTCACCTCGCTGCGCCCGACGGCTTTCGTCAGACGGGCGTTGAGGCTTTCATAGGCGCGGCCGACCTCCGCCGCGGGGACCTCCCGGGCGGTTTTCAGCAGCTCATGGGTGTCCCTGGAGTCGATGTCGATCCCGAAAAGCTTCATCCACTGGGAAGGGTCCGCGACGCCGCAGCTTTGCCCCATCCCCCGTCCGCCGAAGGCCATCAGCGTGCTCATGTTGACGCGGTTTTTGACGGCAGCCGCGTAGCACCAGCTGGCGACGGACTTGACGCCGCCGCAGACCCCCGCGGATCCGTAGACGAACTTGTGCAGGATGCCCACTTCCTTCAGGGCCGCCGTGAGCACCAGCCCGCCGACGGGCCGCCAGCCCTGGGAGCCCGGGTGGGTCCAGATCACGATCCCCTTCCCGGTTTTGGAGAACTCCCGCACCGCGGCGACGAGGTTGGCCGCCCACACCCAGGTACCGGAAAACAGCACAAGGCAGTCGATCGCGTCGTCCTTGGCCATCGGGCACAGGACGCGCCTGGCCTCCTCCTTGGTGGCGACGACGGTCCCTTCCTCCTGAAGCTCGATGCCCTCATCCCGCAGGGCCTGCTTCGCGGCTGCGACAACGCCCTCGTCAATGAACGGGTGCCCGTCCGGGTCGCACAGCCCGTCCTTGTGCACGCCATAGACGACAAACCCCACCTTTGGCCTGATCACGTTCAATTCCCCTTTCCGCGCAGGCGCCGGCCTGCGCGAGCCCAGAGCCCTCCCCCGAACCGGAGACCTGAAGGTCAGTTCAGGTCGATGACTCTTTTCTCGTCGTTTGAGCGGTACGCAGCCTCCACCACCCTCTGCACCTGGACCGCTTCGCCCGCGGGGACTTCCAGGGGCGCGCCTTCCAGGACGGAACGCCCGAAGCTCTCGATCTCGCGTGCGTACATGTCGCCGAACGCCACGTCGAAACTGGCTTTCGTGCCCTCGCGGAGGTCCTGCCGGGCGTCATAGCCCTTCGCGCCTTCCAGGAAGATCGCGTCGAGGCTGCCCCCGTCCGCCTGGCCGATGACGTTGTCGCCGAGCAGCCGGCCCTTTGTGCCGAAGAATTCCAGCCGCCATTTGGCCGCCTCGTCCGGGATGTTGAAATTGGACTGGACGACGCACAGGGCGCCGTTTTCAAGCCGCAGGAGCACGCCGGAGGAGTCCTCGACCCCGTAGCCGAAGGTCAGGGTGTCGTGGAAGGCGCAGACCTGCCTGACCCTGCTGCCGGTGATGAACTGGATGAGGTCGATGCAGTGCACGCCCATATCCATCAGGGCGCCGCCGCCGCCGGTCGCCTTCGCCTGGCGCCAGGCGCCCGGGATGTCCGGATACCAGCAGGTGAACTGGGCGTAGGCGGACACGAGGCTCCCGATCCTGCCCTCCCCGACCGCCCGCTTCATGGCATTGACGTAGGAGCCGAACCTCATCATGAAGCCCGCGGCGATCTTCACGCCCCGCCGTCCGCAGTGCTCGACGATCCGCTGCGCCTCCGCGCTCGTGAGCGCGAGCGGCTTTTCCATCAGGATGTGCTTGCCCCGGTCCGCCGCCATCGCGGCCTGTCCCGCGTGCAGCGCGACCGGCGTGGCGATGTACACGGCGTCTACATTGGGGTCGCCGAGCAATGCCTCTTCGGACGTATAGGCGCTGTCCGCCCCGTACTTTTCGCGCAGCCGTTCAACGAGTTCCCCGTCAACGTCCATCACCGCCGTCAGGCGCGCGTTTTCCGCCTTCACCATGCCGGGGATCGTCCTGCGGTCGGCGATGCCTCCCGCGCCGATGACCCCCCATCTGAGCTGCTTCATCTGTGACGCCTCCGCATACCTGTCCATCTGCCGGGTGTTCCGGCGGCTATACGCCGCGGCGCATCTCGTCGAGCGACTGGAGGATGGCGTCGGCCATGTAGTCCAGCTGCTCCCTGGTCAGCCCGTAGCAGGGGAAATGCGTGAAGCGGTTGTGGAACACGTCCTCGCAGACGGGACAGCTCCGCGCGATCTCCTCCCTGTCGTACCCGAAGGGCTCCAGCACCCTGAAATGATACAGCGGGCCAAAGTGCGGGATGGTGGTGACGCCCTTTTCTCCCATCTTTTTCTTGAGGACCTGCACGTTCCCGCCGGCCTTTTCGGGGTCGATGAGCAGCTTGTAGAGATGGAAGGTGGGCCGGACGCCGCGGCTTTCCCCGGTGTCCTGCGTGATGACCGCGTCGCTTTCGGACAGCCGTTGGTTCAGGTAATCCACAGTCTGGCGGCGCGCGCGCAGGATCTCCTCGATGCGGCTCACCTGCAGCGAGAGCCCCAGGCCCTGGATCTCGGTGGTGGAGTGGTTCCCCGCGACGAAGGGGCCGTATTTGCCCTGGATGGGGGAGATGTCGTACAGCCAGTTCCTGATCTTCCTGGTAAAGTCCAGCCCCAGGAAGCGCGCCCGGCGCATGTCGTCGACGAAGCTTTCGATCGTCGTGGTCAGGACCCCGCCCTCGCCGAAGGACGTGATGTTTTTCACCTCGTGGAAGCTGAAGGCGGTGAAGTGCCCGATCGTGCCGATCTTGCGCCCCTTGTACTCCGCGCCGAAGGCGTGGGCGGCGTCCTCCAGCACGAGGAGATCGTGCTTTTTCGCCAGCTCCATGATTGGGTCCATATCCACAGGATAGCCGCCCATGTGCACGGGCACGATCATCTTCGTCCGGCTGGTGATTTTCCGCTCGACGTCTTTGGGGTCCATGTTCAGCGTGACCGGGTCGATGTCGGCGAAAACCAGGCGGCATCCGGCCGAAAGGGGATAGGCCATCGTCGCGATAAAGGTGATCGCGGGCACGATGACCTCGTCGCCCGCCCCGAGGTTGGCGTATTTGTAGGCGATTTCAAACCCGGCGGTGCAGTTGGTCAAAAAAAGGCTGCCCCGGGTGCCCAGATATGCATCCACATCCGCTTCCGCCCTGGCGACCTTCTCGTCCAGCGAAAGCTTGCCGGGGGGAGAGGAGACCCTGTCCAGCGCCAGCACGCTCCTGCGCACGTCGTCGAGCGCCTTTTCATACGCCTCCCCGCGTCCCTGCATCATAAAACCCACGAGCGTCATCAGGTCCTGGGCGTTGTAGTTTTCGCCCACGGCAGCCCACGGCACCTTGGTCTCTCCGGTATTGTACCTGAAATCGGACGACTTTTTCTTCTCCATCGGAACCTATCCTCCATGCACGGTCTCTTTGCGCGGTTCCGGGGGCCCGCCTCCCGGCGGGCCCCCGCGTCGGTCCTAGTCTTCCATGATCACAGTCCGGCAGGGCGAGGCCGCCACGCCTTCCACCCTCAGCGGGAGCGCCGTAAGCCGCACACGTGGTTTTGTCACTTCGCCCAGATTGATGAGCGGCGCCAGCATCAGGATGTCCGCTTCGTAGAACATCGGGAAAAAACCCTGCGGATCCTTGAGGTTTTCCCAGGAGGGCGTGTCCGTGGCCAGGATGGACGGCTTCCGGTCCACGATCCATTTCATGGCGTCATAGGAGAAATACGGCGAATTCGGGAAGAATACGCCGTCGTCCATCCAGTGGCGGTCCCAGCCGCAGCAGACGGCGATGCAGTCGCCCGTCCTGATCTGTCCGGCGTGTTCGCAGGCGAGCAGGTCGTTCAGGGTGATCTTGTGCTTGACGCCCGGGTCGCTCAGGTCCTTGTCGACCTTGAGCACCACGCAGCCCACGTCAACAAGCCTGTCAAGGGGGATATCGTCGACCAGGTAGCTCTTGTCGAAGCCGTAGAAGTGCGCGGGGGTCTCAAGATAGGTCCCGACCTGCGCGTGCATCCCCTTGATCTCCGTATAGAAATACTCTCCGAAGCCCTCGCAGAAACCGGAGGCCTTCTCGATGCGTGGCTGCGGGAACAGCGAGCCAAAGCTCCACATCCCGTTTCTGATGACGCCGGTCGCGTCGATGACCCTCATGTCGCGTCCCCTTTTCGGTCAGAAGTTGAAGTTGTTGATGTTGTCGGGCGTGAAGGTGAAGGTCTCGTAGAAGTAGAAGATGTTGTCTTCCAGGCGCTCGGACCCTTCAAACCCGGGGATGCTCAGCGGGCCGACGGGCATGTCCACGCCCTCGATGAGGTTCGCGGCGATCGTGACGGCCCAGGCCTGCCACTTGGCCGTGTCCCAGAGCACCGCGCTGACGCAGGCGCCGGACTCCATGCCCGGTTTGGCGAGATTGGGCGTCGACTGGCCGCAGGCATACACCTTGCCGATCATCCCCGCGTCCTCGATCGCGGCGGAGATGGGGCCCACGCCGGTCGACACGTTGGACATGATGGCCTTGACCTCCGGATAGGCCGTCATGATGTTCATGGCCACGTTGTAGCATTTTTCCGGGTCTTCGTCCATGCCTTCGATGGTAACGCACTCGAGGCCCGGGTATTTCTCCTTGGCGTAGTCAAGGCAGAAATCGATCCGTTTGTTGAGCAGTTCGTTGGTGAGCACCCCGGTGATGATCGCGTATTTCCCGGTTTCGCCGATGGAATCGACGATGGATTCCACCTGCGGGATGCCCAGTTCCGACAGGTCCATCAGCCCGGCGTACACGTCGCGGCCTTCGGGGTCGATGTCCAGGTCGAAGGAAACCACCTTGATCCCCTTTTCCATGGCCTGCTTGCAGATGGGGACGACCGAGGTGGTGTCTCCGGAAGCGAGGCAGATAGCGTCGACATCCTGGGCGATCAGGTTTTCGATGATCGAGATCAGGCCCGGTGTGTCGACCTCGGTCGTCCCGGTCCAGATCACGTCATAGCCCAGGGCCTTTCCCGTTTCGACAGCGGTGGTCTGTCCGAAGGAGAAGTAGGGTGCGCTGGTCACATAGCATACGACGGCGATCGTTCCCTTTTTCTCCTCGGCCTGGGTCACCGCGGCCAGGGAGAGCAGCAGCACCAGAGACAGCAGCAGCGCGACGGTCCGTTTCATGACAGGTTCCTCCTTCTTTATTTATCCAACTGGCCTTGGCCAGTTAAGACCTTTTGCCGGCGGACGGCGGCCTCTTTCCGCCTCCTGTGCCTGAAGGCGAGGACGATCAGCAGCATGGCGCCGGTCGAGATCTGCTGCCAGTAGGTGGACAGGTTCATCATGTCCATCCCGTTGGTGATCAGCGTGATCACCGCCGCGCCCATCACCGCCCCGCCGATGGAGCCGATGCCCCCCAGCGTGCTCACCCCGCCGAACACCGACGCGGACACGGCCTTGAGCACCTGCGCGGCGGCGATGTCCGCCCGGCCGCTCGACACGCGGGACGCCATCACCAGCGCCGCGAGGAAGGCCATGGCCGCGGAAAATACATAGTTGAGGATGATGTTCCTGGGGATATTGATCCCGGCAAAGCGGGCAACCTCGGTATTTGAGCCGATGAGGTAGATGCGCCTCCCGGTGATCGTGCGGCCGAACAGCAGAACAGCCAGGCCGACGACGGCGGCCAGGATGAGGATCTGGAAGGGGATAACGCCAAAGATCCTCGTGCGCCCGAACAGGGCGAACTTGTCCGTGGGGATGGAGATCGTGATCCCGTGGGACAGGACCAGGCCGATCCCGGTGAAAAGCGACTGGGTCCCGAGCGTCACGAGCATGGAATTGATCTTGAAGTACCCGATCATGACGCCGTTGAAGGCCCCGCAGGCCAGGGTCACCGCCAGCGCAGCCAGCATCGACAGCCCGACGCCGGCGGCGCGGGTCCCGATCAAAGTGGCCAGGACCACCGTGTTCAGGGAGCACAGGGCGCCGATGGACAGGTCCATCCCCCCGCTGATCATCGAGGCGGCCATCCCGATCGTCAACAGCCCGATGATGACCATCTGCGAAAACAGGTTCATGATGTTCGGGACGGAAAAAAAGGTCTCTTCCATGAAGGAAAAAGCGACGAACAGCGCCGCGAACACCGCCGCGAGGACCCGCTCGTTCGAACTGCGGCCGAATCTGCCCTTCACGCTGCTTTTCCTCCCGCTGGAGAGGCCCTGCCCCGCCTCTTGGCGCCGCCCTTGATGACGCCCGAGGCGATGGCGAGGATGATGATGATCCCCGTCGCAAGTTCCTGCCAGTACACGGGCACCTTCGACAGCACCAGCCCGTTGTCGATGACCCCCAGGAGAAGGACGCCCAGGAAGGTCCCGAGGATGGAGGCGATGCCGCCGGAAAACAGGGTCCCTCCGATCACGCAGGCCGCGATGAGCTGCATTTCATATCCGATGCCGTTTGAAGGCTGGGCGATCTTCAGTTTGGAGCAAGCGATCGCCGCGGCAAGCCCCGAAAGCAGGCCCATGTATCCGAAGGCAAGCAGGTAGACCCTCGTCTCGCTGATGCCGATGCGCCTGGCGGCGACCTTGTTTCCTCCCAGCGCCAGGATGTCGCGGCCGAGCTTCGTCCAGTACAGCAGGCCGTAGGTGAACAGGAGCACGCCCAGCCAGATGTAGATCGCCGTCTGGATGCCCAGCACGCGCTGGTTGGCGAAGCGGATGAAGGGCCCCCTCAGGCCGTCGACCCAGTTTCCGCTGGTGATCAGGTTCAGGGTGCCGCGCATGATGTTCAGCGTGCTCAGGGTAACGACGATCGCGGGCAGCCTGAGCTTTGCCCTGGCGGAGCAGGACGCCCAGGCGCTGTACGATCAGGCGCTGTCCTCCGCCAACCAATCGGCGGGCCGGGTCATGGTGCTGGACCATGCCGGCGTGATCCAGGCCGACTCCCAATCGCTCATGAACGGGCTGCGCCTGGAAGTGCAGGAGGTGGCCCATGTGCTGACGGGCGGCG
>CAZLYF010000078.1:0-2060 GCA_964563725.1 uncultured Oscillospiraceae bacterium
CCCCATGAAAGCTCCATTCGATATAGGACCTGCCCCGTCTGCCGCCGTAGGTGCCGATCAGCTCCGGGTCCACGAACGCGGCCATGGCCCCGTCTGCCTCCCTGACGCGTACGTATGGCGATTCAACCCGGCGAAAGAGGCTCGTCTCCCCGTCCAGGGCAAGACTCATGAAATAACCGTCGGAGCTGACGATGTCCATTTTTCCGATCGTCGCTGTCGTCCCCGACGCGTCCAGGTCAGGCGACTCGAACACCATCATGTCATACCGTCCGCTGGGATAGAACGAGAACTGAGTCCACTGCCCTTTGTGGAAGCCCACCCAGAAACCGATGAGATCCGGCTGCCAGCCGCCCGTTTCCGGGTGTTTCGAGGGCGTTACAAGGATTTCCGCCCAGGCGCCCGCCAGAAGGACCAGCAGGCACAGCGCCGTCGCGGCCGCCAGCAGCCTTTTGCTTTTCACCATCGCTCTTCAATCCTTTCGCGACATGGCGCGCGTCAGTCCACCGTCCACTGGGCAGGCAGCTGCACCAGCGGGCCGGTCTTTTTTTTTAGGAGCTTGATCCCCGCCTCCGCCAGGCCTGTCAGCAGGAGACCGTTCTTCGCTTCTTCATAAGAATACAGGCTGATCTTGCCGCCCAGGAGGATGGCCAGTTCCCCGCCGCCTGTGAGGAAGGTCCCGTTCTCCTTGCTTTCCTCATACGGGATGACCTGCGTGAAACACCCGTCCCCGTGCAGGGTCCACTCGACGTACGCGCCGTTCATCCTGCCGCCGAAGGTCCCGATCACCGCCGGGTCCACCCATTCCGCCGCCGTTTCAAGCTCCGCGTCCAGGCGTACATAGGGCAGGCTGACCCTGCGCAGGTCGCCCTCCACGCCGTGATCCGAAATATGCAGGACGTCGCCCTCAGCGGTATGCTCGTCTGCCGCTTCGAGGGTTTTCGAGGTCCCGGTGCGGTTCAGGCTGGGGGTCTCAAAGACCGTCAGGTCGTAGCGCCCGTTGGGATAAAAGGTGAACTGTCCCCACACATTCATCCAATAACCGACCCAGGAACCGATGGTTTCCGGCGGCCAGCCGCCTGTCGCCGCGAACTCTTCCCGGTACGCCATATCAGCAAGCGCCGGAGCGGAGGACGCTGAGACGAGCAGGCACAGCGCCAGCAACAGTGAAGACAGCCTTGGAAATTTCTTCATGATGTCTTCTCTCCTTTCATCAGCGGATCCGCTGTCCCGTCCGGCCCCCCGGGAGAGGGCCGCCGCATCCGGGAAGCGGCAGGCCGGCCCTCTGTCCCAGGGGTCCCTTGCCCGCCTAAACGGGGCAAGGCGTACGCGTCAGTCCATGGTCCACTGGAAGGGCAGCTGCACCAACGGGCCGGTTTTTTTGGTCAGGACGGTCCTTCCCGCGTCCGACAGCAGGCCTGTCAGCATGAGACCGTTTTTCACTTCCTTGTAGGAACACCTGGTGATCTTCCCGTTTAGGAGGATGGCCAGTTCCCCGCCGCCGGTGAGGAAGCTCCCGTTCTCCTTCCCTTCCTCATACGGGGTGACCTGCGTGAAACGCCTGTCTCCGTGGAAGGTCCACTCGACGTACGCGCCGTTCATCCTGGCGCCGAAGGTCCCGATCACGGCCGGGTCCACCCCTTCC
The DNA here is from genome assembly GCA_964563725.1 of uncultured Oscillospiraceae bacterium. Taxonomy (GTDB): domain Bacteria; phylum Bacillota; class Clostridia; order Christensenellales; family Aristaeellaceae; genus CAZLYF01. Next base: position 1,643 of record CAZLYF010000078.1, read on the forward strand.
GCGGCGGTTTCCTCCTCGGCGTCCAGGCGGACATAGGGCAGGCTGATCCTGCGCAAGTCGCCATCGACACCGTGGTCCGAGAGATGCAGGATGTCGCCTTCAACAATCACTTTATCCGCTGGCTCAAGGGTTTTCGAGGTCCCGGTTCTGTTCCAGCTGGGCATCTCAAAGATCGTCATGTCGTAGCGTCCGTTGCGATAGTTGGTGGTCTGTCCCCACACATTCATCCAATAGCCGACCCAGGTACCGATGATTTCAGGCGGCCAGCCGCCTGTCGCCGCGAACTCTTCCCGGTACGCGTTTTCGGCAAGCTCCGCGGTGTCAATCTCCCACTGGCCCGGCAGCTGCACCAGCGGGCCGGTCTTTTTGGTCAGGACGGTCCTTCCCGCGTCCGACAGCAGGCCTGTCAGCATGAGAC